>JAJDDV010000084.1 GCA_029260135.1 Phycisphaerae bacterium | reverse complement strand
GAGTGTCTTCGACACGGTTTCCGTCGTCGATGGATTCGGCGCTGCCACCGGTTCCCCGCACAAGACGAGGCTTGATCTGCTCGGGGTGAGCAACGGTGTGATTGCGGACGTCGACGGAAAGATCACCGTGAGTGAGTTCGTAGCGGTCCTTCAGGAGTTTGAGACCGGGGATGGATATCCCTTCGCGCCGGGCGGCCCTCCCTGTCCGTAGGGTGCCTCGCATACAAGGTGAGAAGTCAAGGCACTGTGTGGGTCCAAGGATCTTTGCGCTGTCGTTTCGCCACCGCTCGTTTCATCGCGACGATTGGCGGACGTCGCTTGCCGTAATGGAATTCGACTTGCAGCTGGAATCGATCGCCCGGCTGTCCGGGCGACGAGTGTGCGGGGCGGCGCCGAAGCGCGGGCGTATTCCCTCGTGCTTGCACCATCGCTTGCAGGCGTCGCACGCAGGAGGGCCTCGTGCCCAATCGTGAACGGCGCAGAAGTCAGCGGACCGACGCACCACGTACCGGCTGGCAGCAGATCTGGATCTCGGGTTCAGTCGCCTCGAGTATCTGACTGCCGCTTCATTGACGGCGATGTGACCTCTTGCGCCGCTCTGTGGCTCGGGTCGATTTCCGCGGCGCGACGATAGTGGTTGCGAGCCTCGTCGACGCGCCCGAGCTGCTCGAGCGCCGCGCCCAAGTGGAAGTGGGCCTCGGCGTTCTCAGGTTCGAGCCGCAACGCGCTGCGAAGATGGCCGAGGCTGTCCGCGGCTGCGCCGGTTCGGCGAAGCAAAAATCCCCAGGTCAGCTCGGCCTTGGCGCCGAGGGCGGCACCGGCGGAAGCGCACTCGAATGCCTCAATCGCCTCGTCGAATTCACGGTTCCTGGCCAGCGCGAACGCCAGTTCAACGTTCACCTCGGGGTCATCCGGCATGTACTCCTGCACACGTCGAAAGCAGGAGATGGCTTCGCTGATGCGCCCTTGTTGCATCTGAATGAAACCGTACTGCATCAGCGCACTCACGGAGTCCGGGTCCAGACGGGCGATCTTGGTAAGGCATTGCTTCGCACGTGCGAGGTGCTTCTCCGCCAACGAAGCCTTCTCAGTGGCACGGTACGCCGACGACAGTAGAACCTGAACGAGTGGGTCGTCCGGGCGTGCAGCCTCAACAATCTCGAGTTCGGGGATGGCGGCGGCATGTTTCCCGGCTTCGACAAGCCGCTTCGCGCGGTTGTAGCAGGACGGTGAACTCATCGACATCGAACGCATTTCGTCGACAAGTGGGTCCGGAAAGCCGAAGCGGCGCTGAAGTGTACGCGCCCGTGCGGTCGCTTGTTCGCTTCGCTCACGGTTGCCGACATTCCCATACGCGCGGGCGAGCTCGGCATGGCCGATGCCATCGTCCGGCATGAGCGTCACGGCGCGCTCGAGGTGAGCGACGGCCACCACAGGTTCGCCCTGTGAGAGCGCGGTCTGTCCGAGGCTCCGATGAGCGGCGAAGAAATCGGGAGCGACGCTGACGGCCTGTCGGTAGGCTTCCCGCGCTTCTTCGATACGCCCTTGCGCCACGAGGGCATCGCCGATCCGTTGGTAGGTCTGCGGGTACTCCGGCCTCAACCGTGCCGCACTTCGGTAAGCAGCGATACACCCATCGGGCTCACGACCCAATGAGTCGAGCAAAATCGCCAACATGTACGCGAATCGAAAATCGCCGGCGTCCAACTCGCGAGCCCGCTGGTAACAGACCTCCGCGCACTCCGTGAGGTTGTGGGCGTGGCACACCGCTCCGAGCAAGCCCCAACCTTCCGGTGATGTCGGGACCTGTAACACGCGTGCTCGCGTTTGCTGCAGGCGCTCGCGCACGGCGGGCTGCATGTCGACCATGTCAAATAGCGGCACCTCCCACTGGGTCGGGCTCGTCGACGTCTTGCCGGTCGTGACCGTATCGCTCGCGACGCCTGAATTCGGATGTGCGGGTGTGCGCAAGATGCGCATGGCCCCGGCGACGGCGAACGCCCCGACCAACACGCCTGCACCGAAGACCCAAAGCTCACGGCCTCGATCGTGTGGACTATGGCTCATGATCCACGCCCCTTCCCGTTCCGCGAACGAGGACCGCGGCACGGTTCACGGGAACGCCGGCAAAGCGTTCCGTCAGTCCGTCAGGCCATCGGACCTGAATGGAGTCGATTTCCCGGATCGGACCGAGCCCAAAATGGGCACGAGGATCGCTGCTCGAAAGATAGCTGAATCCGCGACTGACGCTCCGGTGGAACCGGCGCTCACCGCACGCAACGGTAACGCGGGCTCCAATGGCATCGCGGTTCAAACGTGGATCCACGGCGCGCACCGCCAACCAGGCACCCTGACGTGGCGCGTCGTTTCTATAGAGACGCGACGCGCCGTGGAGATTGGCGACGACAAGATCGATGTCGCCGTCCGCGTCGATGTCCCCGGCGGCGACGCCGCGCGAGACTTCGACAGGGTCACAGATCGCGGCCGTCTGCGCCTTGAGCAACGTGAAGCTTCCCGTGCCATCGTTGGCGTAGAAGAGATTCGGCTCGGCGAGACCGTCGAAAGGCGCCGGGATCAGGGCGCCCGAAAGCGCGGTCTGCTGGGTTACCCGCCCGTTTGCGACGAAGATGTCCATGTCGCCGTCAAGCTCCACGTCGATCGCTACGGTACCGAAGCCGGTGTAGGGGACGCTGGACACCGCCAAGCCGCACTGCCCCGTCGCATCGACGAACCCTCCGGCGACGCCGTTGTTACGATAGAGCGTGTTGGTCTCCTGCCCCAGATGCGTCATGAAGAGATCGGAATCACCGTCGTTGTCGAAGTCAGCTGCGACGACCCCCATGCCGGCCTCCGCGCGGCCGTTCATATTGTAGGCGGCGCCAGACAACTCGGCATCGTCACGAAATGTGCCGTCTCCTTGGTTGATCCAGAGGTTGTTAGCGGCCAGATCGTTCGTCACGTAGACATCGATCCACCCGTCATCGTTGAAATCGTCGCAAACGACTCCGAGACCTGCGGAAGCGACGCGCCCCATGCCCCCGCGCCGAGTCACATCGGAGAATGTGCCGTCTCTGTTGTTGTGGAGGAGTGCGTCGTGCGCCGAGAGAAACGCTTTGGGGCCGCAGTATTCCAACGCCCCGGCCTGAGAGTAGCAGACCTTCTCAGGGTTCCATTCGACATACCGCACAACGTAAAGGTCGAGAAAACCGTCGCGGTCGTAATCGAAGAAGGACGCGGAGGAAGACCAGCCGTCAACGTCGACGTTCGCCGAACGCGTGACGTTCTCAAAGGTCGCGTCGCCGTCGTTGCGAAAGAGTTGGTCCTGTCCCAAGTTTGTGACATAGACATCGGCATCGCCGTCGTTGTCGATGTCACCGATGGCAACACCCATTGAGTAATGCGCGTCGCCAAGGCCGGACCCCCGCGTTGCGTCGACGAACATCCCGTTGTCTTCCTGTCGGAACAGTCGGTTGCCGCAGCTTTCGTCAATCTCCGACTGTCCGAGCCGGCGGTGACCGTTGGTGAAGTAAACGTCTAGATCGTCGTCCTGGTCGAAGTCGAAGAGCGCTACGCCGGCCGGCGAGATCTCGGCCAGCCAGCGACGCCCGATCGCCCCGTTTTCATGCACGAAGTCGAGGCCGACGTCCTGCGAAATGTCCGAAAAATACGCCACATGGCGTCCCTGACCTTCCCGGGCGATATCCTCGCCCGGCGCTTCGACCTCTTCGGAGCAGCCCCCGACGAGGGTCGCCGTGAGAAGTGCGGCGAGCAACGGCGCGCCGAAACGCCACGGGGCGGTTTCGTTTTTGGAATCGTTCAAAGGCATCGACAAAACCTCGTGCGAGCCCCATAAGCATCGCTATTATCTGCTCCTGCGCTATCGCCCATTGTACCCTCAGCCGTTAGAATTACTCTTGTTTCAGTCGGATGAAATCGCTAGACTATACGCTCACGCAGGGGGTCAGGAATCCGTGGGCGAGGTGACCTCGTGCCGATGGTTTTTCGCGACGCTTTGGGTTGAAGGCGGAACAAATCATGAACAACCGAAACGCATTATCCAGCTACGTTCTTGTGGCCGCGGGGACCTTGTTCCTGTCGATGCCCGTACAGGCGAACGGGCAGACGCCCCATGGCATCGAGCCGACGATCAAGGAGGATTACAGTTCCGGACGCCTGACCTGGACGATAGACGTCGAATATTCGCAGGCGTTGCTGACCGTATCGGCATCCGGCGGCGAGATGATCCAGCTGGAGTACGGCGCGAAGGATCTTCTGGCCTTGGACCTGAAGCATCCGGTGTGGACGACGCTCTCCGATGCCGCCTACACCTACGAACTTCGCCTGATGCGACCCGTGAGCGAGGAGGACGTGCAGGCGGAGGGGCGGGGGCAAGTGCTCGACGACATCGTGGATGGCCGCGCCGACCCCGCGTGGGACCGGCTCGTGTCGTCGAGGATCGGGCATTTTGTGATTGCTGACGGGCAGTTCAATACGGTCGTTGAGGAAGAACAGGTTGCGAAGGATCAACTCATCAACGACGATCTGCTCGTCACGGGGAGCCTCTGCGTCGGGACGGACTGTACCAACGGGGAATCGTTCGGCTTCGATACGATCAGGTTGAAGGAGAACAACGTACGGATCAAGTTCCAGGATACCTCCTCTACTTCCAGCTTCCCGACTACCGACTGGCAGATTACGGCCAACGATTCCGCCAACGGAGGAGCCAACAGGTTTTCCATCGACGAAGTCGATGGGAATAAGACGCCGTTCACGCTCGAAGCGGGTGCGTCGTCCCATTCACTCTACGTTGACGATAAGGGGCACGTTGGCCTGGGAACGTCCAGCCCCGTCGTCGACCTCCATGCCGCCACGGGCAATACGCCCACCTTCCGTTTGGAGCAGAACGGCAGCAGCGGCTTTACGGCACAGACATGGGATGTTGCCGGAAACGAGGCGAATTTCTTTGTCCGCGACGCCACGAACGGTTCGACACTCCCCTTCAGAATCCAGCCCGGTGCGCCGTCGAGCAGCCTGTTCATCGCCGCGGGTGGAAATGTCGGTCTGGGGTTGGAGAATCCGAGCGCACTTCTTCATATTCGGCGAGGGAGCGGAACCGCAAAGCTTCTTGTGGAAGAGACGTCGCGGGCGGTAGAACAGCGTGACCTGCTCGAACTCATCAGCTATGGGCAAGCCGGGCTGCTGATGTATGACAAGGGAACGGATCAGGCATGGCGAGCGGGGCTTGAAGATGTAGAAGGGCAGAGCGATTCGTTTGCCATCTCGCGGCCAGGAACCGGTGGACCCGAACTCGCCGTCTTAATGGACGGCAGCGTTCATATGGGCCCCGGCGCCTTGTCACAATTCGTGCTCGCACCGGACGGAGACCTCGAGATCGCCGGCACGTTAAGCCAGGGATCCAGCCGTGCTCTGAAGGAGAACTTCACCGATACGGATTCGGATGCGGTGCTGGCGAAACTGCGTAATCTACGAGTCGCCGTCTGGAACTACAAAACCGATGACGATTCGGTACGCCATATGGGTCCGACGGCTGAGGATTTTCGTCAGACATTCAAACTCGGGGCGGATGAGAAGCACCTCGCCCCAGCCGACGTTGCGGGCGTGGCGCTGGCGGCCATTCAGGGCCTGCAAGAACAAGTGGGTGAGAAGGACCGGAAGATCGACGAACTCTCGGCTCGCATCGAACAGTTGGAGTGCATGGTCTCCGCGCTCGTCGACGATCGGTCGAGTGACCAGAGCCCGACAACAGCGCGGACAGAGACTTCGAATGACGCGAAGCCTGTTGACACCGAGCGATAGGCATCGTCACGAAGAGGGAAGGCCACCATGAGACAGGTGAAGGACCCCTGGAGAAATCCGATCCACGTCACACTCGGTCTGCTCGCTGCCTTGTCGCTCGGAGTGGCGCCGGGCAGCGCCGCCGCGCAGGTCGCCGGAGACGACTGTGACGTGGCGCACGCCGTCACCGTTAGCTCCTATACACACAGCGACACCACCGAACCTCGCGTTGATGACTACGACATTGACAGCGCGGCACCAAACGGCGACTGCGGATCCGGATCACCCGGGGGGCAGCGAATCGGCGTCGGACCAGACGTGGTGTACAAGCTCCGCGCACCCGCCGGGTGTCATGCGCGGGTCCTCGCCGGTCCGACGGGCGGTGCCTGGGACATGAGCCTGTACGTGCTGAGGGGAAGCTGCAACCCGGGCGGCTTCTCGAACTGGAGCTGCATCAGCCTCAGGAACTTCGGAGGAAGTGGCGCTCCGGAATTCACCCGCTTCTACGCCGAGCCCGGAATAACTTACTTTGTCGTCGCTGATGGAGTCGGCGGTTCTGCCGGCCAGTTCAACATTGAAATCATTTGTGACGCCTGTGCCGTCGACAACGACGGCGACATCGACCTGAGCGAACACCGGCTCTTCACGCTTTCGATCGGCGGTCCTCAGCGGTCACCTCCGTGGAGCGTTCTGCAGTGTCGCGACCCGTATCTGTCCATTTTTGACTCGGATTCCGACGGCGACATTGATATGCAGGACTTTGCCGCCCTGCAGCGCCGTTTCACGGGTGCGCAATAGGCGGCGGGTGCTCTGCTGGGAACAGGCAGCGAAGACTCACAAGGCGCTCGGTGGCCTTGCAGGCGTATGACCTTCGGCAGGGCTTACGGCATCAGGAATCCCTGCCGGTACCAAGCGCGCAAAACTCGAAATCACCTCAGGTCCGTGCCGTCGCGATCATTCGCTGAGAACACTTCGAGACTGCGCTCTGCGGCAGGCAAGATCCGTGTGGCGTACCGCCGGCGTCGCACCGGGGAGACCGATCAAGAACGTCTACCGTGGTTGAGGTCCTTCGTTTTTTCGGTGCCGCATCGCCAGCGTACCGGCGCTGAGCATCAGCAGACCCAACGTGAAGAGGCCCCATTCCGATGCCGCCGGGACACCGGCAGGGATACACAGATCGCCACCGAACGTCACTTCCGGACCGCCGTACGAGACATTGCCCGAGAAGCACGACGCGGACGAAATGGCCGCCGGTGGCGTAACGTCATACGTTACAACGGGAGGTATGGAGGGATCGAAGAAGAGTCCCCATTTCACTTCGCTGGTGAGCGCATCCCATCCGCCGCCGTGGCTGAT
The DNA here is from genome assembly GCA_029260135.1 of Phycisphaerae bacterium. GTDB lineage: Bacteria > Planctomycetota > Phycisphaerae > UBA1845 > UBA1845 > OFTM174. Next base: position 2,346 of record JAJDDV010000084.1, on the reverse strand, counting down.
GTTCGAAACGGCCCACCCACCAGGCGGCGCGTCCTGCGCTGCGGCGACAATCGTTCCTCCAGGAACGTCCAGCGTCACGAAGACCGTGAAGGTCGTTCCAGGTCCCGCGAAGTTGGATAGGTCACGCGTGGGCTGCTGTGCCGAAGCGCTTGCTCCGGTCACGGCGATCGCTGCGAACAGCCATAGCGGAATGTTCCGATAGATTCGACGATGGTGACTTCGATCCCCCACGCTCAGGCCCTCCCATGATGGTTACCGGGGAAGGCGTTTCCTCCCCGTGATCCGTACAGACAAACGACAAACCGGCCGGGCAGCGCGCCCGGCCGGTCTGCGTTGTTCATTCCAACGATACTACACCATGACGACTATTCTACGACAATCGCCTGGTTGATTCCATCGAACGAGACCGTGCCCACGAATCCGTTCGTGACCGAGTCCACAGCCACGCTACGCTTCCGTGTGACGTCCGATTTACGCTCAACTTTATCCGCTGTGAAAGAGACCGCTCGAGACAGGTCATTGAAGAACGGTCCCCACTTGACCTTGCGGTTCAGCTCGTCCCATTCACCCGCGTCACTGATGTCGGATACCGACCACCCGTGAGGAACTTCGATCTCCAGCGCCACCGTCGACGAACCGGTCGGCGCGGCGATGGCCGCGGTCAGTACGGCGCTCTGTACGCCGCGGACGAGCTTGCGACCCGGAAGATCGACCGTCGCGAAGACGTCTCCGAACTGCGGGGCGGCTGAACCTTCGGCGCTGGCCGCACTGCCCGCGGCTGGGCAGAAGCCGGACGCGGGCGCGGGGCAGGTCGTTCCGAACCAGTTCTTCTGACCTTCGTCCCAGCAGTAGCATTCGCCATTGCGCCACACGAACGCCGCTCGCGCCATGCCGCTGATGTCGTCGTTGCAGCCGAGCTTCCAGTTGCAGCTATAACCCATCAGTTCGCAGAGTGACATGACCCCGTCTTCGCACGCTCCCGGACCGCAATCATTGCAGTCCCCGGCAATGCAATCGACGCATCCGACTTGCGGCTGGTCTGCGGGCAGAAGCGGTTGACACGCTACGCCGGCACACAAGGAACCGGGACCGAACCAGAATCCACCCGCATCGAAGCAGGCGACATCCGTGAGAATGTCACACGTGCCATCCCCGAGGCAACAGGCACCCTCAAACGTCGGGGGTGCGACGCACAGATCGCAGGCCGTGTCGGGGCCTAGCCAGAACCCGCCACCGCCGATGCAAGCACCAATCGACTGAACTTGGCACGTGCCGTCGTCGTAGCAGCAGGCACCATCCGGAGGCGGAGGCCCACAAAGATCGCACGTGCTGTTGGGACCTAACCAGAAACCGCCGGCGCCGAAGCAAGCATCACCGGCCTGTAACTGACACGTACCGTCAGCATGGCAGCACGCGCCATCCGCGGGCGGTCCACCGCAGAGGTCGCACGTTGCGTCAGGCCCCAACCAGAATCCGCCGGCGGTGATGCACGCATCGATCGGCTGAACCTGGCAGGTGCCATCGCTGTTGCAGCAGGCCCCGTCCGCAGGCGGAGGCCCACAAAGATCGCACGTGCTGTTGGGACCTAACCAGAAACCGCCGGCGCCGAAGCAAGCATCACCGGCCTGTAACTGACACGTACCGTCAGCATGGCAGCACGCACCATCCGGAGGCGGTCCACCGCACATCTCACATGTCGTATCCGGCCCCAACCAGAATCCGCCGCCGTTGAAGCAGTCCACATCCGCGAGCACCTGGCATGTTCCATCGTCGAAACAGCACGCGCCGTCGAGATTCGGAGGTGCAACGCAGAGGTCGCAGGTTGTGTCCGGTCCCAACCAGAATCCACCGTCGTGATAACAGGCGAACTCGTTTTGGAGTTGGCAGGTTCCGTCGGGATAGCAGCAGGCGCCGTCAACATCCGGCGGTCCGCCGCACAGGTCACACGTGGTGTCCGGACCGAGCCAGAATCCACCGTTGTCGAAGCACGCGACGCCGCCTTGAACCTGGCAAGTGCCGTCCCAGAAGCAGCACGCGCCGTCGACGTTTACGCCGCCGCACATGTCGCAGGACGTATCCGGCCCCAGCCAGAATCCGCCATTCAGTAGACAAGCCAGATCACCTTCGAGCTGACACGTACCGTCGCCATAACAACACGCGCCCTGGAGGTTCATACCGTCGCACAGTGCGCAGGTCGTATCCGGCCCCAGCCAGAATCCGCCGCCTTCGAAGCAGAGCACATCACCCAGAAGCTGGCAGGTTCCGTCGCCCATGCAGCAAGCGCCTTCGAGTACCGGCGGTGCGAGACATAGATCGCACGTCGTATCCGGACCGAGCCAGCATCCT
>JAJDDV010000083.1 GCA_029260135.1 Phycisphaerae bacterium | reverse complement strand
GACCGAGATCGGGGTCGGCTACGCTGAAGACCTGGATGATGGAATCGTTGGTCGGGTAGAATCCGCCTAGGCCCCACTCCCCTTCGCTGCTGCAGGTGTCGATTCTGACGGAGGTCGTCGTCGCCGAGAGATCGAGAGATTCGGCTACGAATTTGAACCATGAGGTTGCGACCGCCTGCCCTCCGGGGAGGTCGTCGAGGCAGCAGAAACCCGGTTCGTCGATCTGTGTTCTTGCGCGGATCAAGTCTACTTGCGTGACAGACAAAGGCAGCTGGAGCAGTGTCGCTCCGCCATCCGGGCGCTGCTTGTCGTGGCAGCGATCGTTTTCCGTGGACCAAGTACAGACGGTGTGAGCCAGCTCCCAGCATTGGGCATCCCATCCGTGGGTACAGCAGAACGGGTCGAGATCGCAAACGTTGTTGCAGCATTCCTTGCGCACGCAGTCGAACCGGACTTCGCAGGATGTCGTGGGTGGTCCTGGAGGGCACTCGAATTCGAGGGGGGCATCCGGATCGCACGGTTGGTCGTTGTAGCCGCCGCCGACGCAGAGCGGAATGTGGATGATTCTGCAGACGTCATACTGACACGCTCCCCAAGTGCACGGCGCTGCGGAGCAGAATTGTCCAAGGTGGAACTCTCGACGGCCCGTGGCTGTTGACTCGCGGCAGGCACGGTCAGTCCCCGTTGTGCAGGGGACCACGTCGTCGAATCCGCAGCAAGCGCCTTCACCACATGCCAGACCGTTTTGAAAGGGCTGGCCTTCGCATGATCCGCCGGGGCAATCGGCTGCGCGCGTGCAGGCCTGGCCGTCGTTGAGTCCGCCGGTGCAGAAGGCGCCGTTACAGGTTCCGCTGGGGCAGTCGACATCGGTTGTGCAGGGTTGATCGTTGTTATCGCCGCCAAAGCAGACGGGTCCGCAACGGTAACCTTGTATCCACTGATTCTGACTGGTCGATGGGCAGTTCCACTCGGGCACGTCACGGCAGACGGCCTCCCCGATGCAGATGCCGTCGGAGGTGCACGGCAGCGGGAAATCGCAATCGGCTGCGGTAATGCATGGCAGGCCGCTATTGGGGCCGCCGTAACAGACGTTCGCGAGGCAGGTGTTGGAGGGGCAGGCGCAATCCCAATCTGAGAGGCACCACGCGCCTTCATTGCCCCCGCCGACACAGGTGAAGCTGCTGATGGTATCGCAGCCTCCGTCGACACACGGCGGCAGACAAGCGCAGTCGTCGTCTCGGGTGCATGGCGTGCCGGGGTAGGAGCCACCGACACAGGAGTAGCCATCCTTCAGGTGGGAATCACAGCAGGCACCGATTGGTGGTTTTCCTTCGCAGAAGATTGTGATGTCAAACCCTGAGCTGCAACTCTGGAAGGGAGGCTGGCAAGAGATGAAAGGCGGCGGCACCGAGAGCCAGGGGGATTCGTTCACACGGCCTACGACAGGCGGGCTGCCCGTTTGGATCGGCCCGACCTCGTTATTCCCTGACTTGAAGACCGCCCAGAGTTGCTGATTCGCGGGGAGCGGAACGGGTGTAGTGAACGTCTTTCGCAACACGCGCACATCGGTGTCCCACACCTTCGCTTGCATTCGCGTGAGCGTTCCCTCAATCCGCCCGCCGATTTCCGGGTTTTCCGCGTCAAGATACGAGTGCAGCGTGACCTGGACGGCGCCTTTGCTGCTGGATCGCGTGCCCCTGAAGCGCACCTCGTAGCCGATCATGTCGCACTCGTCCGCGCCCAGGTGAATGGCGTCCGCAAAGAGTCGGTTGGCGCCGGCGGAGTACGGCGGCCCGGCGTGCATGGAATTGTGATAACCGGCAAACGCGTCATCGCACTCGCCGCGAACGTAAACCTGCACATCGAAGCTCGCGTGTGGTTCTGCGGGGAACCCGCCAAACGACGAGGAGCAGGCGGCGTTGCCGTCAAAACGGTCTGCTGAAACGCCGATCAACGGCGGGGTACCGACGACGATGCCGGCCTTCTCGCGATCGAACGTTACGGCGAAGTGAAAGGAGCTGGGAAGGGGGACGTGGTCGCTGCATGCTCCCACTTGCGACATGTCGCAGGCGCCCTCGGGGCAATCCTCGAATGCGCTGCAGGGTGTGCCGTCTGCGGTGCCACCGACGCAGGTTGGCTGGCAATCAGCATCGCTGGCACACGGCTGACCATCGTTGTAGCCACCGGTACAGACGAGTGGCGGGATGGTCACGGTGATCTCGTGGTAGCCCTCGTTTGGCAGGGTGATCGATCCTGAGGTGCCGCCGATGAGTTGGGGACAGTTGACATTCCACGGGTCGCAGATCTTGGCGCCGGGACAGGTCTCGTACATCGCGTAGGTGACGGTGAACGGCCCCTCGTTGATATGTGGATTGTTGTCTTTGTCGCCGCTCACGCGGAACACGAACTTGTCGAATGCACACCCGTGTGCTGCGGTCGTCGTGATGTCGTCAGCCACACGTTGTTGTGGTGCAGGGCTGAAGACGAGCCGTCCCAGTGTGTTGCTGTAGACGAGCTTGGCGGGGGTAGTGATGTCGGATGCGTTGGCACCGGTCGCGCTGTCGGCGGTGGCGTTGCGTCCTGTCGAAGTCACGCGTTTCTGGAATACGGCTCCGGGGGGAAGTGCGTTGAGTGGGGTTGGTTGTGCGCTCTGTGGTGTTGAAGACGGCGTGTGCTGTTGCGCGGTTTCGGCGGATGGTGAGTCACATTTTGTGGCCGGTGTTTGAGTGGTTTGCTCTTCAGGCGCTTTTGCGATCGCGCCTGAGATCGCCCAGAGGATTGAGAGTGTGATCACAGGCACGGACTCCGGGGGTCGACTCCGTTGCATCACCGTTTGGCTTTCTTGCGATGAATTGTAGGCGCGTGTTGAGTGTCGTTCCAAGTGTTTGCAGGCTTTTTCGGTCGGGCGGTGATTGTCCTGGGAATCTGAGGTTGGCCGGTTGGGACAGAATGGTCGTTGCCGTTTGTGGGTCTCCGCTCGGTGACTTCTTCGCCCTGGTGCTATGGGCATTGGCCTGTGTCGGGTGGGGTGGAGCGGCCGTTCCAGCCGGGGGCGTAGAAGTGGGCGCCTTGGAGGAGGTCGATCAGGCGGAGGACGTCGGCGGGGGTCGCGGTTCCGCTGCGATCGATGTCCTCGCTGTGTAAGCCCCAGCGCGAAGGGGCATTGCCTGCGATAATCTCCAAGAGGGAAGTGACGTCGGCGGGGTTTGAAGTGCCGTCGCGGTTGACGTCACCGGGGAGGATGGTGAATGTTCTGGCCGTGACCTCGCCCAGCATGTCGGTGTATTTCAGAACCGTTTCGTGTCCCGGTAGGAGCGGGCGGTCGAGGTGTATGGTGAATGTTGTGTCGCCGTGATCGTCGATGCGCACGATGGCGTTTGCCGGGACTTCCGGCGGTCGGCCGATCTCGCAGAGTGACCAGCAGCTCGGGCTGTCGGCGCCATGGGGGGCGGTGTAGTGGAGTTGATCGGTGGTCTGCACGTTGTCAGGGGAGTCAGGCGGATGAGGTTGCCTGGCGTCGACGACGCCGTGCGGTGGATCGAAGAACGCAACGGTGCCTTGTGGGCAACGGTCGTAGTGGCGAAGAGAGAGTGTGCCTGCTGGCGTGCTGCCTTCCCAGCCTCCGAGCCGGATAGTGTAGCATGTGTCGCGGATCGCGTCGAACTGGACCTTTGATCCGGCGAAACAACCGGGGTCGGTTATGACTCTACTGCAAGCAACGCCGCCGCCGTCATCCACGGGGCAGCTACAACCCTGATAAACGACCAGAGAGGTGTTCGGCGTCACCAGTGGATCTTCACCACAGGTGTCGATCCAGGTTGGTCCGTTGCCGGGTGCGGTCCAGCGGAACCACAGATCGTTCTGCATCGCCGGTTGGCACTGCGGGCCTGGGCAGTCCAACGTGGCGGGTGCATTGGTGGTTCCGCCGGAGAGATCGAACGGAACCGAGAGTTCAGTTCCGGTGAGCATCGTGGCATCGCGGCAGAGGTCGTTCGGTGTTCTTGGCGGTTGCGCGGACTCGCAGGGTGTTGAGACGGTGATGCGAATGGCGCCGCGATCTTCATTGGTTTTTGTTGCGATCATGACGTAGTAGACGTCGCCGGGAATCAGGTCAGGCAGGCAGACCTTGGCGTGTTTGGGTTCGGGCAGCCCGCTGGGTCCGGGGCAAGTGTCGCTTGCGTCGTCGTTGCAGGCGATGGGATTGAGACGCTGGCAGGCGTATTCCTCATCAAAGACGCAGGGTGATGCATCGGCGCAGTCCTGTGCGTCGACGCTGCAGAGAGTACCGTCGGTGCAGACTCCTCGGTCGGAGTCGGTGACGGCGTAGACCTGGAGCAGCGTGTCTTTGGCGGCGGCGGCGGGGAAGCTGGAGCTGCCGCAGGTGTTGACTTCCACGGAGACTGTGGAATCGGAGGGCTCGGTCGGTCGGGGTGCGATGAAACGGTACCAGATTCTCCCCAAAGCCCGTGACGGCGAACCGATTCCACAGCAAGGGTATGGTTCGTCTGGGTAGGTTCCTGCCGTGATGTCTCCTCCGACCACCGTTGTGCCGACCTGGATGAGGCGCGCCTTCATGTCGTACGGTTCGTTGAAGCAGTCGTCATTCGAAAGATTGGTGTTGAAGCACTCAGAAGTCGCCTGCGTCCACGCGACACAGTATCCGTCCCACTCAACGTTGCAGCAGAAGGCATCGAACTCACAGACGGCGGTGCAACAATAAGGGTCTTCACAACCTCGCTCGGGGTGTGCTGCGGAGCAGTCGCCTTGGCGTGTGACGCATGAGCCGAATGGGCACTCCACGGTGCCACTGTCGCAATACCTGTTCTGGCGATACAAGACGCCGATGTCGGGTTCCGGGCGTCCGAAACACTCCTTCTCCGTGGCGTCCACGCAATGGTCGTCGTAGGTACAGCAGGCTGAGACGCCGCACGCGTGACCGAAGGGTCCTCCGTCGCAGGATCCGCCGGGGCAGTCGGCCTGGCGCGTGCAGGCGCTACC
>JAJDDV010000082.1 GCA_029260135.1 Phycisphaerae bacterium | reverse complement strand
CCGGTCCACGACGATTGATGGCGAAATGTCGCACGTGGTCCCGGGTCGCGACGGCGCGGTCGCGACCCGGCGCCGGTGCGGCGTTATGCGCCAACTGTTCTCTTACGGAAGCTCGATACCACGCGCCGCCACCCACGCGCTGGACCATGCCCACTGGAAATTGAAGCCACCGATCCGTCCGTCAACATCGAGTACTTCCCCCACGATCGACAGGCCGGGGCATACACGAGAGGCCATGGTGTTCGGGTCGACCTCACGGAGCGGAACACCGCCGGACGTGACCTCCGCGTGGCGAAAACCACGACTTCCGATCACGGGAAGTGGCCAGGCCAACAGCGCGTGAACGACCCTGCGGCGCGTCTCCTTGTCCAGATGGGCCATCCGTGTCGTACCCTCCACCTCCAGCTTACCCAACACGGCCTCAGCCAACCGCGCGGGAACCCGCCGGGAAAGTGTTGTCCGTAGCAACGCCTTCGGATGAGTCTCGCCGGCCCCGACGAGCCATCGCTCGACCGCGGCAGAATCCTCGCCGGGAAGCAAACTCGCCGTCATCCTCACCTCTTTGCCCTCGCCTGCTGCACGGTGCCAGAAACGTGACACGTTGAGCACGACCGGTCCGCTGACGCCGAAGTGCGTCCACAGCAGCGCCCCCCGCCGGCGGATGGGCTTATCACCGGCAACGGTTACAGAAACCTCCGCGTCCTGCGAGATGCCGGAAAGGGCTTGGTGAAACTCCCCCTCGAGTAGAAGCGGCACCAGCGCCGGCGCAGGATCCGCCAGCCCGTGTCCCAGCCTTTGCGCCAAGCGATAACCCGCGCCATCACTGCCCGTCTTCGGAAGCGATTGCCCTCCGGTCGCGAGGACCAACCGGCGAGCCTTCGACTCGGAACTGCCGGTCACGATCTGGAATCCGCCTTCGCGCGATTCGAGGTCGGTCACGCGTCGCTCCGTAAGGATACTGACGCCGGTTCGATCGGCTTCGCGCATCAGCCCCGCCAAGACCGTGCGGGCTTGGTTCGTGTTGGGAAAGAGTTTCCCGCCCTCCTCCTCATGAAGTACGACGCCGAGTTCCTCGAAGAACGCGATCGTCCGCTCAACGGAAAAGCCGGCCAGGACGCGCTTGACCTGTCGCGGGTCCCCGCCGCAAAAGTCGGCGGCCGTCACCGCGCGGTTCGTCACGTTGCAGCGACCGCCGCCCGACACGAGGATCTTGGCTCCGAGTCGAGCCGCGCCGTCCAGAATGACAATCGACCGACCGGGGAATCGACGAGCCGCGAAGACCGCCGTCGCCAATCCCGCCGCCCCGCCGCCCACGATGGCGACATCCACGAGTTCATCTGCAGAGTTCTTGCACACTTGAGGCGTCAAATCTGGTTTAGGCGAATACCACCTGCGCCTGCCGACCAGGAAGAGCAACTGCGTCACGCGGGCGGTTCGCGTAGAACTTCCAAGGCCGAAAACAGCGGCTCGTCGGCGTCCATCACAAGCGCTCGGGCCTCGGCCAGCGCGTCGTCGGCCAGCTGTCGACCAGTACGCTCCATTTGCTCGCGGAAACCGGCCGCCGCGCCCTGGACGGCGCGAAACTCGGGGCTTCCCAGCAGCTTCTCGCGAATGACGGCGGTCAAGCGGCCCGCGTGCTTCCCGAAGACCGCGCCCGCCCCCGCCGCCGCGGCGAGCTTGCCCAGCGCCGCGCCGATCGCCCCTTTCGCCGACACCAAGGTCAGCGCCGCGACCGGGCCGGGCGCGGCGAGCAACACGACCGAGAGTGCCACGACCCCGACACCAATGGCGCCCTGAAGGTGCGGCGACACCCCTTTACACTCGGCCTCGACCTTCGCGGTCCAGGCCGCTAGGGCGGCGTCGAACGCTTCCGCGTGCTTCCGGACGTCGTCGCGGGTCCGGTCTTGCCACGTGAAGTCCCGCTTGGCCGGTTCGAGTGAGGTCCACCGACGGAGTTCATCCCAGAAGGCACTCGATCGAAGCGTCCATTGCACCTCACTGACTTGCTGACGCGCGACGGTCTCATAGTAGCCTTGGGCTAGGGCTACGCGGTCTGTGGTCTCATCTAGGTCTTCCGACATCGGAGGCGGAGTCGCGCCGACCAACGACCCCAGAACGGGGACGCGCGTCAGTGCGCGACGAAACCGTTCCTGGTGCGCGCGGACCCATTCGGTCGCCTCTTGAATGCGCAACACCCGTGCTGCCACCTCGAGCTGACGACGTTCCGCCGCCGTCATCATGGCCGTCCTGCAAGCGTACGAGGTCGGAAGGGCCCGCTCGAGCGCGGCGACGAGCACGGTCTGAAGCTCCCGGAATCGTGCCTCGCGTTCCTCATTCTGATTGAGCGCACGATGCGCTGCTTCGGCGATGTGGCGTTGAAGCGCGGGCGTTCGGCTGCGTGCAGGTGCTTGAAGAAATGCCGTCGCCCGGTCCAACGTTCCGGGCGCGAACTGACAGAAACCCCGCCCGCGGCGAAACTCGAGGATACCCATTCCGCGCGCGGCCAGTCGATCCGCCTGCTTGCGTAATGCGGCCTCGTCCGATGCGGCAAGGCGCCCCTCCTGTGTGCGGTTGAAGAGCACGAATCGATCTTGATCGTAGCGGGTTGACTCCGTGCGCAGATCGGAGATGGACTGCCGGTCGTACCACCGCTCGTGATCCACGACAACCGCCAGTTTGTCAAACCAGGGAAGCAGCGCCATGGTGACGTCCCCCTCCAGTGTCGCCGCCTCGGACGTAAAGTCGGGCGTGTCGAAGAGAAGGATGTCGCGAAGGGCATCCACTCGGTGAAATACCGTCACAAGCGTCCCGGGCGCGCCGGTGACGTTGTCATCGAGATCGTTGATCGAACGCTCAAGTTCCGGCAGCAACAGCGCCTGGTCGAGAAGGGGCTCGATCCACTCCCGTCGAAGCTCGTGAACCGCGAGGATCGGCCCGACGGTGCAATGGCCTTTCGCGGTGATCCGGCTGGCCAGTGCGCCGCCGAGAAGGTTGTTGAACACGGTGCTCTTGCCGGACGAGGCCCCCCCGACAACCGCCACCAGCGCCGGGCGGTCATGCACGGTAGCATCGAACAGCAGCCTGAACACGGCCTGCTGCACAGGATCCGGCCAGGTAAGATGCCACGCCTCGCCCAAACGCCCCCCCTGATCCGCCACCGTCCTCCATGCCTGCAGGCACGAGCTGTCGATGACGACCTTGGCGGGCAGACTGTCAGGTTCTTGTGCCATGTTCACCACAACGGGTCAATAGGCACGGCGCGACGAGGCGCCGCAACGTATCGCGGAAGGTCCGAGTGCGCCGGTCGGTCATCGCGACTGCGAGGATGGTACCGGCGCTCACACTTCAGCTCAAGGTGAGGGTCGCCTGGGATAAACCAATGGCCGTTTTATCGGTCAATCGTCGTGGACGGAAGGTCGACGCGGTTGTTTGTCATTTGTGCGCCTTCTGCGGTCGATGCTACTCCTACAGACGACTCGGATGGACCACCGCCCCGGACATGGAACGTCGGTAGCGGCCTGCACAAGGCTCGCCACCGAGACCCATCGGGTCGGTTCAAGGACCTCAGCGGAACGACTTCGAGACCATGCATCGGGTACCGTGTGTCCACCCTTCAGACCATGGTGAGGTCGTGGACCCGGGGTACGGAACAGCCTGGGGTCTGGGTGTAGTGTCGGCAGACTGAGCTTAACCGACGAGGCGTGATTGCGTGCCGCTACTCGTTACCAGTGAAGAACTTCGGCCTGGCATGAGACTGTCGGAGCCGCTGTCGTCGAACGGTCGCGTTCTGCTCAAGGGCGATCGACCGCTCTCACCCGCCGACATTTCGGCCCTTCAACGCAGATTCTCCGGATTGTCGCTGCGCGTCGGCGACCCTCTCTGGGACGAGGTGATCGAGTTTGAAGACGACGCGAACGATCGGTACGTAGCCGAGACCGCCCAACATATGGTCTCCGAGGCGATGTCGCACGTTCAGCTTCGCATCTGCGAACAGATCTCCGACGGCTCATCCGGAAGGCAGACCATACGGGCGTCGGAGCTGGGGGTGGTCCATTCGGCCATCGAAGACTTGATGCAGTTTCTCGACGAGAACCCGACCTCGGCGGCGCTGATCAGCAGTTGCCTGGAGCGAAGCACCTATCTCGCCGCGCACACCGGCAACGTCCTCTTTCTCAGCATGCTGCTCGGCGCCAAAGTGCTCGACTACGTCGTCTCTGAGCGCAAGCGCCAAACGAAAGCTCGGGATCTCGGTTATTATGCGGCGCAAGATCTTGCGCCACTCGGGCTCGGTGCCATGACGATGGATCTGGGTTTGATGCCGTATCAGGCCCTATACACCAGTTCGGCCCCGCTGTCCGAGGACGACCGAAAGACCATCAGGCAGCATCCCAGTGCCGGCGCCGACATGCTCCCGGAGAGCTTTTCGGCGATTGCCAGGATGATCGTCCGAACACACCACGAAAACTTCGACGGTAGCGGGTATCCCAGCGGCCTGGACGGCAACAAACTCCACATCTTCACGCGCATCGTACGCATCGCCGACGCTTTCGATGCGGCTACCTCTCAACGAGTCTATGCCGATGCTCGATCACCGGCTCGCGTACTCTGGGAGATGCTCGCCGGGCCCTACCGACGATTCTTTGACCCGCGACTGATGGCGCCGTTCGCCCGGATGATCCAGCCGTTTCCGATCGGAGCGAAACTGCAGCTCAGCGACGACCGCTATGCCCTCGTCGTGAAGTACAACCGCCGGAACCCTTTCAAGCCGATCGTGCTCGTCGCGTTCGATGAGCACAATCGACCGATTCCGCGCGAATCGTTGGAGGCTCCCGTCGACTTGAGTGAGTGCGACGAACTGCGCCTCAAGTCGTACCGCGGGGAGGACCTGTCCTTCATCTACAACGGCGAATCGGTCGAATTCATCGAAGGGCCGCAAGCGTTCTCATCCGGGTTCGAAGCTGCCTTTCCGTAGTCCGGTTGCCGGCACGATTTCCCAGCCATCCGGACAGCGTCGACACCGGCGCGTAAAACCGGTAGACGGCGGGCGCTCGGTTCGCCGAGGCGACGATCTGCCGCTCGTGGTGCGGCTTCGGCTACGGCCCCAAGAGATGGGCTGCCCAGCGGGCGTAATCGAAACGGTCCACCAAACCGTCTGCCTGAAAATCGAACACACGGCAACATGGCGGAACCGGCGAGCCGGTCGGTCCGGTGAAGCATGCCTGCTGTCGGCCGAAGTCCTCCAGGGACACGCGCCCGTCCAAGTCAGCGTCGCCCCAAACGAAAGACAGACCTCTCATCGAATAGTGGTACCCCAGGTCGACCGTGCCCGCGTCCGCCACTTCGTCGACACGCGTAACGAATGTGCCGAGCCCTGCAAGCGCTGCGGGTACGCTGCCCGCGTCGACGCACGGGCTCATCGCTGACTGTCCTGCGCCGGGTTGACTGAGGTAGTAGCAACCCGCCGGACCGGGAACAAAGAGGGGATCGCCCCCACCGTTCCCCCGGCCACCCAGCACCCCTGTCCATCCTTGAACGCAACAGTGATCGACGCCCGGCGGCTGCCCATCGATCTGCGCCGATTCAGTGACGTCGCCCCCCGCGCGGTTCCCCCAGAAAACGGAGTCGACGAAACTCGTTCGACCGGCAAGCTCGATGAATACACCCCCGCCGGCCGCCGCCGAGTTGTCGGCCATCGTGCAGTTCTTGAGAACCGTGTCACTGAGAACCAGGCCTGCACCGCCCTTCGCACCCGCGCGATTTCCAGAAAACAGTGTGTTGCTGAACTGGTGGATCGTCCCCTGCATGAAGAACGCGCCGCCATCGACTCCGGCGGTGTTCGATGCGAAAACGCAGTCGCTGAACGTCGGGTTCTCCTGGAATCCGTGGACCCAAAGCGCACCGCCGGAGTGACTCGCCTGATTGTTCACGAATCGGCACCGGGCCAACCGCGGATCGCCATGAGCAACATTGAAGCGCGGCGGTGGATGATCCAACCCTCCAGCGGCAGGAAAGCCGTACAACGCGAGCCCGCCCGCCCACTGCGCGCGATTGTCTTCAAACACACAGTCGGTGATGAATGGGCTTCCCTCGAGGTTGAACATCCCGCCGCCGACAACGGCTTCGTTGCGCACGATGGTGCAACCCGTCACCGTGACATCGCCACTCGTGTAGAGGCCTCCGCCGGCGCTGTGACCGCTGGGAAACCCCATCCCATCGGCCCGCCCGGCCGTAATTCTAAAACCGTCGATCACGCTCGGGAAGAATGTGACGACGCCCGAGTTCGACGCCCATACCACGTGATAGCTGTTGTCGCTCGTGTCACCGCCGGTGTAATCGTTGCGGTCGAGATCGCCGCTGAGCACGGTCTCGAAGAGGACCGCATCTCGCGCGTTCGGGTCCGGTTCACCGCACCCGGCATACGCCCCGGCGATCTTCACGCCCGGCGGAATGCGCAACGACGCTTCTCGAGGATGAGGCAAGCCGGTGGGGTCGGGAAAATAGGTTCCTCGCGCCACACGAATCTCGATTCCGTCGTACGACAGGTTCAGCGCCGTCGAGAGGTCACTGTAAGCCGTACACCAAGTCAGTCCGTTTGGAGACGGCGCCGTCGAATCAACATCGACATACAAGACGAGTTGTGCGGGCGCAGCCTCGACGAGAAGCCCAAAGATCACGGTCCTTGCGATGAGACGACGCCCCTTCACCCAGCGAATCAGCACACCCCCCTCACGGAACAGCCGAGAAACCCCTCGAAGCACATACGTTCAGCGTGCATTGTATCATCATCAGGCGTCCGTTTCCAAGCGACATTGAAACTTGTCAACAGAAACCGACACGGAGGGGCGCCCCGCGTGCCCTTACCGTGCAAGACGGATTTGCGCGAAAGTCCTTCACTCTCGCGTGATGTTCTGGTATACTCGGACCTTCGACGACCAAAGAGGGGCCGTGCAAGATCTCGGCTGGGGATTCCAAAATGCAACCGATGAGAAAGGGACGCGCGTCATGAAGCGGGCTCCACGTACAACAGGCGTGACGTGTTTGGCGTTGGCCATGACTGTCGTCATGTTCCAGGTTGGAACCGCATTGGCTGAGGCCGAGAAGGTGCCGACCGTCGAGCGCGCGGTGTCCTCCGTGGCCGCGCCAACGACGCCACCCGAAGTCACGTCGTCGACGATCCAGCGACGATCTTTCGTCACCGAAACGTCAGACGCCGACCTCAGCATCATACGCTGGGATCGCGATCTCGTTCGCGCGGCCTCGCAGCAGCGGCGCGATCTGGTGGTCAACGACTTTTCCCTTCCAGGCCGCGGCGCGGTGGAACTCGAGCTCGAGCCGTTTCACATCACAGGACCCAACGCTCGATTCGTGGTGGGCACAAAGGGCAAACCCGATCGACCGGTCGCCTTCGACCCCTCCTCCATCTCACTTTTCCGTGGAAAGATCTCGGGGCGCAGCGATTCGCACGTGTTCCTTGCGCTGAGTGACCAACTCTCGACCGGATACATCGATCTCGGCGGATCCGGTCGATACCAGATTTCCCACAAAGGGCGTCACGGACGACGGCTCGCTCCGGGGCGCATCTCGGTGTTCGAGCCCATCGGGGCTGCGAACCTGCCACCCGGCGTTCCGTTGTGCGGTGTTGAGGGCGCACACCCGCTTGAAGTTCCGGAGCATGTCGAGTTCGGTGCATCGCCGCGCCCGCCCGAAGCGAACGTCGCCCGCTCGGCCGCACCTTCGACCATCCGCGTGAAGCACATGGAGTTGGCCGTCGATTCGGACTACGAGTACTTCACGTTGTTCGGTGACGAAGTCGAGGCCACGGCATATCTCTTCGTTGTCTACGGCGCCGTCAGCGACACCTACCTCCGCGATGTCGACACGCATATCGAGTTGGTCTTCACGCGTGTCTGGACCGATCCCGACGATCTCTACAACGGCGGTGACCCGCTCCAGGAACTGTGGCCTGAGTGGGAGAACAACATGGGCCATGTCCATCGCGACGCCGTCCAGCTTTTCTCGGGCCGGCGAAACTACCCGTTCGGCGGCCAGGCCTATCTCAGCCAGCTCTGCGCCTTTGCCTATGGCGTGGTCGGATACGCGGTCGGGTTCATGCCCGATCCATCGAAACCGCACCCCTTCAACTATGACGTCGACGTGACGGCCCACGAACTGGGCCACACGTCAGGAACCGGTCACACGCACGACGACTCGCGCCTGGCACCCAACTTCATCGACACCTGCAACGACCCCAACACCACGCCGCAGCGCGGATCGATCATGAGCTATTGCGGGCAGACCTGGAGCGGTGGAAACGCCAACCGAGACAACTACTTTCACACGCGCGTCCGGGTCTTCATGAACGATCATATCGGTTCGTCGGCGTGCATCGTCGACGACTGCAACATGAACAACATCGCCGACTCGATCGACATCGCCGGCCCTACCAGCGTCGACACCAACTTGAACGGCATTCCGGACGAGTGCGAGGACTGCAACGGCAACGGGACCCTCGATCCCGTCGATATTCTCGGCGCCAGTCTCGATCTCAACGCCAAGAACATTCCCGACGTATGCGAACCCGACTGCAATGGCAACAGCATCCCGGATGACAAGGACATCGCCGACGGTACCAGCAGCGACGCGTACGGAAACGGCATCCCCGACGAGTGCGAGGAAGACTGCAACACCAACGGGATCTCCGACTACACCGAGATTCAGGCCAACATGCCGCTCGACGTCGATCGCAATGCCGTCCTGGATTCCTGTCAGGATTGCGACAGCAACGGAACAACCGATCAAGATGTCCTGGCCGGTTCCCACCACATGTGGGTTGCCAGTGGCCTCGGTTCGTCAGTCCTCCGGGAGTTCTATCCTACAACCGGCGTTCTCGTTCGTTCCTCGTCACCGGCCCCGAGCGCTTTGGTCAACGAGGGTCAGGATGTTATCGTCACGGCGGGTGGAGCCGTTCTCGTCACCAGTGCCGCCGATAGTCGTGTCGTTCGTTTCGACACGGACGGAAACTACCTCGGCGATTTCGTGTCGTCCGGTTCGGGTGGGCTGAGCTACCCCACCGGTCTGATCATGTCCCCCGGTGGTGCGCTGCTCGTATCCAGCCGAAACACCAACGAAGTCCTTGCCTACGACGGCGTCAGTGGTGCCCCGCTCGGAGCGTTTGTTCCGGCAGGGGCCGCCGGTCTCATCGCCCCCTTCGGCCTGACCTTCGGGCCCAATGGCAACCTCTACGTCACCAGTGCGACCAACGAGGTTCTCAAATACGACGGCGTCTCCGGTGCGATCCTGGGGAAACTCGTCGGTGCAGCGAACAATGGTGGACTCGACCAGCCACGCGGCTTGACGTTCAAGCCCGACGGCAATCTCCTCATCGCCAGCTATGGTACGGATGAAGTCCTGGAGTTTGACGGAAGGACCGGGGCACCGCTTGGAAAGTGGGCGCAGGTCGGCACGGCCACGCGCCTCACGCAGGACAGTCCCTGGGGTGTACATGTCGGCCCGAACGGCCACGTGTTCGTCTCGCGAACCGGAACGGACTACAGCTCCGGGGGGCCCAGCGCTTCCCTGGGCGACTTACACTTGACCGACGCCCGAATGTTCGAGTTTAACGTCTGCAACGGCGATTACCGTCGAACGCACATCGGTGGCAACGACCACGGCCTGAACTTCACCACCGGGTTCGATTTCATTCGCGGTTTCGACGACGACTGCAACGTCAACCACGTTCCGGACAGTTGCGATATTTCGTCCGGATTCAGCACGGACACAGACACCAATGGCGTCCCGGACGAATGCGACGTCGACTGCAACGGCAACGGCCTCTACGATCGGCTGGACATCATCCCCTACGGAACCAGCTACGACTGCAACTGCAACTTCATCCCGGATGAATGTGATATCGCCACCGGATTCAGCCAGGACTGCGACGGAAACGGTATCGCCGACGAATGTGAGGACTGCAATGGTAACGGCATCGGTGACGCGTGCGACATCAGTTCCGGAACGAGTGGTGACTGCAATGACAACGCTCTTCCGGACGATTGCGAACCGGACACCGACTGCAACGCAAACGGCGTCGCGGACATCTGCGACCTGGCCAACGGGACCAGCTCCGACTGCGACAACAACGGCACTCCGGACACCTGCGACACGGCCGGCGGCGGACTGATTATTGATGTCGATTTCGAGAGCGGTCTCCCGGCGGGTTGGACGACGACCGGAATCTTCCAGGTGTCTACATCCTGTGCGGTCAACCCCACCTGCGACGGAATCCGCTGGGCACAGGCCGGCAGCACGACGACGTGCTCCTACGGCAACAACCAGGTCGGCGAACTGACGTCTCCACCCATCGCGCTCGCACCGGTGCCCGCATCTCTCGAGTTCTGCACGATGGTCAACACCGAAGCGGGGTTTGATTTTGCCACGGTGCTCGTCAACGGCGAAGTCGTTTATCAGGAGAGCGGCCCGACTGCCCAATGGGAGCCACGGACGATCGATATCACTCGATTCGGAGGGCAGTCGGTCGTCATCACGTTTCGTCTCGTCACGGACGGGCTCGTCACCGCATTCGGCTGGCAGGTTGACAACATCCGCGTGACCTCGGGCAGCGAAGACTGTGACGGCAACGGTGTTCCCGATGTATGCGACCCCGACTGCGACGGCGACGGAATCCCCAACGGATGTGATTCTACGAGTGGATGCGTCTGTGCGCCCTCCAGCCCGCCGCAACCATCAACACCCGGGTACGCCAAGAATCGATACCTGTCCTTTACCGGCGGCAACGCCGGCGAGCAGACCGCGGTCCGCGTTACATTCGTTGATCTACCGGCGCCGTTCGACACGTGGAATGGCCGACAGATGTGGGTAGCCGAGCCGGAGGATGTCAGCGAATTGGGCGGCCTCACAGACTCCACTCCCCCCACTTTCAAAGCCGCCACACTGACCTGTGTCCCCCCGGCGCCATTCTACACAGACTGGACGACGCTCGGCGCTGTCCATGTGTATCATGAGGGGGTCGTGCCCGGCGGCGTCTACGACATTCAGGAAATTGACATCGCCTGCTTGACCACCGACCTCATCGGATACTCGGGCCCACTCTCACTCACGAATGCGCGATGGGCCGACGTCTGCGGATCTTTCGACAGCATCGCCGGAGAGTGGACCGCACCAAACGGCACCGTCAACGTCCCTTCAGACATTGTGTCCATCGTGGACAGGTTCCGCAGTCTGCCCGGTGCGCCGATCAAGACTCGCGTGGATATTGATCCCGCGACTCCCGATCGAATCATCAATATCACCGATATTACGCGCGGTCTCGACGCCTTCCGTGGCCTCGTCTACCCCTTTGTTCCGGGACCGCCCCCATGTCCGTAGCCTGTCACGGAGACTGCAGTTGGCGCTCGTCGGACGGGGAATCACACCCGTCCGACCGACGATGAACACGGGTCGAAGAGGTCTGCCGATCACATGGACCCTGCGCCAATTCATCGGCGCATGATCCTCGACACCAGAAAGAACTCACCCCGCGTTTGACCCGATAACAAGGGCAAGCCTAGAATCGTTCTGAAGAAGCTCGCGCGGAAGGCCGTCGCCCCGCACGGCGTCGGCCCGTTTGAGTCTGCGACCCCTGTGAAACGCTGGAACCGTAGCAATGCGGAGGCATGCGATGGCTCGAGAAGCACCGCTCCAGTGGTCTACGGAGACGGCGGTTCACTTTCTATGGGTCCTTGCGCTAACGGCCAATTCGACGGCGTTGACGACCAGTGCCCAACCACCGCCCAACGATTCCCCGTCGCCCCAGCCCGAAACACCGGCGATGGCGGCCGACGCAGCGATTCCACCACCCTCCTCACGGGCATCCCCAGCGGAACCGACCTCGGAGCTTCGCCCGCTTCCGGTCGGCACACGGTTTCGGCCCCATTTCACCACACCGACACCCGACACAGGCATTGCGGCCGCAACGCTCGAGGCACTTGCCGAAGGCGCACCGGGAAAGCCTGTCTACAGAAACACCAAGGGGATGTTTGTTCTCAGCCCCGGTCCGGGGCAGCGCGTGGCGGACGACATCACGACGACATCCGCTCCCGGATGCACGCTGGATCGATTCGCCTTCCGCGTCAGCGGCGACAAGGAGAATCACCCCAGCAACGATGAGGGGCCGTTCACCGTCGAGTATGCGCTCTACGAAGCGTGTCCGAGTTCCAGGATTTGCCAGCCGTGGGACGTCGACTGTCCGCAACTCATCGGCGGAACGTCCGGTGCGATCACGCTCCCCGATGAGGGATTCCACGAGGTGACCGTTCTGGTGCCACCGCGTGTGTGCGCGCGCGGCCCGCACGACGGCGAACCTTGTTCAAGCGATGCCGATTGTCAGCCTCGCTGCGCCGGTGGCATCCACGACGGGCAGTCATGCACGAGCGTCAAGGACTGCGCCGCGGTATGTGTCGGCGGCGACGCAGCCGGTTCGCCGTGCTCACGGCCCGACCATTGTCCCGGCGGAACCTGCGATCTCGATGACGTCGGAACCTGCGATGTTGAAGACGTCGGGGTCTGTTCGGATGGGGTTACGCTCCCGGGTTCCTTCTATCTCGGCCTGTCGTTTAGCCGGGCGAGCGCCGGAGTCGTCGTTGGCGCGCCTGCGCTGGTCGGCGTCT
The DNA here is from genome assembly GCA_029260135.1 of Phycisphaerae bacterium. Taxonomy (GTDB): domain Bacteria; phylum Planctomycetota; class Phycisphaerae; order UBA1845; family UBA1845; genus OFTM174. Next base: position 18,578 of record JAJDDV010000082.1, on the reverse strand, counting down.
CCGCGGACGGATTCGACTACGGCTTCGGCTGCACGAGCGCCTTCGGAGGCTGGCCAGGAGGTCCGCACGCCAGTTTCTTTGTAGAGTTGTACGTCAACGATGACTGCGCCCAGGCCTTTCCAGCCTATGTGAATCACTTGCCGGACGGGAAGCCCTACACACCCGGCGGAGGCAGGCTGTTCTTCGATGACATCGAACTGGGTGTCGACGCCGAAGCCTGCAACATGATCGCCTACGAGGTTGCCTTCAGGGGCAAGCGGTCAGACAGTTTCGGCGCCGTCCAGGTCACGCTGCACTCCCGCATCAGTGAGAGCGATCCGGAAGACACCGGCCGGATTCCAGGCACGCGTATGCAGGCCCAGGTCTTCGGTGATGACGTCCACGTGCTGAGAAAGACACTTTCTTCACCGGTTCCACTGAAAGACCATCTTTCACCCGGGGGGCGGATACTGTTTGCCGTTTTCAAAACCGCTACGTCAGACGTGGGTCCGATTGGTGCGTCATCTTTACCACAGATCGGCGATACCACCAACCTCTGCGACTCACCCGAGCCCATCGCAACCCCCTGCTACCAGAGCGTCGACATCAAGGTCTACTGCCAGGGCGAACCGCCGATCGGTGCCTGCTGCGATGTGCTCCTGCAGGAAGACTATACCTGTGTCGGTGGCAGCTTCCCGAACACACCGTGCCATCGAGACGACGATTGCCGCTGCCTGACTCCGTGCGTCGACGGGATCTGTGACACGTCCGGTAGCTTCACCTGTCTCGGTGGGCAGAATGCAGGAGCGTTCTGTTTGTCGGATGCTCATTGTGCGTGCCCATCCTAAACCTGTCTCGGAGGCGTCTGTGACGGTGGCCGTAACAGCGGCTCGCCGTGCCTCACCGGCGCTGATTGCAGCTTCCCCCAGCCCTGTCAGGACGACGGCGCCTGCGTCGGCGACGCCGTATGCCGCGAACTCCCCGAATGGAACTGCCCGACGGACGATCCGGCACGGTGGGTCGAGGGCAAGCACTGCGGACCCGTATGCGTCGGGGGATCCAGCCACGACCGACCCTGCTCCAGTCATGACGACTGCTTGAGTGTCTGCCTCGACGGACCGGACGACGGCCTTGATTGCCTGAGCTCCACAGAGTGTGCGGCCCCGGGCGTCTGTGACATCGGCTCGTGCGAGGGCTCGTTCTGCGTCGGAGGCATCAACGACAGTCAACCCTGCACGCGCCAGGCCGATTGCCCCGACGGATCTTGCGAGGGGCAGCCGTTTCTCAGTCGCCGCGCCTGCGGTCTTGGCGCGTGCTGCGGCTTCATAGGCGGCCAGTGCGGAGAATGGCCGTACAGCTGCTTTGACGCTACGAAGAGGGAGTGTATCGACAGCTCGGCGGATATCGGTCGCGAGTACCATCCCGAAGAGTCCTGCGCAACCATACGCTGTCCTGATCTCAACGTCTGTTCATGTTCGGACAACGAGTGCGGGCGACCCGCCGTCAGCAACTGTATCGGTGGGACTCGTGACGGTCTCCCCTGTGATCTGAACGGGACCTTTTGCCAAGAGTGTCCACCGACTTTTCCTGATCCTTGCGGATCGACGTACTGCAACCGGGCGCCGGGATGCCGTGATCTCAACTGCTGTAACACCGTATGCAGCGAGGACCAGTTCTGCTGCGCAGTTCACTGGGACGACGCGTGTGCGTTAAGGGCATCGCTAGTCTGCGGTCAACCGCCGCCAAACGGCGCCTGTTTCGATCCGACAGATCTACATGGTGGCCCCATCCTCATGACACTTCCTTGGTCCGTTTCCGCAGCCAACACGATCCACGCAACGACACTGCCGGACGATCCCGGATTCTGCTGCCACAACGAGAATCCCGGCGCGCAGGGCGTCGGGACGACCTGGTTCAAGTTTGTGGCGGAGGACCCGAGCGATCCAACGGCCAGGACAGTTTCCGTTGGCGTCAGTACATGCGGCAGTTCCGCCCACACGATCGACGCAATACACTATCCCGCCGACGATTCGCTCATTCAGGTCTTTAGCGTCGCCCGTCCTGATGAAGGCCTTTGCGATGACTTCTCACCATGCAGCATCGCTCAACAGAATTGCGTCGACGGCTCCATCTGCAGGCTCACCGACGAAATCGCGTGCCGACAGCTTCTCCCCATCGGCTGCAATGATAACTTCAACAACTGCCCACTGGCCGAGTGGCCGGCCGAGTCTCCGCAGACGGCGAACTCGGAAGTCTGCATGCCCGACTTGGTCGTTGGGGAAACCTACTACGTCATGGTCGCCGCCAAGACCGAGGAGAATCGCGGTCTGTATCGGGTGACCCTCCGCTCACCTTGTACCCACCACGCCTGGCCGCCCATCCCCAACGACCTCTGCCAGGACGCCACGCCGCTTACCGGTACGGGCCTTTCCATCCCCTTCGATCTCTCCGGTGACCGGACGCACGCGCCGGCTACGTATGACTGTCCAGCACCCGAATGTGCCCCGTCCATGCTGAACGAGATCTGGTACGACTGGGTCGCACCGGCCACAGGAAAAGCCCTCGTGGATACCTGTCTGGGCCCGAGGACACCCCACACGTACATGGTGATATACCCGTCTTGCGACTGCCCCGTGGACCCGCTCGCCGAGGTTTGTCCAGAGTGGGAGGTCGCCCTTGATTGCATGGGCGGTACACGGGCATATTTTAATGTCGCAAAGGACACATGCTACAAGATCCGCTTGGGCGGATACAACGGGCGTACCGATCTCGCCGGCGATCTGCATGTGAACATGATCAAGCAGTGCCCCAATGACGTCGTTGACTTCCTCATGCCACCGAGCGGAACCGCCGACGCGGGGCAGCCTCATCCGACGACGAACCCGGGCAATACACAAGGCTTTCAGTCGTTCCTGGTCAGTGCTCCCGAATTCGCGGATATGTGTGAGGCCGTGCAGCCTCCAATCCATCCAACTTGCTGGTCCCTCTGTGAAACCGCACAGGATGCGTCGTGGACACCCAACCGCGTCAACGATGTCGTCAACAACCACGACGGAACCTACACCGTCGAACTCCACCGCCCCATCACCCCCGGCGCCGTCACGTCGTTGATCTTTCATCACGGAAACGGCTCGACGACGATCGGGCGGTTCACATCCCATCCGGGAAATGTCGATGCGGGACCGATGGCCGATGCGAATGACATCGCCGCGCTGACAGCCTACCTGAGCGATCCGAACCGGGGGGCCTGCGCGGACCGATCTCCCTGCAGTCTGGCCGCACCGAGTTGCACAGACGGATCGACCTGCACCCGTCCACTTCACGCGATCGACATCGACCGCAGCGGCACCGCAACGCCGACCGATCTCTTGCGCCTGATCGATCTTCTACGCGGCGCGCACGCCTTCACGCCATGGCAGAACACGCCGCTGCCCGACTGCGGTGACTGCTGTCTGCCGTAGGAGGAGCCGGGAATAGAGGGATCGAAAGGTCAAGCGTCGCGCCGGTTGATCAGTCTGAGCGGGGCCATGACACGTCCCGCGGGATCGAATCGCTCGCTCCGAGCCGCGACCGTGAGGGAGCGAACCCGTCACGCCCGCCAAGGGGAATGCCGCTCTCCATCGGCGATTCCGCTACGTAGTGCTAAGCCCCGCGGATGCCGTCATGGATCCGTCTGAGCCGGCGGGGACAGCAACGTCCTCGCGAACCGTCCTGCAAATGCGGAGCACCTCTTCAAAGCAGCCCGCGGACTCAGCCATCTCCGCGAGTTGGCCGAACACCTCCTCAGGAAGGGAACAGTAGACGCGCGCCAAACTCGGGTCGAAGTGTGTACCCGACGATTCCATGATGATCTCGCACGTGCGCTCGTGCGACATCGCCTTCTTGTAAGGCCGCTCACAGCGCAGTGCATCATAGGCATCGACGATGGCGAACGCCTTGGCCTCGATCGGTATGGCGTCGCCCGGAATCCCCTCGGCGTACCCGGTTCCGTCGAAGCGTTCGTGGTGATAACGCGGTATCGCCAGCGCCGGGCGCAGATAGGCGATGTCCCTCAACAATTCGTGCCCCATCACCACATGACGCTCGATCGCCTCGCGCTCCTCCGGCGTGAGGGAACCCGGTTTCAGCAGAACCGTGTCTGAGACGCCGATCTTTCCGATGTCGTGGAGCATGGCTCCGCGATAGATGTTCTCGAACTGGTCGCTCGATATCCCCAGCTCCCCGGCAAAATACAGCGCATAGGCCGCAACACGCCGCGAGTGACCGGCCGTGGCGTGCTCGCGACGGTCCAGCGCCATCACGAGCGCGTTGAGCGTCTCCTCATACGCGGACTGAAGATCAGCCGTGCGCTGACGGACCTGCTCCTCCAGCGTTCGCGCCCAAGACTCCAGTTGATCCCGCTGGCGGCTCGTCTCTTCGTGAAGCCGAAGCACCTCCTGCTCGAGCTGAAAACGGTGGACCCCTTCCGCAATCACGGCCTTGAGGTTCTCGTCGTCCCAGGGTTTGAGAAGAAAGCGACTGATCCGCCCGCGATTGATCGCCTCCTGCGCCGTGTTCAGATCGGTGGACGCCGTCAGCATGATCCGCACCGTGCTCGGCCGGATCTGCAACGCCTCGGCCAGAACCTCGGCGCCGGTCGTGCTTCCCAGGTTCTGATCGCAGACGACGACAGCCACTTCGCGCTCACGAAGATCAGCCAACGCCTCTTCCCCGGTTTGCGCAAAGAGCAAATCATAGCCCTCGGCACGCAACACGCGCCGCAGAGAATTGAGGATGGGGCGCTCGTCGTCGACCAAAAGTACGCAGGGAGGCATCAAGGAGTCTCGACCGATTCCGTCTGGCGCGACGTCATGGCATTGTTCAACGCTTCGAGAAGCCTCACCTTCTCCCACGGTTTCACGAGAATCCCGACCACGTTCGGAGCCGTCGCGATTCGCCGAACCTGATCCATATTGGCGTTGCCGGTCAGTACGATGCACGGCAGGTCCGGTTTCAGCTCATGCAGTCGCCGCAGGAGTTCTTCTCCGCTCATCGCCGGCATCATGACATCCGTGATCGCCGCGTCGAAGGTCTCATGCTTTACGAACGTGAGGGCCTCATAGCCGTTGTCCGTCGTCACCGCGTTATAGCCGCAGGAGCGAAGCTCCCGCTTCAGCGCGTTGCACAGCATGATGGCGTCGTCGACGATCAAGATCGTCGGCTTGCGATTCGCTGAAGACTCTGCGGACGGACGGTCCGCTCCGTCCGCCGAAGGTCCTTCGGAGCGAGCGCCCCCCGTCGCCCCAGAGCTCCCGCTCCTGGGTGAGGTCGTCCGCGACCCTGCCCCATCGGCACCGGATCCCTTGTCGGTCGCTGCCGCATCGGCATCCTTGGACTCCCCGTCCTTCTCCGCATCCGGGCTGCACCGGACGAATACGCCACCGAGAACCGGATCGATGTTGCTTGCCAGGCGAACCCGTTCGATCATCTCATCTGTCAGCGCGGTGCCCGACTTGAGCAGGAGCACGCCATCGCTGTTCTCCAACGGCCGCGACAGCTTCATCCCCTCTTGCAGTTGCGACGGAGACAGTTCCACTTCGTGATGGGCCGCCTCACCCGCCGACTCCCGCTCGATGTGCTCCAGAAACATCTCGACCAGCGTCGGATCGAACCGCTTCCCCTGTCCCACGAGTAGCGCTTTCTTACCCGCATCGCGAGAAGCGTGAGTCGGATAGGTTGTTGAGAAAACGGCCTCGTCGTAACTGTCGGCCAGCGCGACAATACGAGAAGCCAGCGGAATCTCGTCTTCCGTCAGACGATCCGGATGCCCCGTACCACTCCACTCTTCATATTGGTGCCGAACGGCTTGCGCAATCTCCTCAAAACCGTGTACGTGCGAGAGTATGGCAAACCCGGAGTCCGAATGTCGCAGCGGTGTGTGCCCCCTCGCCGATGTACTCCTCGCGGGGCGTGTCACCTTGGCCCCGTGGATCTTCGACACCTTACCGATGTCGTGCAGGCGCGCAGCGAACTCCACATCACGAAGCTCCTCTTCGCTGAGGTTCAGCTTGCGCCCAAGAACCAACGAGTGTTCCGCGACCCGCTTGGAATGGAGGTCAATGTTCGGATTCGTCGCCTCGAGAATCCCGACAATCACGTTGACCGTGTCCCTCAGCGACTGTTCGAGTTGCCCCTGGAGACCGTGAAGCCGTTCATTCTGTGCACGGAGCAACTCCGTACGCTGCTCAACCTGTTCCTCCAACCGGTGGTTCCACGCCTCGAGTTCCTCTTTCTGCTTCTTCGTCAGCTCGACGAGCCGACGGTTCTCGATGACAAGTTGGTGCGACTGAACACCCTCTCGCACGATCGATCGGAGATTCTCGTCGTCCCAAGGTTTGAGCAAGAAGTGATTGACATGCCCTTCGTTGATCGACGCCTGCGCGGCGGCGAGATCCGTATACCCCGTCAACGTGATGCGGACCGTGTCCGGATAAAGACGGTACGATTCCGCGAGCACCTCCGCGCCCGACATCTCCGGCATGCGCTGATCGCAAATGATAACGGAAACATCCTCTCGCGCGAGGATCTCAAGGGCGTCGGCGCCGCGTTCGGCAGAATGAATCACGTAGCCGTCGCGTCGCAACAGCCGCTTGAGCGACCGAAGAACGTGTTCCTCGTCGTCGACAATGAGAACAGCCGGCTTCAGCGCTTCCACTGCTGTTCCAACCATTGGAGGTCATAGACGGTGAACAAGCGCGGTATCACGCAGATATCGTGCTCGACGTTTCGCAGCTGGACAACACGGTCGTTCTGACCGTCCGAAAGGACGACCACGTGCCTGTACCCTTCGCTCACAAGACGGGACGCCATCGCCACCGCATCATCACTCCCAACAGACTCCACATCGATGAAGAAAACATCCTCGGTCTGCACATCCGCGCACATGTCGGACGGCGTCGCGCGACGAACAAACGATCCCCGGCCCACCAGATACGCCTCGCAGATGTTCACGCCGTAGGCATCCTCCGCATCAGAGACCCAATGAATGCGAGAGAAACTCTCAGGGGGCGGCGCGGAGGCCTGCTGCGTCTCCACCCCGCCGAACAAACTGATCGTATCCGTGATTCGGTCATCAAGATCGACCAAGAGTGCAGCCAGAACGTCCGCTCCCAGCCCGAGCGCCATCGCCGCCGTGCGAAGACGATGCAGACTCCCGGCAGGAATGTCGGATCCGTATCCGATGACCTGCACAACATCCGTCGCGATCATCGCGCAAGCGAGCATCCGATCGGCTTCGCCCTGAACCTCAATCGCCGCATCGTGGTGGCGACCCGCCACTTGACAGAAGCTGTCGGGAAGACCCCACTTCGCCAGAATCTGGTGGCCCGCCTCGGCGTGATCCAGGCCGAAGTGCTCGCGCTCCGCTTCGAGGTTCTGTGCCTCGCTCAGACGCCGCGACAAAAGAACTTTCACAAAGTCCGGATCACAGCCCACCATCGCAAGCCTTCCGGAATCATGGAGAAGACCGGCGAGAAACGCCTCCTCAGGTGCACCGACGCCACATTGACGGGCGATCTGCTCGCAAACCACCGCCGCCGCGACGGAGTGCGCCCACAACGCCACGTGCTCGGGATCCTGGTTCTTCGAGGGAACCAGAGAGTTCTTCGCACAAAGACCAAGAACGACGTTGCGAACCGCTCGCCCACCGAGAATGACGACCGCTCGACTGATCTGGGTCACTTTCTGGGCCGCACCATAAAAGGGAGAGTTCGCCACACGCAAGACCCTCGACGCGATGGCAGGGTCTTGCCGAAGCGCCTTGCCAACTTGCGTCGCCGACACGTTCGGCGACGTCGTCAGCGACTCGATCTTCTGCGCGATCATCGGAAGCGGCGGAAGGCTCTCGATTCTCTTGATGAGGTTCGATTCCACGGCAACGGTCATTGAACGACCTCCCAAATCGTGGCCACGATTCCACGGATACCGTTGCCCCCCGACACCGGATGACGACGCCACTGCATACTCCGGCCTCCGTACTCGAGATGACCACAGATCGCATCCCCGTCGCTGGATCCTTCCGGAAAGACCGTCGTGTATACACACTCGGGTAGAACATCTCCGGCCGGCATTCCGAACAACTCCGCCCCCCCAGCCAGCATCTGCCCCGCTAGCGTGTTCGCCGCGACAATCAGCTCCGACTCGTCAAACGTGATCACGCCCACCGCAATGCACTCGTGCAGGTCCTGGATCGAACTGAGCCCCGCGCTCGCGTCAACCGCGCGCTGATTCAACTCCGCGTTGAGGGCGAGAAGCTGCTCGTTCTGTTCGGCGATCTGATCGCTCATACGGCGGTTGTCATCCTGCAGTTCAAAGTGCTCGAGCGCCTGCCGGATGTTGCCCTTTAGCTCTTCATCATTCCGCGGCTTGCTGACGAACTTGTAGATTTCGCCTTCGTTGATCGAGGCGATGATGGTCTGCACGGCCGAGTACCCGCTGAGAATCACACGGATCGTATCCGGCCATCGCTGCCGGACGACTCCGAGAAACTCGATTCCCGTCATTCCAGGCATGCGTTGGTCCGAAATGACCACACGAAACGTCTGCTCTTCGAGGATCTCGAGGGCTTTCTCGGCGGAGTCGGCGGTAACCAGCTCGTAAGGCTCGCGACGAAGAAGACGTCGAAGAGACGACAAAACGCTCCCCTCATCGTCGACCGCCAAGATCTTGGCCTTCACTTGCTTCGCCCCTTCCTTCGCAACAGGCGCGCGAGTGTCGGCCCGTTGCGAACTGCCCGGGGCGGTCCGGGAGGCGCGTTCTTCCGCATCAAGCGACGGCATTACGTTCTCTCTCCAAAATCATGAAAGGAGCACCTACGAAACGCTCGGTTCAGACTCGGCCTCATCTTCTTCCGCCTCTGACGGACCCGTGAGCGGTAGCTCAACACGGAACGTCGTTCCCTCACCTTCTTGACTTTGCACCGCAATGCGACCGCCGTGCGCCTTGACGATCGTTCGGGTCAAGTGCAGTCCAAGCCCCGTCCCCTTCCCGACCTCCTTCGTCGTGAAGAACGGGTCGAAGATCCGATCCACGTTCTCCTTCGAAATCCCTCGCCCGGTATCACTGATCTCGATCCAGATGTGCTCGTCCAGACAGCCCGTGCGCACGGTGATGATCCCACGCTCCTCGATGGCCTGCGCAGCGTTGACCAGGAGGTTGAGAAACACCTGCCCCAGCTTCCCGCCATAGCATGGAATCGTAGGTAGGTCGTTGAATTCGCGAACGACCTCCGTCTTGTACTTCAGTTCGTTCCACGCAACGCTGATCGTCTTCTCGATGAGTTGATTGACGTCCTCCTCGGCCACATTCGGCGAATCGACATGCGAAAAATCGCGCAGATCCGCAACAATCTGACGAACACGCTTCGCACCGTCCGTCGACTCCTCGATCAGGTTACCTAGATCCGACATCACGTAATCGAGATCCGCCTCCTCGCGAATGCGCGTGACGTCATCCGCCTTTTCGCTCACCGACGCACCGCCGCTCGTGGTCTCACGCAACAAGTCATCGTACGCCGACAGAACACGCTCGAGATCAGTTACATACTCGTTGAGCGAATTGAGATTGCTCGTGATGAATCCGATCGGATTGTTGATCTCGTGCGCCACGCCGGCGGCCAGGTTGCCGATCGACGCCATTTTGTCAGCTTGAAGAAGCTGCGCGTGTACCTGTTGAAGCTTGGCCAGCGCCTCTTCCGTCTCCGCCATCGCCGCCTGCAGCTCTTGCTCGCGCTCGACCTGTTCGGTCACGTCACGATGCACACCGACATATCCGGTCACGGCGCCACCGCTATCGACAATGGGAGCGATGTTCAGCTCCGCATTGTAGTGCGAACCGTCCTTTCTTTTGTTGATGAGTCGATCAGCCCAAACGCTTCCACTCTCAATCGTCTTCCACATTCGCTCGTAGAACTCCTGCGGCTGGCGACCGCTCTTGAGGAGTCCCGGCGTCTTTCCAAGGATGTCCGTCGCCGAATATCCGGTGATCTTCGAGAAGGCAGGATTGATCTGGACGATCTTGGCATCCGCATTTGTGAGAACAATGGCTTCGGCCGCTGCCTCCACCGCTCGTGTCAACCGACGCTGCGACTCCTCCGCCATCTTACGCTGTGTGATATCGACATACGTACCCAAGACCCCCGTCACTTCACCTTGACTGTCGCGCAGTGGTACCTTGCTGGTCAACAGCCAGGCTTCCGTTCCGTCCGCCTGATGCTGTGACTCCTCAATGTTGAGCATCGGATGCCCGGTCTCCATGACCTTTCCGTCGCACTCGCGATAGAACTCCGCTTCATTGGGCTTCCACGCGAGATTGAAATCGGTCTTGCCGATCACCTCTTCCGCCGTCTTGACTCCCGCGTCCCGTGCGAACACGGCGTTGCAGCCCTGATAGACCGAGTCTCTGTTCTTCCAGAAGATGCCCTGCGGCGTATTCGACAGAATGTGGCCAAGAAGCTCCTTCTGCTCGCGAATCTCCGACAGATGCTGGAGTGACCTCGCACCGTTCTGAATTCGGGCGAGCAGTTCCGCGGGATGCGTGGGCTTCACCAGATAATCGTCGGCGCCCGCTTCAAGCCCGACCACAATCTGTTCCGGCTCGCCGTTGGCGGTCATCAAGATGATGTAAATCCCGCCGCGGCACTTCGCCTCCTGCAGCTCCTGGCAGAGTTCCACGCCATTCAATCCCGGCATTTCCCAGTCGGCGAGCAAGACCACCGGTTCGTGTTCCGCGACCAAGTCGCGGGCCGCGAGCCCGTTCTCGCAGGTCGAGACCGCATAACCCGCCTTCGTAAGACGCCGTTCCAATAGCCTCAACAGGCAGGCATCATCATCGGCGATAACAAGATGTAGCTCATTCATCCGTTCCACTCCCGCCAAACCGTGATGTCGACCTACCGCTGGCGTTTCCGGTATATTCCGGAACGCAATGTCTACACAGGTTCGTCATGCCACACGGTGTCATGCGAGAATATTCTCGGGCAGAGGTTGTTCTGCCAGTTCCGCAACCGTTCGCAAAAGCCGGGACATGTCCTTCCGAGCCCGCTGCGCCAGGACCTTGCGAAGTTGCGCATTCAGCTGATATTCCGACAGCTCGACGAAATGCGTGAGTTCGACCAACGACTTCATACAAACCTGCGCAGCATCACGAAGATCCTGCAGGCTCGATTCTCTCTCCTCGAGATCACGCTGCAGCAGGCTCACGTCCCGTCGATGCTCTTCCAACTCCTGTAAGTGGCGTTCGATCCGGGCCTGAAGCTCTTCCGGATCGTAAGGCTTCGTCACGTAGTCTGTGGCACCCGCCGCCAGACCGTCCCTGCACTGGCTGGAACCGCCCAGACCCGTAACGAAGATCACCGGTGTGGACGGTAGTCGTGGATGCCCCGATGCCCGCTTCGCCGCTTGAAGACCGCGCCGCAGCTCCAACCGTCGAAAACGCCGAAGAAACTCGTAACCCGACATTTCCGGCATGTTGACATCGAGGAGAATAAGGTCCGGCGGCTGACGAACAGCCAATCGAAGTCCGTCCCTGCCGTTCGTCGCCGTGTGGATCTCCCACGGGCAACGCCGCAAAATGCGCCTCAGCGCCGAAAGCTGCTGTTGCTCGTCATCCACCGCGAGGATTCGCACCGTCCGCATGGTCTGGCTCTCTGCGATCAGATCGTCCTTCCCTGCACCACAGCCACCCACAGTCACACCGATTCGACGATGGACCGGGCTCGATCTCCGTGCCGCGGGGATTCGAGACAATCACGCCACACCAAGAGAGCCTCGACCGCTGCAGCAGACATAGAGCGTGCGCTAGTTCATGGGCGTTTCATCGCCCTCGATACATTTCGCAATTCGGACCATACGGCACATCAACCGTCCGACGTCCTTCTTTGCCCGCGCGATGATGTCACGCTGAAGCGCGGAACGACGAACATGATCCGCAATGTTCAGATTCTCTTGCAGTTCTCGGAGCGGCTGAGAGCACGCACGCGCCTCTCGCTCGACCACCTCCAGTGCGGCGCGCAATCGACCGGCCTCCCCCTCGATCGTTCCCAGTGCATGCTCCTCACGATGATGATGACGAAGTTGGTTGCGAATGCGCGCGCGGAGCTCCTCCGCGTCGAAGGGCTTGGTGATATAGTCGACGACATCACTGTTCAGGCCGGCGGCCTTCTGATGCGGTGAAGCCAGTGCCGTCAGAAAGATCACAGGGATCGTATCGAAACGCGTTCCATCACCGCTGTCCAACCGCCGGAATCGACGCAAAAACTCGTAACCCGACATGGTTGGCATCGACACATCGAGCAAGACAATGTCCGGCGGATGCTCGCGCGCCATGCGAAGACCGACCTTGCCGCCGTGCGCCGTATCAACCTCGAACCGCGACCGTCTCAGACATCGCTTGATCGCCGCCAGTTGACGGGCATCATCATCCACCGCCAGAATCCGTGCAGTGTCCATGGCCTTTCCCCCGCGCACCCCAAACCCACACCGGCGCAGGCAAGACCCTTCTTGACCATTGACGCGCCGCCGTGATGAGTGTGAGCCGTTCTTGACGAAGGCAAGATCCATACCACTGCTCGAAGGTCAACGAACACGCCCGAAACCACGCGTCCGACCGCTCCAGCGGCCGTCGCGCACAAATCCCGATTTCCCGGACACGATCAGAACGATACACCCCGGGTCAACATGATGCGCAACCTATCAATATGATCGGCAAAGTCAGTCTGACGTTGATGTTCTCCGCACGACAAATCGTCGACACCACGCGCGAACGGTTATCGGCGATGCCAACACCCTGTCAGTCAATTCGATACTTCCGGATTTTCCGATAGAGTGTCGCGGTCCCGATATTGAGAATCGACGCGGCCTCACGACGACGTCCGCCCGACTGCTTCAACGCAGCCACGATCGCGGCTCGTTCGCAGGCCGCCAGCGTCCCCGACCCCACATCCTCACGCCCGCGCTCACTTCCGTCCGCCCCCCCCTCCCGTGAAGTCACCGGTGCAGCCTCCAGGATATGAAGCGGAAGGTCCGCAACATCGATCTGCTCGCCCGAACCCATCACAAGGGCTCGCAAGACTGCATTTTCGAGTTCTCGGACATTGCCAGGCCAGTCATAGCCTCGCAGGACCTTCATCGCCTCGGCGCTGATCCCACGCAGCGCCGGTCGCTCCGATCGGAATCGACGAACAAAATGCTCAACCAACGACGGAAGGTCATCCTTGTGATCGCGAAGGGGTGGGATCGAGACCGTAACGACGTTCAGACGATGATAGAGGTCTTCACGAAACTCACCTCGAGTCACTGCCAGCGCCAGGTCCTTGTGCGTAGCGGCGATGACCCTCGCATCCAACCTTTGCCATTCATCCGATCCGACGGCGCGAAAGGACTTCTCCTGAAGCACGCGAAGCAAACGGGTTTGAAGCGCGAGCGGTAAGTCACCAATCTCGTCGAGAAAGACGGTCCCACCACCCGCCGCGCGAAGCAGCCCCTCCCGCGCGGAATGCGCACCGGTGAAGGCTCCCTTGGCGTGCCCGAACAGCTCGCTCTCGATAACCGACGGACTCATGGCAGACGTATCCACCGGAGTGAACGGCTCTTCGACGCGCGGACTCCGCCGGTGAACCTCGAACGCGAACCGCTCCTTTCCAGTACCGCTCTCTCCCTGGATCAACACCAGCGCATCACTTGCTCCCAAGTGGCCCGCCATGTCGCGCAAGAGCCGAATCGGGTCAGACGCACCGATCAGTCCGACCGGCGACACGTCATCAACCGACGCCAGGTCACTTTGATCAGCGACCTGTCTCGCCTCCCAAATCCGCGCAGCCGCGCAGACCTTGTCACGAAGCTGAGCAGCATCGAACGGCTTCTCCACAAAGTCGCTCGCACCGCTGCGCATCGCACGAACAGCATCCCCGATCGTCCCCCGACCCGTCAGGATCAGAACCTCGGTGTGCGGGCTTCGTCGCTTGATCTCCGCGAGAACCTCGATCCCATCCATCCCCGGCATGCACAAATCAACAATCGCAACACCGGGCCCATCAACCGGACGATCCCCAAGGACATCCAGCGCCGAACGACCGTCGCCCGCCATGCTCACCGTACGGTCCAACGGACGCAACGCACGACGCAACGCCGACCGCATCGACGGATCGTCGTCGACAACCAGAACACTCGCCTTGGATACCGCTACCGTCATGATCGATGTCGCCACAGACCCCGGGCCGGAAAGTCGACCGGAGACGGACCCCAGTCTCCTTCTCGACCACCGATGGCGATGGCCTTAGGCGTAGGCGCAGTAGATCAGGGCGACGGGGACACCCCGACGCGTTCTTGGATCACTTGGACGAGCTTTTTTCGGTCGATCGGTTTGGTCGCGTAAGCATCACATCCCGCCCGAAGACAACGCTCCCGGCTCCCCTCGGCTGCGTGGGCCGTCAGGGCGATAATAGGACCAGCGTAGTCGTTTCCACGAAGCTGGGCGGTCGCCTCGTATCCATCCATCACCGGCATCTGCATGTCCATCAGGATCACGTCAAAGGCTTCCCCCCGATCGCGGGCAGCCAACGCCGTCTCCACGGCGAGTCTCCCGTTCTCCCGAATCGTCACCGACGCACCCGCAACCCGAAGGAAGTGGGCAATCAAACGCTGGTTGTCAGGCCCGTCCTCCACGAGCAGGACGCTGCAGCGGCTCAAACCGGCTTGAGGCACCTCGGCAAGGGATTTCTCCCCCGTCTTGAGTGTGACAACAGTCTCCGACGCCGGATCCGTGATCATCCGAACCCCCTCCAGCGAGCCCGCATCCACCGTCACGCGAAACTGCGTGCCCAGCGCCTCCCCGGACTCGACGACAACGACATCTCCACCGAGCAACTGGGCGTACTGCTTACAAATCGCAAGACCAACACCCACTCCACCCTGAGTTCGAGTGCAAGATGCGTCCCCCTGAACAAACGGGCGAAACAGAGCGCTCAACTGTTCAGACGTCATTCCATGTCCCGTATCCACAACATCGAACTGCAGATACGGACCGCCCACATCCTCCGCCGGAGTCACACATCGCGCGATCAAACGAATGCCACCTTCCTCCGTAAACTTGATCGCGTTCCCGAGGACCCGAATGAGAATCTGCCGCAAGCGAGCCGCGTCGCTCGTGATCGTCTCAGGGATGGACCCCACGTACTCAACGTCAAACGCCAGCCCCTTATTGACGGCCTGCGCTCGTACAAAAGACGCGACGTCCGCTACGATTCGACAAGGATGACACGCCGTTCGCTCCAGAGACGCGCGCGCCGACTTCGATTCTGAAAGAGCCAAAAGGTCGTCAACCACCTGAAGTAGCAGTCCGGCGTTCCGAGAAGCCGTGTTGAGATGACCGCGGAGATCCTCTTTCCCGTAGGCACATTCCGCTAGACACCCCTCCACAACACGCTCCAGATTCCCGAGGATCGCCGTCATGGGCGTTCGAATCTCGTGGCTGATGTTGTCGAGGAACTCACTCTTGACGCGCAACGCCGACACCGCCTTCAGATGGGCCGCTTCCAGCTCTTGCTTGAGAAGCTTCTCCGACTCGACCAACCGGTAGTGTTCCAACGAGTCCCGCACCGTCCCCACCAGTAGCTCCGATGGACACGGCTTCGTCAGAAACCGGAAGATCTGTGCATCCCGCAACGCCGAGACGACCAAGTCCAATTCCGAGACGACCGTCAGCATGACGAACACCGTGTCCGCAGCCATCGGCCGAAGTCGCCGAAGAAACTCCAGCCCATCCATCTCCGGCATTCGCTGATCCGCAATGACAAGGGCGAACGGACCGCGCTCTTGCACGATACGCAGGGCTTCCTGTGAACTCGCCGTGATCGTGAGATCGAACGTACGTCCGAGTTGTCGACGAAGCATCGACAGAAAGTACGCGTCGTCATCGACGCAGAGAATGCGCTGGCTGATGTTGGTCATATCGATGCTGCCTCATCACATGCTCGACGATTCGTCGTGCTCCGACAAGGTGTCGCCTGACCGTACCTGGTAAATCGGACTTATGGGAATCAGAACTGTGGGACAACTGCAAGAAATTCGTTGGGTGCAGGTGGGGCACCCGTATTCCAGTACACCCACGCATTCCTATATTCTAGAAACAACCACTGCCCCAGACCCCCTGACGCGAGATCACGGTCACTGATAACCTGGCGAACCGCCGGCGGTGCGCGATCTCGACTGGTCGGCAGTCCGCGCGGATGTTCCGATTCTGACCACCTTCACATGGCGAAGACACGCTACGCGATCACCGAATCTGCTCTACCGTGTCTAACGATCAAGTGTAGCAGCCAGAGTAGTGGGTTTCCCATGTACCGAGTCGTTCAACACGCCGGACTTGATTGGAGCATGCTCCAGTGTGTCATCCCAGGCGAGACAGCTCACCAACTCGAAGTTCATAACGGGAAGCCATCAGAGGTGAGTCTCCACCACCCCAATTCCACTCGCCAACTCGCACAGAAACCCGAAACGCGACTCCCGCGCCCGCCGCTTCTCGCCACTGACCACAGACACCACGCCGAACACGACGATTATCGGACGACCCGGATCCAACGGCCTTCCCGTTATCAAGAATGCAATCACCGCGTTCAGCACTGACTTCCTGCCACCGATAAACACTTGCAGCGGCACTGTCCGTCGAGACCTTCCCGACGACGAGGAAACATGGCTCTCGTTCAACCGGTGCCGCACTCCCACACGTGGGTGAGCGACGGAGTCCGCCGGATCACTGCAATGTCCACAACCAGAGATGCGCATCCTCAGCAGTGGTCCCCAGGACGATACTTCCTCACCATCCTCTCGATCGTCTTCGTCGCCGAAGCCGTGGTCATGGCACTGCTCCCGCTGTGCCTCGCGGAAGGTACCGCCGACTGGGTACTGGCCGTTGCGGACGCGGGAGCGCTAACCGCATTGGTCGCGCCGCTCATTTGGCATTATGTGTTTCGCCCGTTGCGATCCGCTGCCATCCGCGAGAAGGCCATCAACGAGTCGATCGTAAGTGCCGCGGCGGACGGAATCGTGACCATCGATCAACGAGGGTCCATCACCGCATTTAACGCCGCCGCAGAAGCCCTCTTTGGCTACACCGCCGAGGAGGCCATCGGCAACAACGTGTCCATCATCGTTCCCCCCCCTCATCAACAACGTCACGACGAATACCTCCTGACGTACCTCGAGACCGGAAAGACCTCGATACTCGGCGCCGGTCGGGAACTCCCGGCATGTCGCAAGGACGGAACCACGTTTCCGGCCGAACTGTCAATCAGCGAAGCCCGCGTCGAACAGCAACGGTTCTTCACCGGCATCGTGCGCGATATCACAACACGAAAACGCACGCAGAAGACACTCGAGGACGCCCTCCACGCCGCCCACGCGGCCGCCGAAGCCAAATCACAGTTCCTCGCCAACATGAGTCACGAAATCCGAACCCCCTTGACCGCCATCGTGGGATACGCCGAACTCATCCTGGAAACTTGTCCACGCCACGACGACTGCGCATCACGCGACTTCCCCGAACAAGTCAGAACGATCTCCCGCAACAGCGAACATCTCCTCCAACTCGTCAACGACGTCCTGGACCTGTCGAAGACCGAGGCGGGGAAGCTGAATATGGAATCAGTCCGCGTTTCGCCCGGCGAACTGATCGCCGATCTCCATTCGCTCGCACACGTCCGGACACTTGACGCGGGAATCCGCTTCGACGTTGAATTCGAAACCCCGATCCCCGAGACGATCGGTACCGATCCGACCCGATTGAGACAAGTGCTCCTGAACCTTACCTCCAACGCGATCAAGTTCACAAAACAGGGGAGCGTACGACTCATCGCACGCTTCCGCGAGAACGCCGGTGTGCCGCGGATGGAGTTCGACGTACTCGACACCGGTGTCGGAATGACCCAGGAGCAAGCAACCACTGTCTTTCAGCCGTTCGTGCAGGCCGACTCCTCCATGACGCGCAACTTCGGGGGCACCGGCCTCGGCCTCACCATCAGCAAGAACCTGACGCAACTCCTCGGCGGAGAACTACTCATCGTCGAAACCCGCCCCGGGGCCGGCTCACGGTTCCGCGTGTCCATCCCAACCGGACCCCTCGACAACATTAAGATGGTGGAAGGACCCTCAAGTGCTGCCGAAACCAAGACCGAACCAGACGCCACGAAGAACGCGAACGATAACCTCGCGCTCGACGCTTGCCGAATCCTCCTGGCAGAGGACGGCCCCGACAATCAACGTCTCATCTCACATCTTCTCGAGAGAGCCGGCGCGCAAGTCACCGTCGTGGATAACGGCAAGCGCGCCGTAGAGGCGGCTTTCGGCACGGAAGAAGAAGCGCCGTTCGACGTTATCCTGATGGACATGCAGATGCCCGTCATGGACGGCTACAAAGCCACCGCGCTCCTACGAGAACAAGACTACGAAAGGCCCATCATCGCACTCACCGCCCACACGATGGACGGTGATCGCGCCAAGTGCATGAACGCGGGCTGCGACGGTTATCTCACCAAACCGATCGATCGAAAGGTACTGATCCAGACCGTG
>JAJDDV010000081.1 GCA_029260135.1 Phycisphaerae bacterium | reverse complement strand
GATATGGACATCGCTCGCCCCCGCCCGAAGCGCCGTCAAAACAGCGAGGTTGACGAGGTTCACGATCGGGCTGCCCTCGATCATCTTGTCCAGGTCCGTGACGGGGCCTTCGTCGATCGCTTCCGTCTCGGTGATACGAACGTCGCTCTCCTCGATCGATGCGAGGAACGTATCCACCGTGACCTCAGCCGCTAGGTACTTGTGCTGATACTCCTCGAGGTTCTCCGCGATCACCAGGACAGGTCGGATCGAACACCCCGTCAAATCGCGCAGCCGGTCTTGAACCGGAAGGGATTGCGGTTCCACCATCGCGACCGTCAACTCGTCGTGTATCCGAAACAGGGGAAGCACCCGAAGACGCTCTGCCTCTTCCTTCGGAATGCACTTGGCCACCTTCGGGTCGATGAGCCCGTGGCGCAGAACACAGCCTTTGACGCCGAGGCGGCTGGCCAGTGTCTGGACCAGCGTCCCCGACGAAATCGCACCAATCCCGACCAACGCACCGCCGATACGCCCCCCACTTTCCTGCTGACGAACCAGCGCCTCGGCCAACTGCTCCTGCGTGATCAGCCCATCATGAAGGAGCTGCTCACCCAGTCGGACCACGTTTTCAATCGCCAGGTTCGTCATCAGGAAAGCCCACGCCGATTCGCTGCTTCAGGACGGCCGACCGGCTGACCGTTGCGGAAAACGCCAATGCCCTCGTCAAACGTCGCGATCTACAGAAAGCTCCTGACCGCACTGTGAACATCCTCGAAGAAACTGAACTGACCCGCGACGCCCGTGAGCTCCAAAATCTCGCGGCACGTCGCCGGCGTCTCCACCAGGCGAAGACTCGCGGCACGATCCGCCAGTTGATCCGAGGCTTCGACCAGCCCTTCCACAGCCGTACTGTCCAAGTACGGACTCTCACTCAGCGATACGACCACCCGAGGGTTCGGGCACCGGACGCGGTCGAGAAGGACCTTCGCGAACGCCGTAGCGCCCTCATCAACGAGTGGACCCACAGGCGAGAGCACATCGACGGTTCCGATCTTCTGTTGGTCTACTTTCACGCCGGCGCTCCATCGGCCTCGACCGAAACGCTGAAATCACTCGCCACCGAAGCATGCGCCTGCCGCGCCCGGCTGCACTGAATCAGCGCGCGCGACATCAGCGTGCGAAGCGTCGGCTCATCCGTTCCACTTCCGGTCACACCGCACCGTACACACACGGAGCTGCCCCACCGCGAAGCATCCGAACAGACCGCCGTCACCCGCGACATCATCTGGGCGACAATCAAAGAGGCGAGTTCCGAATCGACGCGGCGAAGAAGGAGCACCATTCGTGAATCGTCAAACCGCCCCAATTGGTCGTCCATTCTCACCTTGCGACGTAGAACGTCGCTCACCGCGCGGACGACTTCGTCCGCCACCTCCCAGCGACCCGTGTCGTTCAACGTCCGAAGACCCTCGATCGCCATGACGACGATCGCAACCGGTTCACCCTGTTTGTAAGACGATCGAAGCGATTCCTCCGCGACACGCAGAAACGCGAAGCGAGTCGCAAGACCCGACGCCGGATCGACCTGTGCCGCAGAACGGCTCAACATCGTTTCCGCCAGCGTGCACCAGAACTGATTCACCAACCGTTCCATCGAACGACGGAAGATGACTTGCTGATCCGGCGCGAAACCGACCTGCCCCACCAGAACCACACCGAGTCGACGAGGCCCCTGGCGGATGGCGAAGCACCACGCGATCGGCTCGTCCGATTCGTCGCCCAACCGGTTGACCAGTTCGCCCTGAGAAGCATCGCCGAAAAGATACGGACGCCCCGTCGTCACGACGTGCCCGACGATCCCGCGACGCGCCGAGAGACGGTCATCGTCGCCAAGTGGCTCTGAATCGTGCAGAGCAACGAGGTCGTCGCCTCCGCTGAGAAGACGATACGGCCGCACGTGCGTCGCCTGGCAAAACTCGTACAAAAGCGCGCGAACGAATTCGTCGAACTTGGGCCAGGGATCACTGTCTTCGCGATGCTCATGCAGCCAGTCATCAAACCGGTCCACGGCCGCGATGAGATGTCGACTCTCGGTCACGTGCGCCTCGGGGGACACCGTGGCCGTTTTCTTCGAGACCGTGGAATCCGCTTCGGACGCGGCGAACTCGCCGGACCAACGGCCCATCGCCACGATGGCTGTCGCCCCGGCGATCATCGACAAAACAACCCACGGCTGACCGGAAAACCCGTCGCCCGCGGACGCCTGCACCAGCAGCAGCCAGAACAACGCCGACACAATCCCCATCGCCAGTCCACGCGTGCGTCCGAGAATACGCCCGCCCACGCCAACCGCCAGAACGATCGGAAACCAAGGAAGCAGGAGCGTCAGTGTCATGTGGTGTCACCTCCGTGACCGCGTAGCGGAATCGGACTCGGTAGAGGATCAATGTCCCCCGTGTGGGCGAAGCGACCGGCGTGCTGAACAAGATCCGTCCAACCCGATGGCCTCCCTTCAACCCTCTCGCGAATCAGCTTGTCGAAAAGAGGCTGGAGATCGGGGTCACACGTCTTGCCCGAGTCTTCATCGAGAATCTCCAGCGCCTTCTGCCACGTGAAGGCCGTTCGATAGGATCGATCGGAGGTCAACGCGTCGAACACGTCAGCGATGTGGATGATCCGCGCCTGAAGCGGAATGTCCTCGCTCGCCAATCCCTCGGGGTATCCCGTCCCATCCCATCGTTCATGGTGATACAAGACGCCGTCACTCGCCCGAGACAACTGCGGCACTTCCTGGAGGATGCGATGGCTGCGGACAGGATGCTCCTTGATGTGATCAAATTCCTCCGCCGTCAGCTTCCCTTCCTTCTTCAGAACATCGTCGCGGATTCCAATCTTGCCGACGTCGTGAAGAAGAGCGCTCCATCGGAGCATTTGCAGCTCTTCGTCCTTGAGGCCGACGCACTTTCCGAGAATCGTGGCAAAATAACCGACACGAACCGAGTGCCCCGACGTATACTCGTCTTTGTGGTCGACCGCATTGACCAACGCGCGCACCATGTCCAGCGACATCTCCCGAACTTCGTTGACCAGACGGAGATTCCGGATCAGGTCGCCGCAGAACATCGTCAACGATTCGAGCAACAGCATGTCGCCCGCGCGGAACGCTTCGCTGGCTTCCTCCGCCGCGAGCACGATCGCACCAACGAACGACTCGCCCGCGAATACCGGACCCACCATGATCTCCGCTGGGGCTCGCGCTTCCGCGGCGGCCTCGGGACCCTCCACGATGACGCTCGCCTGGTCGCGCGCCCGGATGATCAACGCGTCGATCCAGTCTCCGTAAAGCGCGCGCCCGCCATGCGAGCCTCCCGGAAGCAACGCGTGAGGATCGACGACGAAGACCTCGCGCGTCGTAAAGCTCCGCCGAAGGCAATCCGCGAAAAGATCGAACACCTCCGCTTCACGGTGGATACTCGGGAGCTTGCCCGTCATCTCGAAAACGATGCCGAGCTGCTCATAAACACAGAGCAGTTCCTCGGCCATTCCCGAGTGTTCCACCGCCAGACGCTCGACCGACTCGCTCACGTTGGACAGCATCCGGTCGATGCGCGCGTCCTGTTTGAGCGGCGTCAAGTGACTGCGCAGCAACTCCAGACCGCTGCGCGCATCCGTCGCCGGACGTACATCACCTGCGGATTCGGGTGAAGGGAGTGCGGATGGATCCGACGCGCTCACGTGGATGGGTTCTCCGTAATCGTGGGATGCAGCATCCGGTCAATCTCCGCCACCAGCCGAGACGGCGCAAACGGTTTCGGATAAAGCTCAACCTGATAAGGCTTCAGCCGCTCAGACAGTTGCTCTTGGTCGCAACGGGCCGAAATCAACAGAAACGGAATCGACATCCCACGCTCATCACGGACCGTCTTCACCAACGTCAATCCGTCCATGACAGGCATGTTCATATCGGAAATGATGACGTCGACCGACTCACGATCGAGGACATCGAGCGCAGCCTCACCGTTGGACGCCTCGAGAATGTCATACCCGTGACGCTTCAACCACAACGAAAGAATGCGGATGATGTGCGCTTCGTCTTCCACAATCAGGATGGTCGGCACAGGATAGAGCCTCCTCAGCGATCAACGTCCTCAACTCTGAACCGTCGCGGCCTTGCCCGTACTCGGACCGGCAGCGCTCAGCGATCCCCCACGACTCTCCTTCTGCGGCAAACGCACCACGAACGTGGATCCCTGCCCCTTCTCGCTCATGAGCTCAATCTCACCGCGATGCCGGCGGACGATCTCACGCGCCGTGTAGAGCCCGATACCCGTACCGGGTTGGTTCTGAACCTCCGCGTCGACGGAACGCTGAAACTTGTCGAAAATGCGCGCCTGGTCCGCAGGGTCGATCCCGATACCGTTGTCCTTCACCGTGATCAACGCTTCACTGTTACCCGCCTGGCATCCGACAACGACATTCCCGTTCGCCGGCGTGTACTTCAGCGCGTTGCCGAGGAGGTTGTTGATGACCACCGCCAGCTTGTCGCGGTCCGCCTGAATCGGCTCGAGCTTGGCCGGAAGGATGAGCTGAAGATCGATGCCCTTCTCGTCCGCGATACCGCGCACGTCACGAACCGCTTCACTCAACAGTGTCTTGGGATCCACAAGGTCCATCTGAAGCTCGATGCAACCCGCCTCCAGTTGCGAGACACTCAGAATGTCCTCGATCAGCCGCGACAACCGTCGCGTCTCCTTCGTAATCACGTTGTAGCACTCGGTGATGATGCTCGGATCGTCGAACATCCCGCTGGACAGCGTTTCCGTGTACGCCCGTATGTTCGTCAACGGCGTCCGCAGCTCGTGCGTGACCTGCGTGATGAACTCTTCTCGCGCGCGGTCCGCACGAATCTGTTGACTGACATCGCGGACCAAGACGACACACTCACCCGACTTATGGGCCCGCTGGAGAGGGGTCACGCGGACCCGATAGATGCTGCGATCTCCGACTTCGTCACCCGTCTCCAGAACCTCCGTGCGAGACTCGAACGACCCATTGGGCTGGAGTAGGCTTTGCACCAGTTCCAGTAACTTCTCACCGAAACCGGTCGATGTGGCATCCCGAAGCGTCGTTCGCAGGGCCGTCTCGCCGTCCCACCCCAGAAGGCGGAGCATCGTCGTGTTGACGTACTCGAAACGCGACTCATCCGTGATATACATCAGCCCGTCCGGGATGGCATGAAGCGCCTCGGCCAATTCGCCGCCGCCGGCCTGTTCCAGCGCGCGCGACAGCTCCTCGTTCGATTCGGAGCGCTTCACCGATTCACGCAACCGAAGCGTAAGCTCGATCAAATCGTTCCACGTCGCGCCGACCGCGTCGACCGAATCGGACATGCGCAGCGACTCGAGATCATCCTCCAAACGGTCACGCTGCCGCTTGAGGCGATCCGCAATACGAGAAACGCTCCGCTGTTGCTCGCGTAGACATCGATAGACCAGAAACAACGCCGCCAGAACCGTCAGGACCACGGCAAGAGCCCGAACGCGATCGTCGCCGACCTGCGCTACGGTGGTCATTCCCACGACGAAGATCAGAACGATCGCCAGGCCGAACCAGCGTGGAACTTCCTCCGCCGTCAAAAACCGTTTCACGGATGACATCACGTACCCCATACCTGCTCCGTATGCATCGAGCGCACCTCGGCATTCGTACCCCAGTGCTTATCGTTTAGGCGGTACCCACCCTTGACTTGACCGACGCGCGATAACATGATCCTCTTGAATCAACTTCGACAAGGAGGCTGTGGATGTCCACGACACGACCGCGCGCGACGATGACAGAGTGTTCCCATAAGCCAACGCCCTATAAGGGGCCCGCGCGCGATGCGCTTCTTCAACACCGACGGCAGTACGTCGCGCCTTCCGTCTTCACCTACTACAAGAATCCCTTGCCCATCGTGGAAGGCTTCATGCAGTACCTCTGGGATGAGACCGGGAGACGATATCTCGATGCGATCGCCGGAATCGTCTCCGTATCCGTCGGGCACTGTCACCCGCGAATCGTCGAAGCCGTCACAGAGCAAGTCGGAATGCTCATGCACACGACAACCGTCTTCCTTCATCCGACCATCGCTCAGCTCGCAAAAAAACTCGCTGGACGTTTTCCCGCCGGGAGCAACCTGCAGGTGAGTTACTTCACCAACTCCGGAAGCGAGTCCAACGATCTCGCCACGCTGATGGCCAGACTCCACACAGGGCAATTCGACGTGATCTCGCTACGCAACGGCTACCACGGCGGGTCGCAAACCACGATGGGCTTCACCGGAATGGGGAACTGGAAATACCCGATGCCCCACGCCTTCGGCGTCAAACATGCCACGCCGGGATACTGCTATCGCTGCCCCTTCGCCCTCGAGCATCCCGCCTGTGATCTCGAGTGCGCAAAAGACGTGGCGCAGCTCATCGACCATGAAACGTCGGGCAAGGTCGCAGCCTTCATCGCCGAACCGATTCAGGGTGCCGGCGGCGTCGTCGATCCGCCGCCCGACTACTTCAAAATCGTCTACGAGATCGTGCGTGACCACGGCGGACTCTGCATCGCAGACGAAGTGCAAACCGGATTCGGACGCCTCGGCACTCACTTCTGGGGATTCCAGGCGCACGGCGTCACGCCCGACATCGTCGTCATGGCCAAGGGCATCGGTAACGGTGCGCCGCTCGGTGCCGTAACCACCCGACCCGAAATCGCTGAGTGCATGAAGCAAAAACTCCACTTCAACACATTCGGCGGAAACCCCGTCTCCATGATCCAGGGGCTGACAACCCTCGAGATCCTCGACAGCGAAAACCTTCAGCAAAATGCCCTCGAGGTCGGAAGCTACTTCAAGAGGCGACTCGTCGATCTGCAACAGTCCCAACCGCTCATCGGTGACGTTCGGGGTCGGGGACTGATGTTGGGCGTCGAACTCGTCCGCGACCGCGCTACGAAAGAACCGGCCTCCAACGAAGCCGACCTCGTGCATGAGGGCACCAAGGACCGCGGACTGCTCATCGGCCGCGGCGGAGTCTATGGCAACGTGCTGCGGATCAAGCCGCCGATGTGTTTCACCAAACCCGACGTCGACTTCGCCGTCGATTGCCTAGACGATACCCTGAGTTCCGTTCGATGAAAAAAACGCAAACGCAAAACGGACACGACGATAGACGAAACGGTTCACCGCGGAGCACATCTCACATGGCCCCTCCGCGTCAACCCGGTCGCGTACCCGCGCTTGCGCAGAGGCGAGCATCGATCCACTCGCTGACTGCCCAAACGGACACAACATGACCGACGAGGGGAAACGAACATCCCGCATTCGTTTCGACCGCCGTGAACTCGGCGGTGCGCTCGGCGACCTCGGAACCTTCATCCCCCTTCTCGTCGGCATGGTGAACCGGTGCGGCCTCCAACTCGGACCCGCACTCCTCTCCGCAGGAATCATGAACGTCGTCACCGGACTCGCCTTCGGCATCCCCATGCCCGTGCAGCCGATGAAGGCCATCGCCGCCGTCGCCATCGCGGAAGGGCTCAACGAATCACAGATCCTCGCCGCAGGAATCATCACCGGAGCCGTCATCCTGATCCTCGGCGTGACCGGTCTGATCAACTGGTTGAACCACGCGATCCCAAAGAGCGTGGTCCGCGGCCTGCAACTGGCGCTCGGACTGAAACTCCTCAGCGGCGGTTTCAAGATGATCGCCGGAACCGACGTGTGGCTCGCCTGGGACAGCATCGGGCTCGGCATTCTCTGCGCCTCGCTCGTCCTGCTCCTTTACTTCTCAAAACACGTCCCCGGCGCGCTCGTCGTCTTCGCCATCGGGTTGATCGCCCTCTTCGCCGCCGACACCGACATGCTGTCCAAGACCGCCCTCGGCATGAACTGGCATTGGCCCGCTCTCGCCAACGCGAACGACTGGATGACAGGTCTCCGCCGCGGCGCGCTCCCCCAGATCCCACTCACCCTCCTGAACTCTGTGATATCCGTCTGCGCGCTCTCCCTCGACCTCTTCCCCCGCACGCCCGCCGCCCCTCGCCGCGTTGCCGTCTCCGTCGGATTGATGAACCTCCTCGCCTGCCCATTTGGTGCCATGCCCATGTGCCATGGTGCAGGAGGACTCGCCGCCCAGCATCGATTCGGCGCACGCACCGGCGGAAGCGTCATCATGCTCGGCGGAGCGAAGATCGCCCTGGCGATCCTCTTCGGCGGCTCGATGCTCCTCTGGCTGCAAGCCTATCCCCAGTCCGTACTCGGCGTACTTCTGCTCTTCAGTGGCCTCGAACTCGCCCTCGTCTGCCGCGACCAGAAAACGCGCGTCGACTTCTTCGTCATGCTCATCACCGCCGGCGCCTGCATGGCCATCAACACCGCCGTCGGTTTCGTCGTCGGCTGGCTGATGGCCGGCCTCCTCGTCTGGGGAGTCTTCCGGATCGAACCGCCGCCCGCGAACGGCAATTGACATCAAGCCCGCCCTTCCCCTTCGCCGATATCCCCTCTTTACGGACTCACGCAACAGCCCAGCGCCGACAGCAGGCAACGCAGGACAAGGATGTCCAAACTGAGTCCACGGAAGGATGCGCGATGAAAGCCCTCGTCACCGGACACGCCGGATACATCGGATCAGTTCTCGTCGGCGTTCTCCGCGCGCAGGGCCACGACGTCGTCGGACTCGACACCAACCTCTACCGTGACTGTGACTTCGGTCGACATCGAGAATTCGTCCCGGAATTCACACTCGATATTCGCGACGTCGAGCCCCAGGATCTTCAGCGCTTCGACGCCGTCATCCACCTCGCCGACCTCCCCAACGACGCCCCCGATGTGCTCGCACCAGACGCCGTCCAATCCGTCAACGAGATCGCAACCCGTCGTCTGGCAACCGCCTGCAAACAAGCCGGTGTGCGCCGCTTCCTTTTTGCCTCGACCTGCCAGGCCTTCGCCGGCTGCCGAGGGGCTCCCGTGACCGAACGGACACCCCCAGCGCCGGTCACAACACACGCCCGTGCCAAGCGCAACTGCGAATACGCCCTTCAAGAACTCGCCGACGAGACATTCTCGCCCATCATCCTCCGCCAGGCCGGCGTCTACGGCGTATCCCCACGCCTGCGCCTTGACCTCTTCATCAACGACCTCGTCGCCTCCGCCGCCACAACAGGTCGCCTCCATCTGCCCGGCGACGGTCACGCTTTCCACCCACTCATCCACGTCGAAGACCTCGCTCGCGCCTACGCCACACTGCTGACCGCACCCGACGAACGTCCGCATGACCGGCTCTACAACCTCGCCGACCCTGAGGCATCCCGCGCCATCGACATCGCCGACGCCATCGTAGAAACCGTGCCCTTTTGCACGCGCGTAACGACGCCACGCCTCAACAACGAGCCTAGCATCCGCATCGACGCCTCACACTTCATGCGGAACTTCCCCAACTTCCGCTTCCGCTGGACGCTCGCTCAGGGAATCCGTCAGCTCTGCGAAGCCTTCCACGGGGCAGGACTCACCGCCGGAGACTGGCGATCAGACCGCTATCGACGCATACTCCGGCTCCAATCCGCACTGGAGCAAGGAGCCGCCGATCGAAACCTGCGCCAAATCTGGACCGCCGTCGCTTGACCTTGACCCCTTCACGATCCCGCCCGCGTAGCGCATCATGGACGAATGTCCGGCGATCTTCCGATCTTCAACAACGCCCTGACCGACGCCCTGGCCCGCTGGGACCTCGCAATCACCGAAGATCAACTCGGTCTTCTCGCGGCCCACTACCAGGCCATGGTCGAGACCAACAAGACCACCAACCTCACCCGAATCACCGAGCCCACCGCCGCCGCCGTCAAGCACTACGCCGACTCACTCGCCCTCTTGCGATGGATCGCAGATGCCGACGTCAATGTGCAAACCATCCTCGACGTCGGCACCGGCGCCGGCTTCCCCGCCTTTCCACTTGCCGTCATGCGACCCGACTGGTCCATCACGGCCATCGACGCCACACGCAAGAAGATCGACTTCCTTCGCAACACCGCCGCGGAGCTCAACGCAACAAATCTGCACGCCGTGCATGCCCATTCGAAACACTGGAACCTGCAGACGCCCGAGAAGAATCCCCCACAGAACATCGCCCCGGACGCCGGTACCGGTTTTCAGCTTGTCCTGTTCCGCGCCCTGCGATCCCTTCCAACCGCCCTGGAGCAAACCGCACAATTCCTCGCAGATGACGGCTACCTCGTCGCCTACCAGACCGCCTCATCCGAAGGAACCGAAGTCGATGACGCTACCGTGACCACCGCCCGGCGACTCCATCTTTGCCCGGCCCCAAATTTCACCTATGCCCTGAACACCGATACAGGACAAGCGCGTCGAGCGCTGATGATCTTCAGAAAGGACATACGGACAGAAACCGAGAACTGACAACTGAGGACTACAAACGTCTCAATCCCCCATCGAAACACCCATCGCGCGACTCGCCGTCAAGAGCGGATCATCAAGCGGAACCAGTCGCTGCCGATCCGCAACCTCAGTAATCGAAACCGTCGTGAGTCGCCCACCCTGCATCGCCACCATCCGGTTCAGTTCACCCCGCATGATCATCTCAACCGCGTGATGACCGAACTGCGTCGCCAGCACGCGATCATGAGCCGTAGGCCTTCCGCCGCGCTGAACATGACCCAGAATCGTCGCGCGACTCTCGAGCTGCGTGCCCTCGCTGATCTGCTCGCTCAGAACCTCGCTCACCCCGCCGAGCCGTATCGGATCCGGCGATTCATGGACCACCCGATCCACCACCACCTCACCACCCGCCGGCTTCGCGCCCTCGGAAACCGCCACCAGCGTATACGCCTTATGATGCCGGCTCCGGTCCACGCAACGCGCACAAAGCTTTTCGACGTCGTACCCGATCTCCGGAATCAGGATCACGTCCGCGCCCCCCGCCGCCCCCGCGTGCAACGTCAACCAACCCGCATTGCGACCCATCATCTCCACCAGCATCACCCGATGATGACTCGACGCCGTCGTACGAATCCGATCGAGCGCCTCCGTCGCAGTCGAAACAGCCGTGTCGAACCCGAATGTTACATCCGTGTGCATCAGATCGTTGTCGATCGTCTTGGGCACACCAACCACAGAAAGCCCGTGCCCGACCAAACGAGAAGCACCCGACATCGTCCCGTCACCCCCGATGCAAACCAACACATCAAGCCCGCGATCCCGCGCATGACCCACCGCCCGATCCGAAACATCCTCGAAGATCGGGGAACCCTTACGGTCTTGCCCAACGCAGAACCGCGCCGGGTCCGCCTTGTTGCTCGTCCCGAGTATCGTCCCGCCCTGATCGAGAATGTTCGAGACATCCGAGAACCGCAGCGGCCGGATCCGGTTTTCGATCAAGCCCAGGAATCCGTCCTCGATCCCAAGCACCTCGAGCCCGTGTTCGGCGATCGCCGATTTCGTCACCGCACGGATCACCGCGTTGAGCCCCGGGCAATCCCCGCCGCCCGTCAACACGCCGATCCGCTTCATGTTCGTGCATTCGCTCATGTGACAACGAATACCCGACCGGCACCGCTCCTGTCCACCCACCCCTTTGCGCCGACCCGCCTTTGAGCTACACTCCGCCAAGCCACCGCCCAAAAGGTGGCGCGATCCTGAGCCCTGACCGCGTGACAATCACGCCTGGGGCCAGTGAATTCGCGTTGGAGAGGTGTCCGAGCGGCTGAAGGAGCTGGTTTCGAAAACCAGTGTGCGGGTTACACCGTACCGGGGGTTCGAATCCCCCCCTCTCCGGTTGAAGTCGGCCCACGGCACGCAGCCCGATCCCAGGTGTCATGCCAGAGCCCAAGGCGCGGGCATGCGAGTATCCCCTCTCCCCCAGGAAGAGGGCTACGGTGAGCGCAAGACGCGAAAACGCGCCGACCACAGCATCGCCCTGCAGACCTCGCGTGCCCTGCCGAACGCAGGGGCATGCCCGTTCGCACTCACCACCGCCCCCCCCCCAGACGTGGACGACGCGGGCCTGGGTGTCCGATAAGCCGCAGCCACGCGGCTCCGCCTTGTCCCGGAGACTTCCCGGGATAGAATGACTGTCCAAAGTCCGGCCAACGGAGAATCCCGGTTTGTACATCGACTTGCCATGTCCGCAGAGTTCCACGTCCGGGCAATGTAGCGCTGCGCGGCGCGCCGTTAGCGCGCATTGGACGATCGTTTCGCTGAGCATGCTACTGAGCACGTCACTCCTGACCACGTGGTGTACCCGCGAATCGAATGGCAACCTGTCAGCAGGCGAAACGCTCTGGTCAGAAGCGGAGGCCGCGCTATGTTCCTTGAATACGGAGTGCGACAATGGCCTGTTCTGCGACGGCACCGAAGCCTGTCAAGCAGGAGCATGTCTGTCGGATGCTGCGCCTTGCACGGGCCGGACGTGCGATGAAACGGCAGACGCTTGTGTCGACACGATCATCACACTGAATCCATCGATCACCTTTCAGACGATCACGGGATGGGAGGCGACCGCCCAAGCCGGCCATGAAACCAGCCCGGCGTTCGAGAACTATAAAGATGCCTTGTACGATCTGGCCGTCAAAGATCTGGGGATCAATCGAATCCGCCTGGAGATCATGAGCGGCGCGGAGAACCAGGAGGACTTCTGGCAACAGTTCCAAGACGGCCTGATTCCCGAGAGGGATGCGATTGGAAGCTGGCGAGACGTTCGCGGCTCGACCGTAAACGACAATGCGGACCCGTTCGACCTGAACATGAGCGGTTTCCAGTTCTCCCAGCTCGACCTCGCAGTGGACAAGGTCGTCTTACCGCTCAAACAGCGCCTGGAAGCCAACGGTGAGACACTCTTCATCAATCTCAATTACGTCGGATTCACCAAGCAAATCGGCGAGAGTGGCACGCCGGGTTTGGTCTATATTCATGACGATCCTCAGGAATACGCCGAATTCGTGCTGGCCACGTATCTCCACCTTCAAACCAAGTACGGCTGGGTACCCGATACGTGGGAAGTGATTCTCGAGCCGGACAACGTGGCGGAGTGGAACGGCACGCTGATCGGACAAGCGATGGTGGAGGCCGCCGCCCGATTGTCGGCCAACGGCTTTACGCCGCGTTTCGTCGCGCCGTCCAACACATGCATGAACAACGCAATCACATATTTCAACGACCTGGCCAATGTGACTGGAGCCATGCAGCACGTGGTCGAGTTGTCGTATCACCGCTATTGCGGGGTCTCGGACGCAAACCTGTCGACCATCGCCGCGCTGGCTCAGACCCACGGTCTCAACACCTCTATGCTCGAGCATATTGGCAGCGGTCATCTGGACCTGCACAAAGATCTCAAGCTCGGCAACAACTCCGCGTGGCAGCAGTTTACACTGGCTTGGACCACGGCCAATGATAATGGCGGTCATTATTTTCGTATTGATGATACGGCTACCCCAGGGCCCGGCACGGATGCTAATCCCCTGATCACACTGGGGAGTAGGACAAAATTCTTGCGCCAGTACTTCAAGTTTATACGCCGCGGCGCGGTGCGCCTGCAGGCGACCGGCGACAACGCCGGATTTGACCCGCTCGCCTTTGCCAACGTCGACGACACCGTTGTCGTTGTCGTTAAGGCCGATGGAGTCGGCACCCTATCCGTTCACGGTCTTCCCGCCGGAACGTATGGAATCAAATTCACGACCTCGAATCAGTTCGACGTGGACCTGGAAAACCAAGGCGTACTCGCCGGCGAGACGCTCGTCGCGGACATCCCGAGAGACGGTGTCATCACGGTTTTCGGAATATGTCCAGGTTGTGTCGGGGATGTCGACCATGACGGCCGGGTCAACAAAGATGACCTGCTGCTGATGCTGCCGTGCTTCGAAGGACCGAATGTGTCGCCCACCGCAGGCTGCACGGCCGCTGATCTGCAGCACGACAACGACGTGGATCTGGGCGATTTGGCGCTGGTCCAGGCGTCCTTCACGGGACCGTGAAACAGGTCTACGCTCTCGTTCGGAGGTGTCACCGCCGTCTCCACTCGGAACGGCGATGCGCCGGAGCGCGAATCCACCTCCACCCGTTCACACTTCGCCCAGAAGCTCCTTCATCTTCGTCCGAAGCCGCCGCGTGATCCGTGATTTCGCCGTATACACCTGATCCACGGAGATGTTCAGCGTCTCCGCGACCCGGTCCACAGGCCAGCTACAGAGCACGTGATACTCGAAGGCCTTGTACGTGCTCGCGGCCACCTCCGACTGAACCTGCACCAGGCAATACTGAAGATGACGCTTATGCCACTGCTGCTCCCAAAGATCGTCCGGCGAAATCTCCCGATACTGAGGCCGGCGATAATCGCCGCTCTGCGCCAAAGGCAACTTCCGCTTCTTGAAAAAGTCGTTCACCTTGTTGTTCGTGATCCGGCGAAGCCAGTGCTTGAAACCACCCTTCTCCTTCACGTACTCGAACGACGGCATCTTCTCCGTCAAAAGCGCCAGGCACTGCTGCGTCAGCTCCTCCGCGTTTTCCCGGGTCAATCCGCGAATCCGCGAGTATCGATACAGCAGCGGCTGATAAATGTGGAAGAACTCTCGCCAGCTCTCGTCGTCCTGCGGATTCCTCACCCGTTCCAGGAGGCTCGCGCGTGTCGATTCCATCGGATCTACTCCTCGTACGCCTCGTAAGCAGGCTCAGGTATGTGAACGACCGTCGGCGCACTGAACGGATACGGGTCACCCCCAAACGCACCCAGCACCGATACCGTATCGCTCACCGTGATCTTCCCGTCGACAATTGGCGATGGCCCCGTCACGACACCGAGCATATCCATCCGGGCCTTGGCAGGTGCGCCAGGCGCACCCGAGAACTTCGCCAACATCCCCAGAGTATCGAAAACAGACACCGTACCGCAAGTGCTGCCAGGGCAGTCGATATCTCGGAGACACGCGCTTCCGGTGTTGCCACACTTCGCCTCAGCCGCACGCCACTCTCCCGCGGAAAGCTCTACCGCATCACCCCACTTCGCGTTGCCGATCAGCAGCGGATCCGAGTAATGCGACGGGTCCGCCAACGAGCAGTCCACGCCGATCGTGTCGACGCGATACAACGCGTGCGGAATGATCAACTCATCGCGAACATGAACCACTCGACCGTCAACTGACCAATCGCGATACACAGGCGTCGCCGACAACGTCGACGAAAGAAAGCTCCCCTCCGGACAAGGCGAACCAACCGTGCACGGGTTGTTGAATCCACGTCCACCGCCTTCACTGTATTCGACCGGCACGTCGACCCACATCGTCGTCCCGTTAAACACGCTGAATCCGCCCGGAAGATCGACAAATGTCACGCGAACCGCCTGGTCGCTTCCGTCCGTCACCGCAAACGAAACGAACCGGTTCTTGATGTTGATCACCAGGACATTCCCTGAGTCAAGTAATCGGTCGGGCTCGGGTGCCGACCCCGGACTACACTGCGACGTCCGAACCCGAAGTAGCTCCCCACACCCCTCGAGCGTGGGAACCGTCCCCGAGTTATCCGTCAGCTCCCGATAGTACACGCGGCAATCATCGAGCGTGAGCTGGGCGCCCGACTCCAAAATCAGATGGTCAACATAAAGCGCTTCCGCGCAGGGATGACTGCCCGCCGTGTTGAGCACCCGGTTTCGGAACGTGACAGAAGCGTTCGCCGCCACCTCGACCACCTTCATCGAAAAATTCGTGTGCGTGCCCTCAAAGAAACAGCTCTCAACCGCCGTCGGCTCACTCGTCTCGAAGCCCTCGTGGACCGGCCCAAGATCAATCCCCGCAACCTCGAACACCTGCCCCGCGCCACCGGCCTCCAGACGCAAACCGCCATGACGCCAGTTGAACAAACTCGCATACACGCTCTGATTGTCGAAATCGCCGAGCAACACAACCTTCGCCAGATCGTCGACCGGACTCGCGCTGCAACTCTGCGGCTGAGCGGCGTCACCACCGACACAGACCTTCGCCTCAGTGAGAATCTGCAACGATCCTTCGATGGTCAGCGGCGCGGTCTCAACCGCGACCCCCCGATGTACCCTCGAACGGGAAAGGTACGTCGGGGGCGATATGCGAAGGATCGGCGGTGTCTTGCCGCCCCGTGCAACCACGCCGCGCCCCGTCAGCAGCGGACTCAGCGGACCGTCCACACGACCGTCCAGCACGAAGTGTGACGACGTGGTGACCGTCATCGAGTCCTTCAACGCCATACTCGAAGCCACGCCCCCAAACGAGATGCCAAGGGCAACACGACTGGCGTTCAGGCTCGCCGAGGCGCCACTCGGAGGATCATTCGACGAATACGAACCACCCACCTCGATCAACAGCTCTCCGCCACCAAGATTCACACTCGACGAACCCTGCACCGTCAACCCGCCCCGGAAACCCGAACCGTCCAGCGAGAGATTCGCCGCGGTCATCGTGTGCGTGTCCAGCAAAATATCGCCCGCACTGTGAATCTTGCCGGCGACATTCAGATCCCCACTTCCGCCGCCCGCATTGATGTTCAGCTGAGACTCCCCGCGCGTGCGCAGCGCCGCCACGGTGACGTCCACGTCGACCTGAAGCGTGCTGAACGGACTCAACGTCACGCCGGAAGTCACTCCCGGCGCCGCCCCGCCGATCCAGTTCGCGCCGCTGCTCCAACTGCCCGTCGCACCCGGCACCGAACTCGTACACTCATCCGGTACGCCGTTCGTGTCGACATCCGGAGAAGTCCCCGCACTGATGTCGCATTCGTCCGGAACGCGGTTCTGGTTGCAGTCGTCGCAGTCCTCCGGGTTCACGAACCCCGCCGGGCAGTCCGCGATGTCACACTCGTCCGGAATGCAATTCGTGTTGCAGTCGTCGTCACACCCTACGGTGCAGTAGTACGTCGGCTCCGGACCGACGCATCCCACCGGAATCTCGCACACGTCCGGAACGTCGTTGTCGTTGCAGTCGGGCGAGTCGCACTTGTCCGGTATCCCGTTTCCGTTGCAGTCGGGATCACAATCCGGACTACCCGACGGACAGTAGAACGGGCCGCCGGGAGCGACACTGTTTTCGTCGATCTCGCACTCGTCAGGAATCCGGTTGAAGTTGCAGTCCAGACTTGTGCCGAGCGTGATATCCACCGGATCCGAAACGCCGTTGCCGTTGCAGTCGGGCGGAAACTCGTACGCGCCCATGTCCACCACGTACGGGCAACCGCGCCCCGTATCCGCCGTCTGACCGTCGTCGCCGATGCGTAGCTCCGCATCGAGATCGAAAGGCCAAGGCTCCGTAGCGTCGCCGTCACCATCGGAATCCAATACGTCGATCGGCACCCTCGTGCGATCACCTGCATCAATGCACGGCGATCCCGCACTGAGTTGAAGGGCGTCATCCGCCGTACCCGCCACACCATCTCCACCGAGCGGATTGACAAAGAGAGGGTTGGCGCTGATGTTGCCCGACCCACCGAGGATCGCACCGTCATAACCCTCAACACAGCTGAACCGAAGGGTGATGAGCCCCGACGCGTCGAAGATCTGATTGCTCAACACGCCACCAATGCCGACGTTTCCCCAGAGAATCGTGTTGTCGAGTGTCAATCCACTGGCATCCAGCGCGTAGACGCCGCCGCCCGCGGCCACCGCAGACGTGTTCTGACTCAGCGTGCCGTTCGCGACCGATAGATCGCCCCCCGCCACGAAGATCCCCCCGCCCTCCATCCCGATGTTCCCGCTGAACAAACAGTTGACCAGCGAAACGCTACCGCCGTCCTGGTACATCCCGGCGCCCTGAGACGCTTCGTTCGAACGGAAAATGACGTTCGCAACCACCGCCTCACCCGACGAGTTAAACAACCCGCCGCCTCGGTCCGCCGGGCCCAGCCCGTCCGCGTACCCCGCTTCGATCACGAAACCGTCGAGCAAAGAACCCGAACGCCCGGCGTCAGCCGTCACCACGTGATAGCTGTTGTCCATCGGGTCCCCCGGCGCACCGATCTCACCGCTGAGGATCGTCGGGTGTGCAGCCCAGTCCCGCTCCATCAAAGTCGTTTCGATCCCTGAAAAACCACCAAATACCGAAATCCCCGCCACGAGATCGAACGACGCATCCCGGTCACTCGTCCCTCGGTCAGGACGGTACGTGCCCTCCGCCACCCAAACCTGAGGATTCAGCGCCAGATCCGAACAGCTTCGCGCAAGATCGGCCGCGTGCAGCGCGTCCTGCAAATCCATGAAAGCGTTGGCCCAGCTCGATCCGCTGTTCGCGCCCGAAGCGTCGTCGTTGACATAGATGACATCGCCGATGCAGGCCACGTTGAGGTTGCCGCTTCCCCGTGCACCGTCGACACCGCCGATGCGAAGCGTATAGCACGCGCCCGCCGTGGCCGGAAGGCACGCCATCGGCGCTTGCTTGCCGCACGCCGCATCGTTGCACGGCGTCGGCGAATGCTCGAACAAGGAGACCGCGCTCGCACAGCCGTTGTCATCGCACGCCGCCAGCGTCGTGTTGTCGCCCGGACATGGACATGACGCCGTACCGTCGCTGTAAACGCCAAGGATGGCGTCGAAGTCCGTCCCCTCGCAGAGACTCGCCACCAGCACGCCGTCACACGCCGCCGTGTACGAGAACCACGTATCTCGACCGAACGCTTGGGTTCCCGCGCCGCAGTCGATCGACGCGGGACCGTCCGTCGTGGCGCACAGGTTCTGGTACGGCATGGTCGCATCGGTGACGGCCTGAATCTCGGTCGTGCAGTCGTCACCGGGAACGCCGATCGGATGGCACGTGATCTGCGCGCACGTCTGATCTTCATGCCATGTCCCGGACGTGCAGTCGGAAAGTGTCACCGTGTTGGCACACGTGCCGTCGCAGGCGCAGCAGGCCCCCGTCCGCGTTCCACACCCCGGCGCCACGATCCCCGCGTCCACGCAGAACGCCAGGTCAAACCCGACCTCCGCGCCCGGACCGCCGACGTCGTCCCCCGCCGCCGCCGCTCCGTCACCGGCCCCGCTGCTGCTCGCCCAATACCAGTTGCAGCTGCCCGGCAGATCCGTCGTGTCGTTCGTCACCTCGATCCAGTAACATCCTCCCGGCGTCAGCCCCGAAATCGGGCTGTCCAACGCCATCGAAACATCCCAGAGATCGAAGTTCG
This sequence comes from Phycisphaerae bacterium, assembly GCA_029260135.1. Taxonomy (GTDB): domain Bacteria; phylum Planctomycetota; class Phycisphaerae; order UBA1845; family UBA1845; genus OFTM174. The sequence goes on along the minus strand of JAJDDV010000081.1, from coordinate 92,562 downwards.
CAAACGTCTCCTTCAATCCACGATCAGGCGTCACCGTAACACCCGAACTCCCCACCACGCTCCCCGGCTTGCCGTTCACGTCGTCGTAGAGCGTGACCGTGAACTGATCCGCCACCGTCGGAACGCAGCCATCGGTGTCATCCAGTTGGCACGCGCAGTCAATTCGCGGCCCCACGCGTGTCAAATCCAGCCAACTTCCTGTCACACATAGCACCGAAATCGCGTCGCTTATCGGACTGAAATTGTCCGAAACCCGCGTGCCGGCATCCAAATCACTCATCTGCACGACAGCGGTGTCAGCCGGTTGGCAGTTTTGACCGACCTCAATCCCACACACCTCACACAACGACGAGTGAAAACCGCATCGGACGCCGCCGACGAAGGTGCCGGCAAGGCAGTCGGGCTCGGTGACGGGGATGTCACCGGGGAGTCGGTCGAAGCAGGCGCCCGGGCCGCTGCAGCAGGCGCCGGTGTCGCAGGGGGTGCCGAGGCAGGTGGGGATTTCGAGGTTGGCCATACAAGTGCCACCACCTTGGCACTCAGAGTCGTCGGCGCAGACTTGTCCATCGTTGGTTCCGCCGTTGCAGATTGCGTCGGGGAAGTCGGGGCCGGCGAGCCATTGTCCATTTGCGGCTTTGCACATCGCTTCGGTGGTGACGGAGCAGCCGAGGGTTCCGTCGCACACGCCGGCCGGACATTCGTCGACGCCGCCGGCGTCACACGAGAAGCCGTGCAATTCGCCACCGAGGCAGAATCCCACACTGCAGATTCCGTTGGGGCAATCAGCGTGACCATCGACGTTACACGCTTCGGCGTCACGAACGCCGCCGCTGCAGACGGTCGAGCAGCAGGCCGCCTGGCGGCAAGCGGCCGCGGTGATGTGGAGTTGATACGACCCGCCGGGCGGTACGGCCATGGTGGAGGTCGGGCCGGAGTAGACCGGATAGTAGTAGACACCGGGCGGGAGCGTGGCGAACGTCACCCATGCGTTGCCACCGGTGCAGAAGGGGTCGCCGTAGGCGAAGCCGGCTTCGTCGTCACCGGCGCCGACGGGCGACGGGACGCCGGCGCCCGTCACGGGTGAACCGCACGGGCAGTCGCTGTAGAGCATGGGCCAGGCCGGTGTGAGTGTCGGGAGCGTGGCACAAAAGTCGATGCGTACATCGGCGCAATCGTTGAGCTGGACGGCTTCCCACCATCCCGGATCGCGCGTGTTGCCGGCGGGGTCGAAGATCGGTGCGTCGCAGAGTGCTATGCACAAACCGCCGGGACACTCGATGAGCGGGTCGCCCGCCCACGGATCGCACGCGGATCCATCATTGATGCCGCCGACGCATCGTCCGGTGACCGCATCGTCGAACGTGGCTGTCGCATTGTTGCCTGTGATGGTCACGACGGCTGGTGGTTGTCCCAGCGCCGGAACGGTGATCCCTATCACCGGTGCGGTCGCACAGTTGTCGCCGCCGGTGGGGCCCGGTTGAATACATGCGTTTGGCTGGCAGTGGGTGCCGTAGCCCTGGAAGGTCATTCCGGCCGGGCAGCTCGTCGGGGAGATGATTTCAACACACGAACCGTCGATGTCGTCGCAGCATGCGCCGATGTCGCACCCGGGTGGAACGGCATCACACGTGGCTGTTGCCGAGCAGGTTCCGCCGCCGCAATCGGCGTCGGGGCTGCAGGGGTTGGTGTCGTTGCTTCCGCCGCTGCAAGTTCCCACGACACAAAGTCCGCCGGGACATTCGGCGTTGACGTCGCAGGGTGTTGCGAGGCATCGCCCGCCGCCCACACTGATGCAGTCGGCGTCGACGGAGCAGGCCGTCAGTTCGTCGAACTCGCAGAAGCCTGGAATACCACTGCAGGCTGGGCAGTCGCCATCTGCATCGCAATTCAAGAACATATCGTTGCTGCAGCGCCTGCAAGCGGTTCCTTCGCCCTGAAACAAGTGGCCGTTATCCGTACAGACCCACCGGAGGTCGTTCGTACACGTTCCCAAGGCAGGGTCGCAACATGCACCGATCGGAGACGAGACGGGATCCGCCACGAGTTCGAAGGCGAGGGTGTCGGGGACGTCTGTGCATCCTCCTCCCGGGCAGTTCGGGCTTGCCGTATCGCACCAGAGGCCGTCGCGGTCGCCGCCTGCGCAGCGACCTAGCGGGCTGAGCCCCACGATGGCGCCGTCAAGGATGAGTATGTCGGGGTCGTTGCCTCCAGTATCAGGGCTGTCGGTCGAGAGCCAGTGGAAGCGCGCTCCCGGTGTGAAGGACGATGCGATTCGGACCGCCATGAACCCGGACGCGGGGATGGTCAATGGTACGGGAAGGTCGAACGTGTGTACGGCGGTTCCGGCCGTCGTGACGGTGACGAACTCATCTTCGATCAAGATGCCGCTTGCGTCATACCATTCAAACGCGACGACATCGCCGGCGTTGTCGACGCCGCCTACCCAACGGACGGTGCGAAGTTCGACGAACGTGGTGCCAGCGATGGTGTAGTCATCGCCCAGGCTTTGGATCGTATCGCTGCAAACACCGGATGCAGTGATCGACCCAACGGCCACAGGGAAGGCGCCTTGCGGGGATACTCCCGCGGCGTAGGCCGGGCAGGGGTCTGCGGCACAGGATAAGGAGTTATCGCCGGTGTAGAGCCACGCATCGCCGGCGGTCGCACAGTCGGCCTGTGTCAATCGCTGACATGTTCCCAGCGCGTCACAGCACCGACCGAGCGGGCAGACCACGCCGCCGGCTTGATCTTCGGCGCAGCGCGCACCGGGTCCGCACGGGTTGTTTCCCACGATGCAGGCGCCGCTTCCGCCCGCGGAACACGTACCTTGGGGGCAATCTTCGTCGAAACGACAGCTCAGGCCGTCGGCCAGTCCGCCGACGCAGATCCTCGCATCACACAGATCGGTTGTGCAGGCGAGGCCGTCGCGTTCGCAGTCGGCGTCGATGAGGCAGGGAAGCTCGCAGACTTGCGCGGACTCATTGCAGATCATGCCATCGCTGCAGAGGGGAACGCCCGGAACGCAAGCACCGAAGCTGCAGGTTTCCAGCCCGTTGCACACGAGGCTGTCGTCGCACTCGGCGCCGGGCACAAACTGTCCGATTGGAATCAGGTCGTTGAGACAGGTCTGTGCGACGCACGTGTCGAGGGTGCAGAGGTCGCAGTCGTCGCAGTCGCCATCGACACGACACGGGGCGGCTTGTCTGGCGTTCGTCGCAATGTGTGTAAGAGGCGTCCGCCCGCGCTTTGGGATCTTTGAGGCCGAAAGTGGAATCGCGGCGTGCGTGACGATGGGTGGCGTGTTGGCGGTGTTGAGGTCGCTGAGGTTGGCGACGGGCGAGAGTTCCTGGGGTGGTTGGTGACGGGGTGGAGGGTCTGGGTCTCCTCCTGCGCTTGCCCCTGCGAGGAACGCGCCGCTTGCGCAGACGATGGCCGTCATGCGCGCGGCTACGTTTCCTCTGATTCGACTCCGTGTCGTTCGGTGAACGTACATCGGCCCCTCCTTTCGCGAGGGTCGCCCAACTGGGTGCGTGGGACATGTCCGCGCACTTTACCGTGGGTGACTACGAATCGTCGCGCGAAATCTGACGTAAATTGTACCGCAAATCGGCAAGAAATGACAGGGCGCGGTGCCTGTCCCGTTTGTTTCGCCGCTGAGAATGCAGCAAGTCGTCGGTTATTCGTCTTCCGTCGCCGGCGACCCAGTGGCAGAGGCTTGGACGGTCTACTGCGAGCGGGCGAGCGCGTGCGATCTCCTCGTGACGTTGCCTCGGTCGAGTCGTGCTCGCCTTGTGCGAGATGGCAAGTGTGCCTTTTGGGACCCCGTCACGCGCTGAAATGACCGAGTGGAAAGTCGGTCCGACCGGTGGGCGACGTCGGTCAAGCCGGTGGAGGGCGGTCAGGGTCTTACGGTTTCGAGGAGTGACTCGGCTTCGGCTTTGAGTCCGAGCAGCTCGTTGGCGGTTTCGAACCACAAGACCCCTTCTGGCGCTTCGACGCGGAATTGTCCCGGTTCGGTCAGGTCGGGCGGCCAGGACACCAACGCCTGAGCCAGGGCATCACGGCCCAATCCAAAGTTCCCAGCATCGGCTTCGGCAATGGCCAGGATGATACGGTTTATGGACTCCATGTCGCCGGCATCGATGGCTTTGTTGGCGAGCCTTCGTGCGTCGCCAAACCGTTCTTCGCGAAGGTTGGCGATTGCCAGGAGACGGGTGGCGTACCGCGCGTAAGGGATCGAGCGTTCCGTACGTTTTCGATGGGCAAAGTCGGCGGCGGCCCACGCCGCTTGGGAATCCGTGTAGCCTGGAAGTAACAGTCGGACACGGGCACTGATCAGCGTCGACCATTGATCGTCGCTGCGGCAGTCGAGGGCTTGTTCGACAGCCGTGAAGGCATCGGAATTCTCTTGAAATAGCAGCAGCGAAGCAAGACTGCGCCAGGAAGTCTCGCACATCTTTCCCTTCTGATCGCCGACCAATCTGGTTGCCTCCCTCATGTTTTGTTCAGCGGCATCCAGATCGTTCTTGAGCGCGTACGTTACGGCGAGGTTCTCCCAGGCGGCGTCGTCGTTCTCGTTCAGGTCGATAGCACCGCTGTAGAATTCGAGCGCCTCGTCGTACCGCCCGAGCTTCTTCAGCAGTACGCCCTTGAGGTTGTTATACCGCGCAAGGTTCTCGTCCTCCTTTTCAGTGGAGGCGAGTCTAATGGCCTTCTCGCAGCATTCCATCGCCTCTTTGAGCAACTCAGTGTTTTCGTAGTCCACTCGGTTGTACTTTTCTTTGAGCATCCTCGCCAGGTTTCCCAACGCACGAGCGTGATTCTCGTCGTACTCATCGAGTGCATATCGGAGGTTTGAAACCGCGAGGTTCAGATCACCCGTCTTCTCCGCGCGCAGGGCTTCCTGGATGATGCTCTCCATCTCGGCTTTGCGGCGGCGATCATCGGCGTCGCGGCGACGTTCCTCGGCCTTGCGCTGCCTCTCGGATGCTTCCTGTGTTCTCTGCCGTTCCTGTGCGACCTCAGCAGCCCTTCGCGATCGCTCGACGTTCACCCAAGCCGATCCCACAGTGATGAGAAGCACAATGATTACGCCAGCGATGACGGGGACCTTGTGTCGCCGCGCAAACTTGAGCGTTCGTGCGACGGGTCCCGGACGTTTCGCGATGATGGGGAGGTCCTGGGTATAGCGTCGCAGGTCGTCGGCGAAGCCGCGGGCAGTGTCGTAGCGTTCGTCGGGCGACTTCTCGAGCGCTTTGAGGCAGATGGTTTCGAGTTCGGATGGTACGCTCGGTGCGACGCGTCGCGGCGGCATCGGCTCGCGTGTGATGATCGAGCTGAGAACCTGTTTGTCGTCGGTTCCGGGGAAGGTCGGTTGAAAGCAGAGAAGCTCGTACATGGTCGCACCGAGCGAGTAGATGTCAGTGCGGTGATCGACGGCGACGCGCCTGGCCATCGCCTGTTCGGGGCTGAGGTATCGCACGGTGCCGAGGAGCGAACCGGTCATGGTGACGGTTTCTTCGTCGACGCTCTTGGCGAGTCCGAAGTCGGCGACCATGATGCGGCCATCGGTGGAGAGGATCAGGTTGGCGGGTTTGATGTCACGGTGGATGATGCCCTGGCCGTGGGCGTAGTGCAGGGCGTCGGCGGCGTCGGCCATCCAGCGCGCCACTTGGCGGAAATAGAGGCGGCCGCGTCCGCCGGAGGAGACGGCGGTCATGCTGGGTGTGTCGTCGGCGGAGAGTCCTGGAGCGATGCTCGCGGGCGGGAGTGATCCGGCGCCCGAGGTGACGTTCTGGAGCAGTGTGGCCAGTTGCGCGGGCGAGGCGGAAGCGGCGTTCTTTTCGGCGAAGTGTCTGATGACAACACTGAGCGGATGTCCGGCGATCAGTTCCATGGCGTAGTAGTAGGCGTCGTGTGATTCGCCAAAATCGTAGATGGGGACGATGTGCGTGTGGTGGAGTCTCGCGGCGGCGGTCGCTTCGCGCTGGAAGCGTGATACGGCGGACGGGCTGGCTGCGCCGACCATGGCAGGCAGGACCTTGAGCGCAACGGTTCGATTGAGGTTGGCCTGCACGGCCCGATAGACGATGCCCATGCCGCCTTGTCCGAGGACTCCGGTGATTCGATAGCCTTCGATGTTCGGGGTGTGGCTTGCGGCGCTTCGCTTTCGGAATGATGGTGCGGTGGAATCGCCGTGACGCGAGTCGGAGTCATCGCTGAGCTGTGGAAGGGCTTTTTCGAGGAAGGCCTGGTCCTGCTGGTATTGTTCGTAGGCAACGCGGCAGGCGTCACAGGAACGCAGATGGTCGTGCATGCGCTTTGCATCGGACTGGCTGAGAAGTCCGGTGTGGAGGCGTTCAAAGTCGAGTAGCTGGAGGCAGTTCGACACGTCGATTCCGTTCTCCGGTGCGCCTGTTCGATCGCGGAACAGCCGGACCTGGTCTCATTTCGATGGACCGCTTGCCGGGTTTGTACCGGCTGAATCCTACCCGTGGGCACGGGATGGCGGCAAGTTTTGCGGTCCTGGCGGCCTTATCGGGTCTACTGTCGCAGGAGGGGGTGATTCTGGGAAGCTTCTCTCGGGCGCCTGCGGCGGGCAAAGAAAAAGTGCGAGGGAGTGACAGACGGAGGATCCGGTGTCGTATTGCTCAGTGAACGTCGATGGCATGTGGTCGTCGGCGTGGGAAAGAAAAAAACAGACCTTCCGTTCCTCCACACGAGCGATGAGAAGCTCGCGGCCTCGATGGGGCCGTGAGCTTCTCGCGCATCTGCATTATCGGTGTTCGGCCGCTCGGTCTGGGCGTCGTCTGGGCTGAATGTCCCATAATCCTGTAAACGCGCCTCGATTCTCCAACCCGAGCACCGGATCAACCGACATTACGAGGGCATTGAATGCCGTCGTCGCGGTGCGAAAGAGACTTTTTCATGACCGACCAAGATCAACCGAACACGCAGGAGCATCACGAGGAAATCACTCGGCTGGTATCCGTCGCGAGGACGGACGGTCAGCCGGAGAAGCGTACGGATGGAAGATCGGCGCCGCGGTTTGCGGTGGGTATGCGGCTTGACGTGACGACGGATCCGGATGTGGAGCAGTGCGCTTGGCCGGCGACGATGCACAACATTTCCGACAGCGGCTTTGCATTTTGGTCGCGGCGTCAGCTTCGCAACGGCGGCGAGATCTGGGTTCGGGAGTTTTCGGGGGACAATTCATCGCCGTGGCTTCCGGCGCACGTGACGCACTGCACGGTTGGGATCAAGGGGTATCTCGTCGGCGCGGCGTTCGACGTTGCTGATCAGGCCGTTTAGTCTCGTTTTCACCGTTTCGCAGCTTCCCGTCTTCTGGTTTCATCCTGAGCCTCTCACGCAGAATGTTCATCGGACGGGGTTCCGTCCGGCGGCGGAGGGTCTGTATGGCGCAGATCGGCGCCAGCGGCTGGTCGTGAGTTTCCGAGAATCGGGGCGTGGATTGCTGGATTCGCACTTGAGGATCGGGCACAATACGTGGCTCGCCGTCGCGGAAGGGCCGGGCGGCATGATTTGGTTGACGGTGGAGATTGCCGTCGCCATGGCGTTTTCGAGAGAGCGTGGCTTCGGAATTGGTGAAGGCATCGACACGCGGTGAGTTATCGGCCGGGGAAGGACCCGTAGAATGTGCCGCAGCAGAGGTGCCGATAGGTGAGTATTGCATGACAACCCCGTCGACGGAGCCGCCGACCTTGGATATCAGCCTGAACCTCCCGGAATCGCGAGAGGATCATTCTCGCAAGTTGTCTCTTCTGCAACTGTCAGCGATTCTGCTGGGCGTCGTGGCGCTGGGCTTCTTGGTGTATTCGTCGCTGACGAGTCATCACGACGGCGCGCAGGGGGGACACGGTGCGGCGGATCATGCGCCGAGTGCCTGGGCGATCCTCCCGTTTGCGGGGGTGTTGCTGTCGATCGCGGTTTTGCCGCTGCTCTCTGTGACGGAACACTGGTGGGAGAGTAACCAGAACCGGTTGATGGTGGCGCTTGGGTTCGCGGGGATTGCACTGGGTTACTACTGGGTCGCGTACGGGGCGGAGAAAGTCGTCAGCGTGCTCGATCACGCGATCCTGGCGGAGTACATACCGTTTATCGTTTTGCTGTTCTCGCTCTATGTGATCAGTGGTGGAATCAGCCTGAAAGGTGACCTGGCGGCGCACCCCACGACGAACACGGGGTTTCTGGCGGTCGGCGCTCTGATTGCGAGTTTTGTCGGTACGACCGGGGCGAGCATGCTTTTGATCCGGCCGCTGTTGTCGACGAACTCGGAGCGGCGGCACGTCAAGCACACGGTGATCTTCTTCATTTTTCTGGTGAGCAACATCGGGGGCTGCCTGCTGCCGATTGGTGACCCGCCGTTGTTTCTGGGCTATCTGCGCGGCGTCAACTTCCTTTGGACACTGGGATTGTGGGCGCCGTGGGCGGTGACGTGTGTCTTGCTTCTCGTCGTATACTTTGTCTGGGATACGATTGCGTATCGCAAAGAAACGCTTCGGGACTTGATCATCGACGAGGTCCGGTTGCGAAAGTTGTCGCTCGGGGGGAGCCTCAATCTTCTCTGGCTGGTCGGCGTTGTGCTCTGCGTAGCGTTGGTGAAGCCGGGCGAGGCGTTCTTGGGGCTGGGGTTCGAGCCGTTTCCGTTCATGAGAGAGTTGATGATGCTCGGTTTGGTCGTGCTGTCGCTTCGAACGACGAAGAAGCAGATTCGGCGGGACAACAAGTTCAACTATCATGCGATTCTGGAGGTGGCGGCGTTGTTTGTCGGTATCTTCATTTGCATGCAGATTCCGATCGAGATTTTGCGGGCGAGCGGGGGGACGCTGGAGCCGTTGTTGAGTTCGCCGAGTCGTTTCTACTGGGCCACCGGAGTGCTGTCGAGCTTCCTGGACAATGCCCCGACGTATGTCGTCTTCTTCGAGACGGCATCGAGCATGACACCGGAAGACGCCACGGGTGTGGTGGCGCTGGCCGGCGGGGGTCGGATCCTGGAGAATCTGCTGGTGGCGATTTCGCTGGGCGCGGTGTTTATGGGTGCGATGACCTACATCGGCAACGGCCCGAACTTCATGGTCAAGAGCATCGCGGAGCAGGCCGGCGTGAAGATGCCGAGCTTCTTCGGTTTCATGATCTACAGCGTCGGAATCCTGGTTCCGCTGTTCATTGTGGTAACGCTCGTTTTCCTGTAGGACAGGGGTGCGGGGGCGGCGGTCGGTGCCCCAGTGTGGCGCGTCGGTGAATGATGGTTTCGAGGAAGGTGATCGGAGATGTTGGTTCGATTTGACTGTCCTGCCTGCGGCGGATCCCACTCGTTCGACATGCCGGAGACGGTCATTCATATGACCTGCGGGCGAACGCGAACGGTTCTGGAGCTTCGCTTGACGAAGGGCGGCGATGTTCGTTCGGCGATCGTCGACGATGGGGTCGCACCGGCGGCGAGGGGCGGTTCGTAGCCCGGCTGGGTGAAGTTCCGAGAATCGTGTTTTCCAAGTCTGCGTGCCCTGCGAATTCTGATTGTTCGGGTTGGCTGGGAATAATCGCGTCGGGCGTGGGGTTTCAGGGGTCAAGATGGAAAGCACAACGCAACAACTCGAAGTGCGGCCGAAGCAGGGCCGGTCTCGTTTGGGTACCCTGATCTTCATCGGCGCCGTTCTGGCGGTGTTTTCGGCGTTGAATCGCCCCGCGCCCGCGCTGGAGGGTTGGGGGACGGACTTTGACGCGGCGGTTGCGGAGTCTGCGGCGACGGATCGGCCGGTCTTGGTGGCCTTTTCGATGGAGCGATGCGGGCCTTGCGCGGCGATGGCGACGTCGGTGCTTCCGTCAGAGGAAGTTCGAGCGACGTTGGGGTCGTTCGTTCCTGTGTACATTGACGTTGACGTGCAGCGAGAGGTGGCCAACCGGTATTCGGTTCGCGCGACGCCCTCGTTTGCGGTGATGGACAAAGAGGGTCGGGTGCTGGCCCAGTGTTCGGGGTATCAGCCGGTTGAGGAATTCGTCGCGTTCCTCGATCGTGCGGCGTCCCAAGCGGAAGGGGCTATCGCGGGAAGCGCGCGTTCTTCGCCAATCGCTCCTTGAGAAACCGACCGGTGTAGCTTTGCCGGCAGGCTGCGACTTGTTCGGGGGTTCCCTCGACGACGAGGTCGCCGCCGTCTTCTCCGCCTTCCGGTCCCAGATCGACGATCCAGTCGGCCGCTTTGATCACATCGAGGTTGTGCTCCACGACGATCACCGTGTGTCCGCGATCGGTAAGGCGATTGAGCATCATCAGCAGGTTTCGGATGTCGGCGTAGTGCAGGCCTGTCGTTGGTTCATCGAAGACGTAGAGCGTGTGCCCTGTTGGCGCTCGGTGTAGCTCTGCGGCGAGCTTGACGCGTTGGGCTTCGCCGCCGGAGAGTGTGTTCGAGGATTGTCCGAGGGTCATGTAGCCCAGGCCGACATCCTTGAGGGCTTGGATTCTCTGGCGGATGTTGGCGAAGTTGTCGAAGAACTCGGTGGCTCTGTCGATGCGCATGTTGAGCACGTCGGCAATGGACTTTCCACGGTAGCGGACGTCGAGAGTTTCGCGGTTGTATCGAGTTCCTGCGCATTCGGCGCAGGAAACAAAGACGTCGGGTAGGAAGTGCATCGCGATGCGCTTGACTCCCTGACCTTCACACGCGTCGCATCGACCACCTTTCACATTGAAGCTGAAGCGAGCGGGCGCATACCCGCGGATCTTCGCTTCTCGGGTCTTGGCGTAGAGCTTGCGGATGAGATCGAAGACGCCGACATAGGTGGCGGGGTTGCTGCGCGGCGTTCGTCCGATCGGCGATTGATCGACCTCGATGACGCGATCGACATGTGCGCTGCCGACGATGCGTTCGTAGGGTCCTGGTTTGGGTCCGGTCCGGTCGAGTTTGCGTCGCAGTGCCCTGAGAAGCACCTGCGTGATCAGGGTGCTCTTGCCGCTTCCCGAGACGCCGGTCACGGCGATGAAGCAGCCGAGGGGAAAGCGTGCGTTGACGTTCTTGAGATTGTTGGCGGTCACACCGCGAAGCTCCAGCGCGTGTTTCCAGTCGGCGCCGCGCCGCTGCTGCGGGAGCGGAAGCTGCGATCGTCCGGTCAGGAACCTCGCGGTCAGCGATTCTTCGCATTCGAGAATCTCCTCGAGGCTTCCCTGGGCGACGATGTGTCCGCCGGCATCACCTGCTCCGGGCCCGACGTCGATGACATGGGCGGCGCCGGCGATGATCTCCTCATCGTGTTCAACGACGATGACCGTGTTATCCATGTCGGCGAGGCGCTGCAGGATCGCGGTGAGGCGGCGTGTGTCCGACGCGTGAAGCCCGATCGTCGGTTCGTCGAGGACATAGCAGACCCCGGCGAGTCCGCTGCCGATCTGCGTGGCCAATCGGATCCGCTGCCACTCTCCGCCGGACAGCGTCGCGCTGGGTCGATCGAGTGTCAGGTAGTCGACACCGACTTCGATCAGGAACTTCAGGCGATGACAGATTTCGCGAAGCAGCGGTTCGGCGATGGCGGCGCCCTCATCAGAGAACGTGAGTCCATCGATTGCGGCTTGCGCGCTGCTGATCGTCATCGCGGTGAAGTCGGAGAGGCTACGTCCGTCGATTTTGACGCAACGCGCCTCTTGGCGGAGGCGAGTTCCATGGCAGTCGGTGCAGGGCGCGTCACTCAGGAAGGCGTGGAGCCGCTGCTTGGAGGATTCCGATTCCGTGGTTTCCCATCGACGTTTCAGGTTGGGCAGCACGCCTTCAAAGGACGCCCCGTACTGCGCCTCGTCTTCCTCGTCGGTACCCTCCATGAGGACCTTGTTCATGGGCGCCGGGATGTTGCGGAACGGGATGTCCGACCGGACACCGAAGCGTTCGCAGAATTCCTGAACCAGCTTCGTGTAGATGGGTGTCAGACGTTGACCCTGCCCTCGCCAGGCGGCGATCGCGCCGTCGCCGAGCGAACGATCGGGGTCAGGGACGATCAGCTCAGGATCGAACTCCGGCATCGTGCCGAGCCCCGCACAGGTTGCGCAGGCGCCGTGCGGCGAGTTGAAGCTGAACAACTGTGGTGTCAAAAGGTCGATGCGGACGTCGGGATGAACCGGACAGCCCAGCGCCGCGCAGTAGGGCTGGTCTTTCCACTGGCCCGGTGTGGTTTCCGCGGCGACGATGACGCGCCCATCGGACAGCCTTGTCGCGGCCTCCACACTCTCAGCCAATCGGTGCGCGATCTGCGGTTTGACCGTCAGTCGGTCCACCACGAGTTCGATGGTGTGTTTGCGCGCGGCGGCAAGTTCATCCGTTTGTTCCAGCAACGTCACTTCGCCGTCGATTCGCGCCCGTACGTATCCGTCTTTGACGGCGCGTTGGAGCACGGCTTTGTGGGCGCCGCGGCGCTGCTGGACGATCGGCGCGAGCAGCATGATGCGCTGGCCTTCGGGCCCCGTGAGGATGGCGTCGACGATCTGCGCGGTGGTCTGTCGTTCGATGGGACGATCGCACTTCCAGCACCGCGGCTGACCGACGCGAGCGAAAAGAACTCGTAGAAAATCGTGTATTTCCGTCGAGGTTGCGACGGTGGAACGGGGTCCGGCGAGGGTCGTACGCTGGTCGATGGCCAGTGTCGGAGGGAGGCCTTCGATGTGCTCGACGTCTGGTTTTTGCAGTTGTTCCAGGAACTGGCGGGCGTAGTTGGAGAGCGACTCGACGTAGCGCCGCTGGCCTTCCGCGAAGATCGTGTCAAAGGCGAGTGAACTTTTTCCAGAGCCGGATGGGCCGGTAATAACGGTCAGACGTGCTCTGGGCACGTCTACGCAAACCCCCTTCAGATTGTGTTGCCGTGCGCCGACAACCCGGATACATGGACGGCCTGCCATCGATTGCTCCCTGCCGCACACCCGCCCCACTGACAGGACGCGGGCGCTTGGGACGTCCAGCGTAGCGTAGAAGGTCCGCCCCAGGCTAGACCCGATACCGTTCTGTTTCAATCGCGAACAGTGGCGGTTGGACCTCTGCGCGTCGGAACCTTATACTTGTTATGGACGGCCTCTTTACCCTTTTGAAGGAGTGACCATGGGAGGAATGTCGCAACGGACCGCTTCTGCCTGGGGACGTATCTGCCTCGTTTGGACGGCTCTTCTTTTCGGTGGTGTCCGTCTTGTCGACGGAGCGCCTGAGGCTGGGCCTCGTTCCGAGAATGAGTTGTGGCGGCGAACGCTGGATCTCGTTTCGCGGGGCGACTTCGAGGCGGCGGAGCAGGCTGCGAGACAGGTTCGTTCACGAAGCAAGCTCACGCAACAGGTTCATGAGTGGCTGGCAGATTATCAGGCGAAGGAGTCCGCCCGTCGCGAGGCGGATCTGGCGGACTTCGAGAAGTACGTCGGGTATGCCAAGGCGCGGGTCGAGCGCAAGGAGTTCAAGCGGGCACTCGATTGGGCGATGGCGGCGTTGGACTGCTCGACCGATCGCGAGGCGTTTCTGGCCAGCGACTGGCTGACATCTCTGGTGAACGATGCGCTGACGGAAGCCGGTCGTTTCCGCAAAGAGAATGAGTGGCAGGACGCCTGGGGGATCTACTGGCGTCTGAGTGAGCTGCACGAACAGGAACCCCGGTATGAGAAGCTTGCTCGGGAGGGCGCAACACATGTCCGCCTCGACAGAATGTTCAAGGAGGGCAGCCACTGGGACGAGCGCATCGAGAAAGTTCGGTGGAAAGACGCTGAGCGTGCGTTGAGCTACATCGAGCGGTACTACGTCGACCAGCCGGTGGATTTCAAGGACATCGCCGAGAGGGGTCTCGAACAACTTCAGCTTCTGGTGGATTCAAAGACCGCGCAGGAGCGCATCGAGGGTCTCGCCGACGAAGACGACCGCCGCGACTTCAAGAGCCGGATTCAGGAGCGATTGGATCAGGTGCGCGCAGCGCCGGCGCTCAATCGCCGGGACTGTGCGGGGCATTTCCGTCGCGCGGTCAAGGACATCAACGACCAGACCGTACGCCTGTCCGAGTCGCTGGTGGTTAGCGAGTTGATGCGCGGCGCGCTGGAACCGTTGGACGATTTCACGACGATCATTTGGCCCCAGGCGAGCCGGGAATTCGAGAAGCACACGCGCGGCGACTTTGTCGGCGTCGGCATTTCCATCATCAAGAACCGTTCGGACGAGATCGAGGTGGTGACGCCGCTCGAGGATACGCCGGCGTATCGCGCGGGTATTCAGGCGGGAGACATCATCACGCATGTGGACGGTGAAAGCCTCAAAGACTACTCGGTCAACAAAGTGGTCGACACGATCACGGGTCCGAGGGGTACGGGCGTATCCCTCACCGTTCGGCGTGGCGAGCAAAGCCTGGATTTTCCTCTTGAACGCGCCAAAGTCCGCATTCGCTCCGTCAAGGGTGTGAAGCGCGATCCACGGAACGAAGAACGTTGGGATCATTGGCTCGACAAGGATCACGGGATCGGCTACGTGCGCGTGACGAATTTCCAGAAGAACACGGTGGAGGATGTGCAGAACGCGCTCGCGGAAATGCGCGGACTTCGCGGGCTGGTTCTGGATCTTCGCGGTAATCCGGGCGGGTTGCTCGATTCCGCATGGAACCTTTCGTCACTGTTCCTTCATCGCGGCGATGTGGTTGTGAGTACGAAGGGGGTCATCAAGGCTGACGACCAGGTGTTCGAAGCGCCCAGCGAAGGCGCGCATTCCCAGGTGCCTCTTGTCGTTCTCGTGGATGAGAGGAGCGCAAGTGCCTCGGAGATCGTGTCCGGCGCCGTGCGTGACAATCATCGTGGCGTGGTCATCGGCGAGCGGACGTTCGGGAAGTTCAGCGTTCAGAACTTGATTTCACTGAGTCGATCCGGTGCCAAGCTCAAAATCACGACGGCAAAGTACTACCTGCCCAATGGTGATTCGCTGCACCGCGGACCCTACTCCACGACGTGGGGCGTTTCGCCCGACGTTCCCGTCCACCTCGTACGCAAAGAGCTGCTGAACGTCTTTTCGATGCAACGCGAGGCGAACCTGCTGGGACCGCCCAAGGTCACCAAGAAAGACGACGAGGACGACGGCGAGAAGGACGACGAAGCCGAGAAAGAGAGCGACGAGAAAGTCACCGTCAACTCCGTCCATGGTGGTGTCGAGGCCGAGGAAAAGGGCAAGGGCGATGAAGAGAAGGCTGACGGCAAAGACAAGGACGAGAAGGACAAGCTTCCTCCCATCGAACAGCCCGACGAGAACGACCGCCCCAAGTCGGATCCGCAGCTCGACACGGCACTACTGCTGATGCGCGTGACGGTGATCGGCGAGTCTCATCCGACGCTGGCCATCGCGAAGACAAAATCAGAGAAGGAGACCGGCAACCCGTAAGCGAACGGCTGCCGTCATTCAAGAGTATTTCAAGGAGCGGGGCGTTTCTTCCGAAGCGTTCCGCTCTTTCTTTTCCTCCGCAACGGCATGCATCTGGCGCCAAGCCGGGGTCCGCTTGGGTTGTCGGCTGATTCCGTGCGTCAGGGTCGAGGTTGAACGATGCCCGGCGGGTTGATGGCGGCCGGTCGTTCGGGTCCGCCGCGAGACTGCGTGATGGCGACCAGCGTTCCTGTCACGATGATCAGTGCCGCCAAGACCACCCAAGTCGCACGAATGCCGCCGATGCGAGGGGGTTCGTCCCAAGCTGCGCCCTGCGTGGGGAGATCGACGCGATGGACCGCGGCGGAAAGCTCTTGCAGCTCGTCCGTCGGAATCGTTCCAGCATCCACGGCTACCGCGGTGGATGGCCCCGAAACCGCCGACGAAGCCGCAGCGACGCTCGCCGGACCTGGTGGCGCCGCCGGCGCAGGTCGAGGTTGTTCAAACGACAGGTGAGACAGGCAGTGTTTGCAGTACGAGTCCGAGGGTGACACGGTCTCCTGGCACGACCAGCACCGGCTGAAGTAGCGACACAGACCCGGCGTTTCCACGGCAAAGCGCCACTGATGATCGGTGGCTGGGCCACGAACGATGGAGGTCTCCGTAATCAATCCTCGCCGCACCTGACGAATGATGCGTTCCAGACTCACGCCGGGAAACGGTCGGACGTGTTCGAGCACGTACCAGGGTCCGGAGTGAACTCTCATTTTCTCGGCCATATCCTCGCCGAGGTCCTCCCCACACGATTCGCACTCGAGGGCATCCCGCCGCACGAGCTGCCCGCAGGAAACGCAAGGTCTCGCCCCGCCATGCCAGATCTCGGAGGCGAGGGGTGAGAGCGGTCCGAACCCGGTTCTGGCTGCGATCTCCAGCGCGTGATCACCGGGCGGAAGCCCGTCATCCGCGGTGGGATCGACGGTCGGTACGTCGCTCAGGTTCGGCTCATGTTCGTCCACGGTGCCTTGCTCCTTGGTCACTGGGATTCTAGGTACGTAATCGGGCTTGGACAACCGAGCTTGAAGCACGATCTGGTCTCTCGTAGACTCGCTGGGCTGGCGATAGCCCGGGTCGGGTGATTCGAAGCGAAGGCAAGGTATGAGGTCCATGGCAGGTATAACGCAAGACAGCACGCCGGGGCGGTATGATTTCACGGCGATCGAGGCCCGTTGGCAGCGGTATTGGGAGAAGAACGAGACCTTCCGGACGCCGAACCCGGGCGATCCCGGCTTCGATCCGGGCCAGGAAAAGTTCTACATTCTCGACATGTTTCCGTACCCCAGCGGCTCCGGATTGCACGTCGGGCATCCGGTCGGCTACTGCGCCACCGACATCCTCGCGCGGTACAAGCGCATGAACGGGCTATGCGTGTTGCACCCGATGGGCTTCGACGCGTTCGGGCTTCCGGCCGAGCAGTATGCGATCGAACATAACGTTCACCCATCCGTCACGACGCACAAGAACATTGATCGCTATCGCGAGCAGCTCAAGATGTTCGGATTCAGCTACGACTGGAGCCGGGAACTCGCGACCTGCGATCCGCCTTACTACAAGTTCACTCAGTGGATCTTCCTGCAGATGTTCGAGAGCTGGTATGACGACCAGTGTCGCTGGGTCGATCCACAGGGAGAGGAGACGCTGGGACGGGCTCGCCCGATCCACGAGTTGCAGGCGGAGTTCGAGGCGGGTCGATGGGGCGTCAACGCGTCGCTGGATCTTGTGCGCGATGGCGACGCTGCCGGGCGGCGCGAATGGTCTGATCTTTCGCCCGATCAGCGGCGAGCGGCGCTAGATCGCCACCGACTCGCCTTCATCGACGAAGTTCCCGTGAACTGGTGTCCCACTCTTGGCACTGTGCTGGCCAACGAGGAGGTGACCAACGACGGGCGAAGCGATCGGGGGAATCACCCGGTCTTCCGCAGGCCGCTGCGCCAGTGGATGCTCCGCATTACGAAGTATGCCGATCGCCTCCTCGCCGATCTGGATGAACTCAACTGGCCTGATCCGATTTTGCTGATGCAGCGGAACTGGATCGGGCGCAGCACCGGCGCGGAGGTGGTCTTTCCGCTTGCGCAGTTCTGGCGTATCGAAGCAGGCCAATGGGTCGGTTCGGATGACGCTCTTTCGAGCGGTGACGCGCGAACCTACGAGACCTTTCCGCACGCGATCCGCGTCTACACGACGAGGCCCGACACGCTGTTCGGTGCGACCTATATGGTGCTCGCACCGGAACACGAGCTTGTCCAAGAGATTACCACACCCGAGCAGCGCGAAGAGGTCGAGGCCTACGTGAAGGCGGCGCAGCACCGTTCGGAGCTGGATCGCACGGCCGATACGAAGGAGAAAACCGGCGTCTTTACCGGCGCCTACGCCGTCAACCCGGTATCCGGTCTGCCGGTCCCGATCTGGATCGCGGACTATGTGCTGATGACGTACGGAACGGGCGCCATCATGGCGGTCCCCGGTAGCGACACGCGAGACTTCGAGTTCGCGACCAAGTTCGAGTTGCCGATCATCAGCGTGGTGAAACCGACGCAGGCGTGGATCGAGGATCGCATCGGCGTTTTGTCGGACGGAATGGATGAGTCCGCCAAGGCGGGGTTTGATGACGTTTCCCGTGAATTTCCGGATCTGAAAAGTGATATCGAAGTTCGCCGGCGGCGTAGTGCGGACCTCGGCCAGAAGACGAGGGGCGTGCTGTTGGAGAACGTGGGCGTCGAAAACCTGATCGACCACTACGTACGGCATCCGAAGAGCTGGGGTGCGGCGTTCGTCGACGAGAGCCGCGCGGTTCAGTCTCCGCAAGAGAGCCTGGATCTCGACGTGCCCGGTGGCGTATGTTCACTCAATGGACTGGCGACGCAGGATGCCAAGGCGAAGATCATCGACTGGCTGGAGGACAGCGGCCTGGGACGCAGTGCGGTCAACTACAAACTTCGCGATTGGATCTTCAGTCGCCAGAAGTACTGGGGCGAGCCGTTCCCGGTACTCCATGACGAGCAAGGAGCGACGATCGGAATCCCACTGGGTGAACTTCCCGTAGAACTTCCCGAGATGAAGGACTTCAAGCCGACGCCGTCGACCGGCAACGAAGCTGCGCTTCCCGAACCACCGCTGGGTCGTGCCACCGAGTGGGTGAACGTGGATCAAGACGGGAACCCTCTTCGTCGAGACCTCAACACCATGCCGCAATGGGCGGGATCTTGCTGGTATTACCTTCGCTTCATCGACCCGACCAACCCGGATCGCTTCTGCGACAAGGAGGCCGAGCGCTACTGGATGCCGATCGATCTGTACGTCGGTGGCGCCGAGCATGCCGTCCTGCATCTGCTGTATGCCAGGTTCTGGCACAAGGTGCTGTTCGATCTGGACTACGTCTCGACGCGGGAGCCATTCCGAAGGTTGTTCAACCAGGGAATGATCCAGGGGTTTGCTTTTCGCGACGATCGCGGGCAAACGGTCACGCCCGACACCGTCGAGGAGCGCGGCGAAGATGACTACGTTCTGAAGGAGAGCGGCGAGAAGGTGACGCGCGTGATCGCCAAGATGAGCAAATCGCTCAAGAACGTGGTCAGCCCAGATGATATCATCCAGGACTGGGGTGCGGATACGTTCCGCCTGTACGAGATGTACATGGGGCCGCTCGACGCGTCGAAGCCGTGGAACACGCGCGATGTACCCGGTTTGTTCAAGCTCTGCCAGCGCATCTGGCGGCTGGTGATCGACCCGAGCACGGACGGCGTGGCGAAGGCCGTGACGGAAGACGGACCGGATGAGGATACGCTGCGATCACTGCACAAGCTGATCATGCGCGTGACGGGTGAACTCGAGCAACTCAAGCTCAATACAGCCATTGCGGCTTTGTTCGATTTCGTCAACTTCATGACGCCGCGAGACCGGCGTCCGCGGACGGTGATCGAACCGTTTGTACTCGTGCTGGCCCCCTTCGCGCCGCACCTGGCGGAGGAGCTCTGGAATCGACTGGGGCACGACGACACGCTCGCGTACGAGCCCTGGCCGGCGTTCGATGAACGTCTCGCCCGCGACGAGGAAGTAGAAATCGGCGTGCAAATCTGCGGTAAGACCAAGGCCCGGGTCATGGTGGCGGCAGATGCGGATGAAGACGTCCTCAAGACGGCTGCGCTAGGCGAGGATCGCATTGCGACGTTGCTCGAAGGAAAGACCGTCCGAAAGGTGATTGTGGTCAAAGGGCGTTTAGTGAATATCGTGGCGAACTGAGGGCCGCAGGATTGCCTGACGTCTACTGAGGGATGGACTTCCATCATGCAAACATGCGGATCAACAGTGCTCCGATTCGTTCGGCGATCGACGACTTACGCATTCATCATCGCCGCGGTCTTTGTTTTTGGCCGGGCCATCGTTGTTCGAGCGGACCAAGATAATCCAGACGCCAAGAAACCGCCGGTTCGCGCGAAGATCAGCGAACTCGCCTGGATGCAGGGGCATTGGCGAACGGAATTCGGCGAGAACGTGCTGGAGGAAATCTGGAGCCCGCCGGCGGGTGATTCCATGATGTCCGCGTTCGCTTGGATCAAGGGCGGCAAGCTCTGGATGAACGAACTGCTGACGATCGTCGCCGGGGATGACGCGGTGACGTTTCGGTTCAAACACTTCGGTCGTGAGATGGTCGGCTGGGAGGAAAAGGACGAAGCGCTGACGTTCACGCTCGTCGAGCTGTCCGGCCAACGGGCTGTCTTTGAGAATCCGGAGCGGGACAACCCACGCCGCATGACCTACCACCGAACCTCGGCGCGGGACCTTCTGGTCCGCGTGGAGAGCTACCGGGATGGCAAGATCGAGCCCATGGAATTCACGTACAAGAAAGTCGACTGAATCGGCTGGTCATGCGGTTTCTGTTGTCCGATGAGCCATTATGGCCCTCGAGATTGAAGCCAAGATCCGCGTCGACCACCACGGACCCGTGAGGGACAAGTTACGGGAACTGGGCGCCGAGCCCCTCGGCCGGGTGCTGGAAACCAACGACATTTTCGACGGCGCCGACGGTGCGCTACGTCGTACCGGACGCGGTTTGCGCGTTCGCCGCACGCAAGAAGACGGCTCGGGCGCGTCCAACACGATTCTGACCGTCAAGGGGCCGGTGATGCCCGGTCCCTACAAGACCCGCGAGGAGTACGAGGTGGGGGTCGACGACCTGGAATCGGCCAGGCGCGCACTCGCTGCCTTGGGATTCGTCCGGATCCTGTCCTACCAAAAGTACAGGGACAGCTGGAAGCTCGACGATTGCCGAGTTGAGCTGGATGAACCGCCGCACATTGGGCTGTTTGTCGAGATCGAAGGGTCCAGCGACGAGGCCGTTCGTCGAGTGCAGGGTCGCCTCGGCCTGGGAGATGCACCCCATGTCCAGGCGTCGTACGTTCGGATGCTATCGGAGGTCTGTGATCGGGAGGGGCATGGGGAGCGAGTCCTGAGGATGCCGGATCCGCCCGGTTACTCTGCGCGACAACAGTGATACGGAAACCGATTGACAGTCGCCGCCGAATCGAGCGATAATCGTCTCCCTTCGGCGGAGAGAACGAGGACAGACAATGTTTACTCAGCAATGGAGGTTAAAGCCTATGTTTCGGAAAATCGCGTTGACGGTGTGTCTTACGGCCGTGTGCATCTGGTGCCTGGCGCTCGAGACAGGTGCCGACAGCGGACAGCACGACCACGCCACCCGTGCGTTCAAGCCTGTGGCCTCGGTCGACGCACTGATGCACGGACAGCTGGTCTTCTTCAAAGCCATCGGCGCTGAGCTGGAAAAGCCCGCCAGCGCTGATCGCAATCACGAAATCGAGGAAGCCGCCCAGGTCCTGGCGGAGTTGGCCAACGTTAACCGGTTCAACAGCGAGAAGGGCGACTACATCGGCTGGGCGACCGAGGTCCGTGACGGGGCCATGAAGCTGGCAGCGGAAGCGAAGAAGAAGGACGCGTCGAACGATCGACTGACGGCTTACGTCACCACGATCAAAGGCAAGTGCGGCGCGTGTCACGACGCCTATCAGTAGAGCCGGATCTACACCCCCGGTTTACAGGCGTCAGAATCGCCCTGGTGCCCACAGGTACATGAACCGCGGTGTCATCCGGTCAAGCCAGGTTGCGCCGTTGAACTTGATCAGGTTCACGTCACTTCCTGGCGTGCCGGCGGACCGGGCGTAATAGTTGGGCCTGTAGTCCAGCGGTCGGTGATAGGTGACGAGGCGGGCGCGTTGGAGCCCGGCTCGCCGTTTCGCGATCCGGACAGCCTCTCGCATCGACGCGATCCCGTCGATCAGGCCTTCCTCCAGGGCTTGTGACGCCGTGTAGACCCTTCCGTCCGCCAAGCGACGGACGCTCTGCCCGTCGAGGTCGGCCCGCCCCGCATCAACCACAGTGACGAATCGTTCATACATGTCGTTGACGATGTTCTGAAAGAGCTCGCGTTCCTCGGGGCGCATCGTCCGAAAGGGGGAACCGGTGTCCTTGTGCTCGCCGGAAACGATCGCGTCGCTCTTGACGCCGATCATCTCCATCGTCCCACTGACGTCGAACAGTTGCATGACGACACCGATGCTCCCGGTGACGGAGGAGGGCTGGGCGAGAATCACATCGCACGCGCAGGCGATGTAGTACCCACCACTTGCGGCCACATCCATCATGACGGCCACGATCGGTTTCCCGCTTTTCTTGAAGTGAGTGATCTCGTCGTGCATCAACTCGGAAGCGACGACCGTACCGCCGGGCGAGTTGATGCGGAGGATCACGGCTTTGACGCGCCGATCACTGCGCGCTTTGTCGAGTTGCTCGAGAAGGAGGCTGACAGGGTGCTCGCCCTCGGAGAGGAGCTGGTACTTCGGACCGTTCATCAAGATGCCGCTGACGTCGATCAGCGCCACCTTGTTCCTGGTCCAGAAGGACTCGCGCGATAGCTGGGTCTCGACGAGACTGCGCCGGCCGCTGACCGGTGTGATGAGCAGGCTCGGCGCACTGCATCCGTGCAAAACCGCTCCGAGCACCAGTAGAATCATCGCACCGTGCCGATTGCGCGAAAAGAGTCGATGTTCCATCATCATCCAGTCTCCTTGCCTGTCTGTGGCTGGGCTTCCACCCGTGACCGTGCGAGATTATCCTAGCACGAAGGAACCAAAGTGGCCATGACCCGGCTTTTCGACAGGCGTTCATCGACCGATTGCGCGACGGCATGAGACTAACGACAGACGAATTTGTTGAGGCCGTTCAGCGCTCGCTGGAGGATATTCCGGACGCCTTGGCGGGCTATGTGCACAACGTTGTCGTCGAAGTCGAACCGCTTCCCGACAAGGCAACCTGTCGCAAGGCCGGCGTTCACTCGCGAACGGAGCTGCTGGGTCTCTACCGCGGAATTCCGCTGACAGAGCGCAGCATCGAGCACTCCGATCATCTACCCGACCGCATCACGCTTTTTCAGCAGAATATCGAGCGACGATGCCGAAACGACGAGGAACTGATCCACGAGATTCGTCGCACCGTGTTTCACGAGGTCGGCCACCATTTCGGTCTCGACGAGGACGACCTTGCCGGTCTGGGATATGGGTAGACGATACAAACTCGCGCTGCTACGTGGCCGACTGCTTGCGCAACGTCATATCGAAGCTGCGAACCAATCCCGCATACAGTCGCCAGACGATGAAGGCGTAGAGAAGCGTTGCGATGATGCTGCCGAAGAACGCGGCCGTTCGCGCCGCCGTCGAGCTCGACGCGAACTCCTTCGAGGAGTCGAAGAGCGAGGCCGGATCGACCAGGTATCGAATGGACGTGAAGGGTGTGAACGCCGCCAGGAACGCGCCGAACTCGTCACTGGACGGTTGCACGACATTGAATCCGATCAACGATGCAACGCCAACAAGGAGAATCATCAAGCCCAGGCTGTGCATGACCGCGGCGACGTTGGTCTTGCTGTTGAGCGACCGCCACAAACCCACGACGCAGCCAAACGCCGTGTAGATCACCAAAAGAAGCGCGAGCTCCAGCACGGTTTCCACCCAAACGACCGGGCGTGAAGCGCCCCGGACAATGTCGTAGAGACCGAACACGAAGAGCATCAAGACGGGGCCGATGAGCAGCGGCATCGCGAAGCTGACCAGACCACGCAGTTTGCCCCAGAGGATGTACTTGCTGGTCAAAGGCGTCGTCAGCAACATGTCGAGGCTGAGCGACTCCTTCTCTTTCGTGATGGAAGTGGCAGCCGTATTCACCGCAATCAGAAGTGCGAGGGCGAACTGCACGATGAGCATCCCCGCCAGCCACTGCGCGATCGCGTCTGCGCCCATGCTACTGTCGAGATGGTAGTAGAACAGGATGAGCGGCCCCACAAAGCCGGATATGATGATCGCCCAGCGAAGCAGGCCGCCGCCGACAGCTCGTGTCTTCGCTTCGCGCCACGCGACGGGGTTGTTCCAGACCGTTCGCGGTGGACGCGTCCGCTCGCCCGATGGGCGTCGGCGAACGCGATCGAGAACGCCGCCCACTAACGTCGGTTCGCCCACTTTGGCGCCGCGCCGAACGAAGAAGATGGACCACAACGTCAAGAGGAGCGCCAGCGTCGTCGTCCAGGTGATGTAGGTGGCCGATGGGTAGGCGAGTGCATACCGAGGCAAGGCGCTGTACTCACCCAGCCGTTCATAGGGCGGGGCGTAGACACGATTCAACGCGACATCCAAAGAAAGAAACGGGTGCAGCGCCGTCAGCCAGCTCATCTTCCGTCCGTCGATGTTGGCGGGTGAAGCGTCCACCCAGCTGCGATCCCATACGCCGAGGAGGTAAATACAAAGCAGGTACAACGCAATCAGCAAGTAGAACGAGAAAATGGTCCTGCGTGTGCCTACGCCCATCATGGCCACAAAAATCGCCAACGCTCCGGTCAACAACGCCGTTGCGCCGGACAGGGCAAAGCTCTCGACGACTTGGGAAGTGGTGACGCCGCCGTAGACCATCGTCATCAAGAAAATCGGCAGACCCGCGACCAGCAGCGTCAGCACGAAGTACAGGCGGCTCATCAACGACCCGAAAACGATCTGCGCGCTGCTCAACGGTGTGGACAGCAAAATGTTGAACGTCTGGGCGTCGCGTTCCTGCGTGATCGCCGAGGCCGTGAACACCGGCGCAAGGAAACACATCAACGCGAGCTGAACCATCGACGCCATCATAAACGTCTGCGACGCCTTCTTCGCGAGGTCCGTCAGCGAACTCGCCTCGCCGCTGATCGAGAAGAAGAGCGTCAGGAAGACAACCCCGAGCAATGCACCGAGGTATCCGCTGCGCAGCCACAAGTGTCGTACGCGCCGCGATGCACCGAAGACGACGCGGACGAGGATGGGGTTGGCTGGTAGAAGATACCAAACCCACAACCACAACCGGGATACCACGTTATCCATAGAAATCGAATCTCACTCGGCGACGAAGTCAACCAGACTCGCGGGTCGCCGTGCCAACCACCCCTACTGCACCATCCCCTTGGTCAGCCGCATGAAGGCGGTCTCCAGGTTGATCTCTTCTTCCTTGATTTCACGAATCTTGAAGTTGTTGGACAGTAGTAGATTCGCCACATCGCTGAAGTCGTGTGTCTGTTTCTCCAGCTCGACGATCAGTGTGCCGTTACTCTCTTCGACGTCGGCCACACCGTTGGCCTTCTGCAGCAGCAGTGCCGCCAGGTCCTGCTGCTGGGAGACGCGAATGTGAACCTTTGTCCCCGTCTTCACCTTTCGGATGATCTCATCGAGTGGGCCGTGGAAGAGGAGTTCACCTTGTTCGATAATCCCGACCGTATTGCACAGTTCCGCCAGCTCATGGAGAATGTGTGAGCTGATAATGATCGTCTTTCCCATTCGATGAAGCTCTTTGAGTAGCTCGCGGATCTCGATGCGGGCACGTGGATCGAGCCCGCTGGCCGGCTCGTCGAGCAGCAAGACCTTCGGGTCGTGAAGCAGTACGCGCGCCACACTCAGGCGCTGCTGCATGCCGCGAGACAGTGAGTCGACCAGTGCGTCTCGTTTGAAGACCAGATCGGTCAACTCCAACACGTCGCCCACGACGCGAGCCCGCTGTTTTCCCACGATGTTGTAGGCGCTCGCAAAGAACTCCAAGTACTCCTGGACCACCATGTCCTCGTACGCGCCGAAAAAGTCCGGCACATATCCGATCAGCGGTCGGATCTTCCGCGACTCGTACCCGACGACATGACCACAGATGCGCGCCTCCCCCCAAGTCGGCTGCAGCAACGTCGCGAGGATCTTGATCGTCGTCGTTTTGCCCGCGCCGTTGGGGCCGATGTACCCGAAGCACTCACCTTCCTCGATATTGAGGTGGAGGTTGTTCAATGCGGTCAGCTTGCCATATCGCTTCGTGAGATTGATGGTCTGAACGATCAATGTCTGTTCCTCGAGAGACGTTCGGTGACGACCTTCTCTCTAGGTCTCGGTCTTGTCAGGGCCGCCTACCAGTGTAACCGGGATGCGAATCCGATACATCGTCCACGACGCATGGTCAGCAGGGGTAAGCGCCCGAAAGGGGCGATCCCCCGTACGCCGAAACAGTCGAACCGGGCCGGGGTCATCGGCAAAACCGATCAGAATGACGCTGTCCGTCGTTAGCTGCTCCCGTAGATCGAGATGGCGAAGACGGTCGCGTGAGAACGTCGCCAGGCCCATGACGGTCGAGCCGAGACCCGCATGCGCTTGTGGATCATAGTCGCCAAGCGTTGACAGAAGCCGCAACGCGTTCTTCTCCTGTCCAACGGCCACGCCGCGTGAAGCCGATCGGCCATAGCCGAAGTCGGCGAAAAGACCACCGAAGTTCGAACGCCACTCGCCGTGAGCCTTGAACAGTTGAAACTCCTCCCGACGCTGCTGCTCCTCTTCCTCGTCCACACCCTCCGGCGGATTGCACCGCGAAGAGAGATCGAAACGGTCTCCACCGGCGGGCAAATCTCCTAGTGGATAGGCATTGACGAATTTACTTCTCGGTCCGCTCTCGATATCAAGGTTTACGACGGCATGGAGCAAATAGCAGTCTCTCAGGTCGACACCGAGCTCATTGCTGATGTAGCTGCCATCGAGAATGATGGCCTTGCGATAGCGGTCGACGAGGACCTTTCCCGTCACGGTTCCGTCGAGCAAACCCCGCCAGCGACCCTCGAGTCGCTTGAGCGTAGCACGAACGCGAACATCGTCGATGACCGCACTCCCCGGTTCCAACCGATAAACCTCCGGATCCGCGAACGGCGTACGATCATCGAGCGCGCTACCGCTCACCGGAAGAGGTCTGAGAAAACACTCCGTGGCGTATGGATCGCTCGCGCCCATGGCATCACTCGGTAGCCAGAAATCCACCGTCTTGTCCATACCCGTCTTGACACCGAAAAATGCCGTGGCAAAGCCGGTGGGCTCACCCGCGTTGGCGTCAACGATGGAAATCTGATGGAGAGTCTCGCCGCCAAACCCGCGAATGCCGCCGACGGCGAACACGCTCAGCAGGCTGGCCGCGATCGCGACGAGGCCGAACGCACTCCAGCTGTGATGTCGCCAGCCGCGCGAACCGAGCAAGCGCCACGACCCCAACGTCGCCGCGAGTACGTAGATCAGTGACAATGCGCCCGCGATCAGCAGCATCGTCATACCTCGTGTCGCAAAACCCACCGCACTGACGACCCGACCGAAAAGTGACGCAGGGTTGGCACGTGCCTCTTCGGTGTCGAGCCGTTTCAAGTGGAAAAGGTCCTCGAAGAACTCATTCGGTTCACCCTCGCCACTGAAAAAATCCGACAGGATCACGCCGGAAAACAGGACGTGCCCTCGCCCGACACGGTGTCGGGCGATCAGGGCATCCTCGGTTCTGTCGGGAATGGAAACGGCGCCGTCGCGAAGCGTGCACTCCGTCACGGTGACTGGAGCGGGATACGGTTCGGTCCACCAATCGTCCGTTTCGCGCCGGCTTCGTTGACGCTCGGATATGGGCGATCCCAGGAGCCGCCTGCGCAGTTCGGGGAGATTCTCGACGGTGGTGAGATCGCCGATCTCCACGGGTAGAATGTCGTAGATCGGGGCCGACATCTTGACCGAGCCGGTGGATCGCGACGCCGCCAGAAGCAGAATTCCACCTTGGTGAACCCATTCGACAAGCGCGTGAATCTGACGTTCGGTCAAGTCCTCCGGGCGGGCGTCATCCCATACAATGAAGTCGACCGCTTCCAGTCCGATCCACAACTCGGGGAGGTCGAGCGGGCTCATATGCGCGACGTGAACGGACCTCAGATACAGGTCTCCGCCCACGAGTTTATTGAGCTTTCCGATCGCCCCGGTGGACAACGAGAGAATGAGGAGTTCATCGTCCCCGATCGACGACGGTCGCTGCGGTGATTCAGCCTGATCCGTCAGTTCACCCTGTGAGACGACCTGAACCGTCTCGCGCTCGTCATCGTAGAGCGTGACGATGAACCGGCCATGGTTGTCAGCCGGATTGGCCAACGCGTAGAGGAAGTACCGCTGGGATCCGCCGGTCTCCGCACGGAGGTGTACTTCCACGTGGTCGTAACACTCGTCGCCGTCGCCGTCGAGCTGACCCACGCGAAGCGATCCGTCAAAGCTCGGCTGGTCGATCAATGCCATGTCGACGATCACCGGTACCCACTGACCGGCACGGACCACGTCGCTGGCACCCAGCGCCGGAAACCCGACCCGGGCCACGTTCAACTCGACCGCGGCATCAACGCCGGGATGGACGCCGGCGGAAAGTGATACGACAACGATAGGCCAGAGCGACCGAAAACGTCGACGTGATTCGCCGATGGGCATATGGTTCATCAAATTCACCAGCGCGGTCGAACCGGAAGATACGAAAGGACCACTTGCCATACAGCCCGACCGCTATGAGGCGCGAACGTCTTATCCCTGACACTCATTCTAGGCCTCGACACCCTGCAGGCAAGAGAGTCGCTCCGTTGCGTCGGATCGCCGCTTCGCCACGAAAAGGGCGTCGTACACACTCCATTCAGTGCGTCGAGCGAACTCCGGCATTCCGAATTGTCAAAACCTGTCGCGAAGGAGGATACCTGCGGCAGGACGGCGATTGCCAACCGTGATACCAATCGTTATCCTCCCGAGTTGGTGGCCAGCGGCAGGGGGGTCGCCGAAGCCACACGCAGAGGACGGGGATTGCTCCTCAAGTTCCGCCACGGACGTCCGATATTCTCACCAGGGACGGTGCATCGCCCCCACCCCAGACCCTGGGAGGACCGTCTCCCCAAAGAAAGGAACACGCATGACTCGTCTGGTGCTGCCATTGCTGACCATCGGTTTTCTAGTCTCCACGCCTCTGCGGACCACCGCCGAGCCGGAGGGTGACGAGAAGCGAGGATCGGGCAAGGACAAGCCGATGTCCGCTGGAACTTTCGCGGGACTCAAGCTGCGCTCCGTCGGGCCCGCGCTGATGTCCGGTAGGATCTGCGATTTTGCCGTCGATTCCGACAACCCAGCCCACTACTTCGCAGCCGTTTGCTCCGGCGGTCTGTGGAAGACTGAGAACGCCGGAACGACGTGGATGCCCGTCTTTGACAGCCAGGGGTCCTACTCCATTGGCTGTGTAACCATGGACCCCAACAACGCCAACGTTGTTTGGGTCGGAACCGGTGAAAACAACAGCCAGCGAAGCGTGTCGTTCGGTGACGGTGTTTACCGGTCGCGCGACGGCGGTGCGAGTTGGAAGAACGTCGGGCTCAAAGAGTCCGAGCACATCGGGATGATCGTCGTTGATCCGCGCGATTCGGACACGGTCTACGTCGCGGCCCAGGGACCCCTCTGGCGGTCCGGTGGGGATCGCGGACTCTACAAGACGACCGATGGCGGCGCCACGTGGAATCGTGTGCTGCACATCAGCGACGACACCGGTGTCAACGAAGTTCACATCGATCCGCGAGACCCCGACGTGCTCTACGCCTCATCCTATCAGCGGCGGCGTCGCGTCTGGACACTGATCAACGGCGGTCCCGAGTCTGCGATCTACAAGTCCACCGATGCAGGTGCGACTTGGCGGAAGCTTTCTAGCGGGCTTCCCGGTGGCGACAAGGGTCGCATCGGAATGTGCGTCTCACCGGCCGATCCCGACGTGGTCTACGCGATCGTCGAAGCGGCTGAGAGTAAAGGCGGGTTCTATCGATCCACCAACCGGGGCGAGAGCTGGGAGAAGCGAAACAAGTACCTGGCGTCGAGCCCGCAGTACTACAACGAGATTGTCTGTGATCCACAGAAGGTCGATCGCCTCTACACGCTCGATACTTTCATGCACGTTACGGAAGACGGCGGCAAGACGTTCAAGCGTGCGCCTCGGCGAAACCGACACGTCGATGACCACGCCCTTTGGATTGATCCCCGGAACACCAATTACCACCTGGTTGGTTGCGACGGCGGCGTCTACGACAGCCACGACCGTGGGCAGAACTGGAACTTCAAGGCCAACCTTCCTGTCACCCAGTTCTATCGCGTCAGCGTCGACGAGAGCACGCCCTTCTACTACATCTACGGCGGGACCCAGGACAACAACACGCTTGGCGGTCCGTCACGGACGACGAGTCGCGCGGGTATCGCCAACGAGGACTGGTTCGTTACCGTCGGCGGTGACGGGTTCAAAACGCAGGTGGATCCGCAGGACCCCAACATCGTCTACAGCCAATGGCAGTACGGCGGCCTGGTGCGTCACGATCGCCGAAGCGGCGAAGTCGTCGACATCAAACCGCACGAACCGCCGGGCGAAGACCCCTACCGCTGGAACTGGGATGCGCCGCTCATCATCAGCCCCCACGACCACAAGCGCCTCTACTTCGGCGCCCAGAAGCTCTTTCGATCCGACGATCGCGGAAGTCGTTGGACTGCCATCAGCGACGACCTCTCCCGCGGTTTGGATCGCAACGCGCTCGAAGTGATGGGCAAGATTCAGAGCGTCGATGCCGTTTCGAAAAACCGATCGACGTCGATCTTCGGCAACACGATCGCACTGAGCGAATCACCACTCGTGGAAGGACTGATCTACGTCGGAACCGACGATGGACTGATCCACGTCACGGAAGACGGCGGAGAAAACTGGCGGACCATTCCCGTCTTTCCGCATGTGCCCGACATGACTTACGTCAGCCTTCTTCTGTCCTCGCAGCACGATGCCGATACGGTCTTCGCCGCCTTCGACAATCACAAGAACGGCGATTTCACACCCTACCTGCTCAAGAGCACCAACCGCGGCCAAACGTGGGAACTCATCAGCGGAGATCTACCCAAGCGAGACATCGTCTACACCATGGCCGAAGATCACGTCAAATCCGACCTGCTCTTCGCCGGAACCGAGTTCGGCGCTTATTTTACCGTTGACGGTGGCAAGAAGTGGATCAAGCTCAAAGGCGGCCTGCCCACGATCGCCGTCAAAGATCTCGTCATCCAGAAACGGGAGAACGATCTCGTCCTGGGCACCTTCGGGCGAAGCTTCTACGTACTCGACGATTACACACCGCTTCGTAGCGTCGACGAGGAAGCCCTCAAAGCCGACACCGTCGTCTTCCCCATCAAGAATGCCTTGCGTTACATCCCTCGAAACCGGCTGGGTGGCAGGTCGGGTCGAGGATCACAGGGCGCGGCCTTCTATACGGCACCGAATCCGCCCTACGGCGCGGTCTTCACCTACTACCTGAAAGAGAAGATCGAAACACGCAAAGAAAAGAGAAAGAGCGCCGAGAAGAAGGCCGGCAAGTCGGCGAAGTACCCCACCATCGACGAACTCCGTGCCGAGGATGAAGAGAAGACCCCGCAGGTCCTTCTGATCGTGCGGAACGAGGGCGGTGACGTTGTCCGCAGAATAGACGGATCTCGCAACAAGGGAATCCACCGTGTTTCCTGGGACCTCCGCTATCCTTCGTCCACGCCGACCGTTCTAAGAGCAAAAGGCCCCTCATCCCCGTGGGCTTGGTCGCCGGTCGGTCCTCTGGCGCTCCCCGGGACCTTTACCGTCACCCTGGCCAAAGAGGTCGATGCGGAGGTCACCGAACTGGCCGAGCCGCAGTCCTTCGAGGTCATTCCCCTCGAACTCGCCACCTTCGCCGCCGAAGATCGCGAGCAGGTCATGGCCTTCCAGAAGAAGGTCGCGCGACTGCAGCGAGCCGTACGCGGCGCGATCCGGGTGACGGGCGAAGCGAGAACGCGCATAGACCACGTGCGCAAGGCCATACTGGAGACACCCGCGACCCCACCATCTTTGCTCGCCGACGTTCACAGTCTGGACGCGAAACTGAGAGGGATTGTCACGAAGCTCACTGGCGACCGAACACTCAGCCGGCAAATGGAGCCCGTACCCACCTCGATCAATCGGCGCGTGCAGAGTGTCGTCGGCAGCCAGTGGAGCGTGACCTCGCCGCCGACCGAATCTCAACGCGACGCCTACCGCTGGGCCGGTGAAGCGTTCACCGAGGTGCTGACGGAACTGCGCCAACTTGTGCAGACCGACCTCGTGGCTCTGGAAGATCAACTGGAAGCCGCGGGTGCGCCCTGGACTCCGGGACGTATCCCCGAGTGGAAAATGGAGTAGCCATCGCCGAAGACAGAATCGCATCGTCGCCCAGCCCAAGGCGGCGAGCACACGAAATCCGACATGAAGGCTGGCCGATCTCCGGCCGCGCGCTAGAATAGTGGCGTGACTGAACGCGAATCCCCCGGTGACGGGCGTTCCGTGAAATCCGATTTCGTCGTAGGGCACCATGTTGGGTGACGACAAGGAACATGACGTGATGAGACCCGGTGGGCGGTCAGGCTCGCTGCCGCGCGGCCCCCGGTGGACGACCGCGCTCGGTGTTTGGGCACTCGTCTTTCTCGGCGTCTGGGCGCTCGCCCGTCCGCAGCAACCTGCACCGCTCCACGATCCCCATGCCAAACCGCGTGAGGTGGCTCCACGCGTCGATCTTCCCGTCGACGAACGTGGCACCATCAGCGTTTTCAAGAAGGCCTCACTCTCCATCGCATATATCACAAACGTCGAATACCGGCGGACGATCTTCAGCCTCAACGTCTTCGAGATCCCTCAGGGAACCGGCTCGGGATTCATCTGGGATGATCAGGGGCACATCGTCACCAACTACCATGTCATCGCCGGAGCTGATGCCATCGAAGTGACACTCGCCGATCAGTCGAGTTGGCCGGCTGACTTCGTCGGCGCCGATGCCGATAAAGACCTGGCCGTTATCAAGATCGACGCGCCGGACGAGGTCATCAAACCGATTACCGTCGGAACTTCCAACGACCTCCAGGTCGGGCAAAAAGTCCTGGCCATCGGAAACCCCTTCGGGCTCGACAACACGTTGACAACAGGCGTGGTCAGCGCGCTGGGACGAGAGATCGAATCGGTGACCGGGCGAGCGATCCGCGGCGTGATCCAAACCGACGCCGCCATCAACCCCGGGAATTCTGGTGGACCCCTGCTCGACAGTGCAGGCCGTTTGATCGGCGTCAACACGCAAATTGCCAGTCCCTCCGGCGCCAGCGCCGGAATCAGTTTCGCCGTCCCCGTCGATACCGTCAACGAGATCGTTCCGGAAATCATCCGCTACGGAAGATTCCGCCGCGCGGGTCTGGGTATCACCGCCGTCGAAGACTGGCAGACACGCCGACTGGGCATTCGCGGCATTCTGATCGCCAACGTCAGCCCCGATACCGGTGCACACGAGGCCGGCCTGCGAGGCACCACCGTTAACCGCCGCGGCATGATTCACACGCTCGGCGACATCATCATCAAGATCGGTGGCCGCGACGTTCAAACGCTCAACGATCTCAAAGATGCCCTGGAACCCCACAAGCCCGGTACGAGTGTCGAAGTGACGTACATCCGCAACAGCAAGCCGCAAACCACCAGCGTGAAACTCCAATACATCAACTGAATGGTGCAGTGCGCGAGTTCGCGACCGGGCTTGATGCACGCGCACTCCCTACCGCTCAATGTGGAGTTCCTTGTCCGTCACCGGCGCGCTAAGCCGCACGCGATCGCCATCACGAATCAACTCCGCCGGTCGCCCGAGTGACGCCAAGACGGCCAGCAGCTTCCCATCGTCCAATCGTTCGATCCGCCGTGTGGGCTCACTTGCGAACCGGGCCAGTACGGCCGTACGGGTATGCACGAGCTTCACCACGCTCTCCCCATCGTTCGCGATCGGTTCGTCCGGAACGTCAACCTCCGGCGGTTGCTCTTGATCCACGATCTGCGGTGATCCCTCTGGTTCGGTTCCACGCGGGATCGCCGCCCACAACAGAACCGCGAACAAACACATCGATGTTCCGGCAACCAGATACCGGCGTCGCGTTTGACGACGTCGATGGATCTTCCCCGACAGCTCGACGAGCTCATCGAGCATGGCCTCGCGCCGGGACTCGCCGGCTGAAGACAAGGGTTCACGGGATCGATCATTCATCGAATGTCTCCTGCGCTCGGCGACTCAATGCGGCCGTTGACCGTCGTATGCGGCCATCGACCGCACCGGGTCGGAGCCCGACAGCGTTGGCAATCCGCTGCAACGTCCACCCCATGCGGTATCGCATCACCAGCAGTCGGGCGTCAGGTCCGTCTTGCTTCGCGATCTCCTCGCGAAGCCACGCAAGTCGCTCGCCCAGCTCATCGCCATCCCGCGCTGACCGAACCGCGCCAACCGCCACTTGCTCCCGATGGGCGCGCCGCGCATCGCGCCGAAGCTGATCATACGCACAAGACTGAACGACGACGCGAAGCCAACCCCTCAGACGCTTCTCGGTGTCCATCGGCTTCATCGACCGAATCACCCGGATCATCGCGTCCTGAACCACGTCCAGGCAGAACGCCTCATCGCGACCCGTCGCCCTTCGCGCCTCGGCATACAGTTCGTCGAACCGGCTGCGGTACAAATGCGCCAGGGCACCGGAGTGCCCAGACGCGATGGCCGACGTAAGTTCGCTGATCGATTCAAACACCATGTACTCGCAAGGGAATTCGCGAATCGGATCGACCATCTACTCACTGTCGCGGTTGCGATCACGACGTTCGAGTACCTTGAGTCGGGACTTTATCTCTTTCAGCTCTCCGAGCATCTGCTCCAATGCGCTGGACGGCTCCAACGGTGCGGCCGCCGCTGCCTGCTCCAAACCGTCGAACACCCCCTTGAGCACCATGTGACCCCGCAGCTCGCTCAGCACGTCGCCGATGGTATTGACCTGCCGCGGTGTACCGCGTGCGATCAGCACCCCCGTCGCCGCGTGAAACTGAACCTGAACCTTATTCTCGTCATCGTTGAGCAGCTCAACCGCGGTCTCTACGGCCGTCAGAACGTCTTCCGGTTTCATCTCGTCACAGAAGAGATCGAGCACGCTCCAGACCTTGACATCGCTATTCGAAGGACTCGGCCATTCAGCGAAGACTCTCAATATCGGTTTCAAACCCGGCCCCGAGGCATCGATCCTGCGCGTCTTTAACCGAACGACCGTGAGCTGATCCACCCGGTGCTCGCCCTCGATCAGTTTCAGCGCGTCGCCCGCGCTGACAGCGTTGAGCTGAAGCGGCGGCAATTCAATGTTGCTCGCCGCTGCCGACATCAACACGATGTTGACGCCGCCCGCCGCCGCCTGAATCGCGTTGATGTACGTCGACAGCGTCCCCCCAGGGAAGTCCAGCTCGATCGCGTCACCAGCCCGTGACCCACCAGATGTCTGCAAGGTGGCCACGGCGGGGCAGCACAACCCGACGACCATTCCGAACGCCAGGATCACGGCCAAACGAGGGCTACGATTCATCACGGTATCTCCGTTACTGGGATATAGGTTCCTTCATTCTACGGACCGGTCACCTCATAAACGCCGCTACGCTCCCGATTTCGCGCGAAGGTCGAAAAATGTGCTCTCTGATGCCCCTGATGCGTGCCCAGCGAACCACCCGTTCCCGATAACGGAGCCGAAGCACTCAGCGTTCCAGCAACTCCCTGAGTCGGCGCTCGTCCACCCGATGCCGAAAGACCTCTTCGCCGTTGAGATGTACGACGGGGATGTCGTGGCGATAGGCCTCGAACCACTTCTCGTTGCCAGCCGCAGTGATGTCGACCGACGCCAACTCGAAATCTACGTGTGCGCGAACCCGCCGAATCACGAACATCGCTCCGTCGCACAGCGTGCAATCCGGCTTCGTAAAAAACGTAACGCGCTTCATCGCTCTCCCATAGGTGGACCAGTGCTCCGTCGCGCGGGGCTGGATGGGTCGATCAAAGCCGCGACCGCCAATCCGAGCCGCGACCGTTAGGAAGCGGAGAACGTTCTCGTCGTTGCCAAGACCGCTCCCTCCTTGGTCGCCTTCAGCGTCACAGCTCGGAACACCCATCAATTGAGCAGTGACAAAGCACCAATGCTTGGTCACAGCCAAGAATCCGGGTGGCATGGGCAAACTTGTTTGCCCGTGTACGCTGGCCTTCTTGGAACACAGGCAGGCCACGAGCGCTGCGCGGAAGCAGACCTTACAGCGTGATTCTGTCGCTGTTACGCTTGATGAACTCAAGAAGCGGGCCTGAAAGGTCTCCCGCCATTTCGAAGAATCGATCGTCACACTCGCTCAGCCTTTCTTCTCGTATCTCATCTTCTTCGTAGATCACACACGCGATGGCTTCGCGTGTGCATGGCCCATCAATCCTTAAGGCATCGATGGCGTCCTGGGTCAGCTTCGCGACTTCCCCACAGCCGATGCGATGTAGCCCATCGACAACCGCTTGCACATGCTCTGCGTACGCGTTGACGAAGAACTGATCGTACCCGCCATTATTGACCTCACGTTCGAGTGCCTCAACGGCTAGGACGACGCGCTCTTCAACGGATAACCCTCCGAATCCCGCGCGGTCAGCTTTCTGGTCCAGCGCTTGCTCGAATGCGAGAACAATGGAATCCGCTCGGTAGGTCGCTGCAAGGGTCGTCAGCTCGTTGGTTGTTTGCCCCGAGTACCCGTCAAGCCACTGCAAACCAGTCACGGTATACGCCTCCAAACCACCCCGTCATGAAACAACGCATCCTCTCGCCGCATGATCCAAGCGCCCCAAGCGGCCTGGTGCAACGGCAATACTACGCCAGGTAACACATCTCATCTCGCGAAAGCAACAGTCTCCGGCACAATCAACGCCTTGACCACCTCGCCCGCCTCCACCGCAGCCAACGCCTCGTTGGACTGCGACAAGTTGAAACGCTTCAGCTCCAGGCACGACCACATTGCAGCGGCCGCTGGTACGCGAAGCATGTCGACGCACCGATGGAAATGCGAATAGTCGCTGCCCCAGCAGCCTCGGACGTCGAGATGCTTCTTGTTCAAGTCGAGGTGCGGGTTGAACCCGACCTCGCCATGATCGGTGTACTGGCCGACCACCACCACGCGCCCCGCGTCGCGCGCGAAGCGCATCGCCTCGACGACGGCGCTGGGCGCCCCCGTACATTCGATTACGACGTCTGCACCGTGTCCTTCGGTGTGCTCGCGCACCCAGGTTGCCCGCTGCTCGACACTGTGTGCCGTAAAGTCGAGCGTCTCGACCGCGCCCATCTTCCTGGCTGAAGCAAGCCGTCCCTCCGGCGCGCCGACACACAGCACCCGCCGCGCCCCGCGCAGACTCGCAAACCCCACGGCTGAGAGCCCGACCGGCCCCGACCCGAGCACCAACACCGAGTCGCCCAGCAGAATGTCCGCGCGCTCCACCGCGTGAAGCGACGTCGGCAGCGAGCAGCCGCCGGCCATGTAGGTTTCGCTCGCGATACCGTCCATGCGAATCACGCGCACGCCCGGTTTGAGGTAGATGTACTCCGCCCATCCGCCTGTCAAGCCATCTTCGATGCCGTACGTGATCCCGTAGACCTTCCGCTCGGGGCAGCGCGTCGATGCCTTGGCGACCAGGCAATGCCAACATGCATGACATGTTTTGTGAACGTCGAGAAACGTGACGCAATCGCCTTCGACGAAAGGTTTCCCGTTGATGTCGAGCACCTCGCCGCGGATCTTCTCGAGCACCCCCACCGATACGTGGCCGGGAATAATCGGATATGGCACGCCGGCCAGGCGACCATCGCGAAGGTGTACGTCGGTTCCGCACACCTCGCTGAACTCGACTTTCATCAGCGCCGAGTCCGGCTCCAGGTCCGGCAGCGCGATTTCGCGTACCTCGCACGGTCGTCCGGGTCTGCCTGGTGATGCAGGCCCCGGCATCACGGCGGCAATGGCTTTCGTGGTTTTCATCATGTTCGTGAGTCTATCATCGCCGCCGCACATTTGTAGGCGCCGCGGGCGGACCATCTCAGAGCGTGACAAACCGCCCGTGTGCCTTGTCACGTCGGGTGCCATGCCCAAGCCGAAGGCGCGGGCATGTTGCAGCGCCGCCCCTCGTGGGCGGCGATGGTGCGAGGCCGGCCGACGGACCCGACGGGCGGTATTATCGGGCGTGTTTGGGTTCGTTTGGCAACAAAAAAACTCACCTGTGGTGTCACGATGTGGCACTACCGTGGAGCGGCCATGAACACTTCGGATCTCCGCGGGACGGAAGGCGTGGTAAGCGGGAGTGGCGAAGGGCTCCGCCACGGGCGGACCGACTCCGGGGGGAAGGTACCCGGCAGAGGTTGCGCGGGGTGGGAGGAGATGCATGTGACGGTACGGGCGTGCTGGTGTGGTCCTGGCTGCGAGCTCCGGTCATCGTCTGCGTCTCTCCTACAGTAATAACTTCGCGCGTGATCGGTTGAATTTCGGCGCGGGGCGAGCGCGGGGGTCCCCGTTATAGCGTGTAACGCTCAAGTGTAGCGGGGAAAGTACCGTGTTTCCCGCGTGCGAGGTCGTTCAAGACGCTACACTTGAATAGAGCTTGCTCTAGCCGGCGCTATCATCGATTCCCCAGGGTCAGCGCTACGCTGATGATCCGGCCACCGGGTATCCCGCCTTGTCCCCGGTTGAAACACTCCTCCGGGGTCACAGTTCTGGCAGGTCAACGTTGCGCTGACGCGAAGCATCGACCCGCACTACAGTGTTGACAGATGGTGGATCGGATATACAATTCATTTCTTCGGTGAACGAAACAAGGAGGGCGTGAAAGGCGGCAACGGAACATGTACGAACTTCTTGGGGGCCACCTGTTGGTTGCCGTGTGCACCTGGGTAGGCCGATTCGCACTCCGGATCACAGGTCTCTATGGTTGCTTCTCCAATGCGGAATCGAGCGGACCTGATTACAGCTTTCGAGACGGGATCGCCCTCGGCTTCTTCCTGGTCTGCGTGACCGTGGTGGGCTTCACGTACCTCATCGCTTGGTGGGTTGGGGTGCTCTGATGCGCACAGTGTTCCTTTACGTGCAGTCTTTCTCCTGGTCCTCACGAACCACGTTCCGCATGCGGGTACCGCATTCAGGGCAGATGCCGGACTCGTTCGCTGTGAGGTCATAAGCGCAGTTAATGCACTGTCCCTGCCGCCGCCGTCGCCAGCATCGCAGCGGACCTCGGACAATCGTGAAGGCAGGGTAGGAGCCGAACAAGAGCAGCGGAATCCACAATGGCAGGTCGAACCAAAGCAATCGCCCCTTGTAGAGGCCGATTCTCGGGCACCAGGCTACCTGTCCGGAAGGGCTAGATGTGTGCCAACCTTGCTTCGGCAATACGTAGCCATCCGGAAGTATTCGACTTGACAAGTGAATCTGAAGAGCACTCTCGCGAATGCTGAATCGATCAGCGCCGACGTTGTAGTAGAAAGATACGCCCAGTATAGCCGCCCAGAGAATCGAGATCCCAACTGCCCCTACCGCAAGTCCTGCAACTATGGCTCTGTGGAGCATAGAATTGGCAGCTTGCCAGCTCCCGGCCGCAGTTCCTCGAGGCTGGAACATGCGGCGTGTCAGCCCGCGCCGAGAAGTCGCTGGCCTCAATCCTTCTTCGGCAGGTTGAGTTTCAGGCCTAGTTCTTCGAGTTGGTCTTCGGCGACGGGGCCTGGGGCGTCGGTCATGGGGCAGACGGCGCGGGCTGTCTTGGGATAGGCGATCACTTCGCGCAAGCTCTCCGCGCCTGTCAGCATCATGATCCATCGGTCGAAGCCGAACGCGATTCCGCCGTGGGGTGGAGCGCCGAAGCGCAGGGCGTCGAGAAGGAACTGGAACTTCGCGCTGGCTTCCTCTTCGCTGATCCCCAGAAGCTTGAAGACCTGCTGCTGTATGTCGTGCCGGTGGATACGAATGCTGCCGCCGGCCATCTCGACGCCGTTGAGCACGAGGTCATAGGCCTTGGCGCGAACACTGCCCGGGTCGCTCTCCAGTTTGGGGATGTCCTCATCGAGCGGAGCCGTGAACGGGTGGTGCATGCTGAACCAGCGCTGCTCGTCCTCGTCCCACTCGACGAGCGGGAAGTCGACCACCCAGAGCAGGTCCCAGCGGTCTTTGGGGATGACGTCGAGCAGCGTAGCCAGTTTCGTTCGCACCGGGTGCAGGAACTTGCCGGCCTCGGTGTGTGTGCGGCCGGGCATGAAGAAGACCACGTCCCCCACCTCGGCGCCGACCTGTTCGCAGAGCGCGGACTGAATCGGCTTTACGAATTTGGCGATGCCCGTTGAGAAGGTCGCGCCGCCCTCGCCGTCCGTCATCTTGGTGTAGGGCAGACCCGGACCGTCGATGCCGATCACCTCTTCGTTGAGGCCGTCGAGGATCTTGCGTGTCAGGCTTGTGGCATTCTTGGCCACCATGCATTTTACCACCCCACGCGCTTGAATCGCCTCCCGGAACATCGGGAGCTCGACGTCGCCGACGAGTTCCGTGATGTCTTGCAGCTCCATGCCGTATCGCGTGTCGGGCCGGTCGATGCCGAAGCGTTCGACGGCCTCGCGCTCGCTCATCTGCGGCAGCGGCGTTTTGATGTCGAGGTCTAGTCCGTCTTTGAAAATGCGCTTCACGCATCCTTCGACGGCGGCCATGACATCGTCGCGCTGGACGAATGCCATTTCCATATCGAGCTGGGTGAACTCCGGTTGCCGATCGGCGCGGAGATCCTCATCCCGGAAGCACCGGACGATCTGCGCGTAGCGGTCGAATCCGCCGATCATGCAGAGTTGTTTGAAGATCTGCGGCGACTGCGGCAGCGCGTAGAACGAACCGGGTCTTACGCGAGATGGCACGAGGTAATCGCGCGCGCCTTCCGGCGTGGATTTGGTGAGGAACGGCGTCTCGATTTCGACGAAGCCTTCCGCGTTGAAGTACTCTCGGATTGCTCGGCCAACCCTGTGTCGAAGGCGGAACACTTCCTGGACTTCGGGCCGGCGAAAGTGCAGGAACCGGTAGCGCAGGCAGGCGTCTTCACTCGCGTCGAACTCGTCGTTCACCTGGAATGGCAGCGGCGAGGCCTCGCTGAGCACCTCGATGGCGTCGACCTGAACCTCAATTTCGCCGGTGGCGAGCTTGGGGTTCACGCGGTCGCCGCGGCTGACGGCTTTGCCTTCGACGGCGATGACGTCCTCGTTGTGTAGCGCCTGGGCGATTTTGTGCCCGTCGGCGTAGTGATCGGGGTTGAACTGAAGTTGCACGAGGCCTGTGTGGTCTCGAAGATCGACGAAGGCCAGGCCGCCGTGGTCTCGGGTGGCGTGAACCCAGCCGGCCAGGCGCACGTTTTGGCCAATGTCGGAGGCGTTGGGTTCACCGCATCGATGCGTTCGTTTATGGTAGGGAATGGGCAAGATCGGGCTCCTTTAACAGACAATCAACATGGCGCCGGTTGTAGAGGTAGTGGGATGGAAAATCAATCGCTGAAGAGGCACAAGCATGCTCGCTGATCGTTTCGATGGCGTCTTGATCGATTTCTACGGCACCATCTCGGCTGGAGATCGCGCGGCCGTTGAGGCCACGTGCACGCGGATCGTCGAGGTTTGCGGCCTGTCGGTGACGCCCCAGGAGTTTGCCATTCGCTGGGGCGAGCGGTTCTTTTCGACGATCGCAGCCAGCAATCACGACCGGTTTCAGACGCTCTACGCGTGTGAGATTTCCAGCTTGGCGTCGATCCTGGCTGACTTCGGTGAAACGCGAGACCCGGTTCCCTTTGTGGCGGATCTCGAGGCCTATTGGAGAGACCCGCCGATCTACATGGACGCGCTCGAGTTCTTGAAGTCGGTCGACCTACCCGTTTGCTGCGTGTCGAACGCCGACACGGCGCCGCTCTTGGCCGCGATCGAGCGTCACGATCTTCGGTTCGATGCTGTCATTACCTCGGAGGCAGCGAGGTGCTACAAGCCGGATCCGGCCATTTTCCAGAAGGCCCTTTCAGCATTGGGCGTCCGGCCTGACCGGGCCGTACACGTCGGAGACTCGGTCCATAGCGATGTTGGTGGTGCCCGCGCCAGCGGGGTCTCGCCTGTGTGGTTGTGCCGCGAAAACCGCATTCACGACATCGGAAACGCTGATGAAGTGCAGCCGGAGGCTGTGATCGAGAATTTATCGGACGTTTTTTGACTGTCCGTGTCACGCTTTGTCACATCCGTCGATTTTCCTTGCCCACTATCGGTCCATGTGGTATTATTTAACACGATGAAACTATTGTCCGAATGAAGATTAGTGTGTTGGGCGATTAGTTCTGGATCGATAGGAGGTAAATCATGAACGTTCCTACGAGCCTCGGTTTCAGATCCGCGTTGGTGGTCGTGGCTGCCCTGGCATTGCTGGCCGGGGATGCTTTGGCGGGCCCGCGCAAAGGTCGAAAAACGACGCGGTCCTCGTCTCGGGCGGTGTCGAAGTCGCGAGCACCCGCACGATCCAGGCCTCAGGCGCGGCGTTCATCGCCGCAGCGCTCGGCGAGCCGATCGAGGGCGGTAGCCTCGAAACGATCTGTACGGGCGAAAGCGCCATCGCGCAGCCGGCCTCGCGTGTCGACGGCGAAGCGGTCGAGCCCGCGTCAGTCATCCGCGCGGCGGTCGAGCCCGCGCCGGTCATCGGCCAGTCGTTTGGCGACGCGGTCGTCTTCACGAACCGCTTCTCGCCTGTCGTCGAAGCCTAGGCCGTCGAGGTCAAGCCGATCGGCGTCGCGGGGTTCATCGAGACGGAGCGCAGCTTCTTCCAGCGCCACGCCGTCGAGGTCTCGAGGAACGAATCGCGCGTCCTCGACGAGGTCGCGGCAGGCATCTCGGGCACAGGCGACGACATCACGCCGGTCCTCGAGTAATCCAAGGGCATCGGGTCGGAGCGAGCGGAGGTCGACGCGATCGGCCTCTCG
The DNA here is from genome assembly GCA_029260135.1 of Phycisphaerae bacterium. GTDB lineage: Bacteria > Planctomycetota > Phycisphaerae > UBA1845 > UBA1845 > OFTM174. The sequence goes on along the minus strand of JAJDDV010000081.1, from coordinate 49,887 downwards.
GTCGGATTCGGGGCTGGCGATTCTTCGTACGCCCGCGAGGCGTTTGTCGGGCGCGGCTGCGGCGTCGACATCGCCGCGAAAATCCCGCCCGCGCGGCTCGGCCGCGGATCGCAATCGCACGCGGCGAACAGACGGATCGAATGCGCATCGTTCAAGCGGAGCGGATGCCCATCGGCGTGGCGGGCGACTGTTCGGAGACCGAAGCCCCTCGGCGGTGAGTCTTACGTATGGCCGCTCGAACGATGGGCACGGCGGATTCGTGCGTCTTGGTCTTGGACGGGACGGTTCGCATCGGCGCGGCGGACTTTACGATCGCGGACACGGACACAGTCGCTACCGAAGCTGCAATCGTTACTACGGCCCGCAACGACCTTACTACAGCCCGCACCGACGTTATTATTCGCGGTATCGGCCGATCGATTACGGGTATACCTACTATGAGCCTTGGCAGGGGTATACCTACACGTCGTTGTACTACGACTACCCACGGAGGTATCGGCCTGTGGATGTGGACATTGACGTTTATTATCCGGAGACGGTCTACGGCGACAGGGTGACGTACGACATTGACGACGCGATCGTGCCGGGTGAGGTCGTTGAGGATGTGTCGAGGGCGGTCGAAGCGGTGGCGCCGGAGGGCACGCCGTTTGGTGAGGATCATGAAGTCGGCGGCGCGTCGTTCGTGACGCAGGGTAACGCGGCGTTTTCGGCGGGCGACTACGACGAGGCGCGACGGTTGTACATTCGCGCCACGCTGGCGGATGAGCGCGATGCGTATGCGAAGCTGCTCTACGCTGTGGCGAACTTTGCCCTGGGTGACTATGAGGTGGCGGCCGGCGCGCTGCACCGCGCGCTTCTGACGGCGGCTGATCTGATGGAATATCCGGTCGACGTGCGTGCTCTCTACGGTGACGCCCTTCTGTTTGAGAGTCATCTTCATGCGCTGGCGCGTTACACGGAAGGCCATCGCGCCGATCGGGAGGCGCGGTTGCTGCAGGGATACCTACATTTCGCCACGGGCGCTCCTCAGCGTGCGCTGGACATTCTGACGCCGCTGGTTGAGGGTGACGCGACGGATGACGTGGCTGCGATGCTCAAGGACTCTGTTGTGCGCGTGATTCGGGGCGTGGAGGCGGGGAAGAAGTAGGGGTCCGGCCGGAGTTTGCGGATCGCTTCCGTGCGGTTCGGGTCTGAAGATGGACTGTCGCAGGCGCTGGGACATTCGCGCGGGCTGAAGCCCTCGGCTCAGTGAGTCGGACCGGCCCTTTCCGTTTGCTGCAGGTTGTTTTCGCGCTCGCAGGTGAAGAGAACCGCATGTCGGCTTCGGTTTCAAACGCGCGTGTTGAGCCATCGTCCTCGGCAGTATCGCCAGGTGGCGGCGATCATTCGCCAGATCATATCGGCGAACATGCCGAACCAGGCGCCCATCAGTCCGCCGCCGCGTACGATTCCGAAGTAGTAGCCCACCGAGAGTCGGAGAATGATCCCCAACAGCGTGATGAGTAGTGGATAACGTGTGTCGCCTGCGCCGCGGAGTCCCCAGATGTAGATGATGGACACGATGAGGCTTCCCTGAAGCAGGGCGAGGATTCTGAAGGGGGGGACGCCGGTCTCGCGGACGAGCGGATCGAGGCTCATGTTTCGGTAGATCCAGTCCGCCCCGAAGAAGAACAGGAGTGTGATGACGATGGAGAGCATGCCGCATTGCAGGACGGCGGCATGACCGGTTCGGCGGGCTCGCTGGGGATCGGCGGCGCCGAGGGACTGTCCGATCATGGTGGCGGTGGCGGTTCCCCAGGCAACGGCGGGCAGGTAGGTCAGCGCCTCAACGCGTATGGCGACGACGTGCGCGGCGAAGCAGGCCTGTCCGTGCGCGCCCTGGGCGAGTCTCGAGACGATGGCGAGGAAGGCGAAGTGGCCTGACCACATGATGGCGCCGTCTGCGGCGGCGGGGATGCCGATGCGGAGAATTCTCCAGGCCCGTTTCCAGGCGACGCCAAGTTCGCGTCGGAGTAGGACGAGTCCGGATCGGCCCTTCATCAGGACGCCCACGATGATCAGGGCACCGAGGATTCGCGCGGTCACGGTTCCGCCGACGATGCCGGTGACGCCCAGATCGAACCCGAACACGAGCGTGCAAGAGACGATGATGTTGACGGTGTTGATGACGGCGAAGACGAACATCGGCGTTCGCATATCACCGACACCGCGAAGTGCGGCGCATCCGACCAGCGTGAGGCTCATGAACATGTGCCCGCCCGCGTCGATTCTCAGATACTCTACGGTGATGGCGTAGGCCTCGCCGGACATTTTCAGATAGCCGGCGATCCACGGCGCGAGCGCAAACAGCAGGCAGAAGACGGCGACACCCAGTATGGCGGCCAGTGTCATCGATTGATTGGTATCGCGATTCGCTTCGTCGATTTGACCGCTGCCCTTGTGGCGTGAAACCAGGGCTGTGGTTCCGGTTCCGATGAGCATCATGATCATCGATGCGAGCCAGCCGACGTAGGCTGCGACGCCGACGGCGGAGGTCGCGACGGCGCTGATTCGCCCGGCAAGCCAGGTGTCGAAGAGGCCGACGAAGGAGTTGAGGAACTGCTCGCCCAGGACGGGCAGGGCCAGGATGAAGAGCGTTTTTCCGACCGGTCCGGTCGTCACATTGGGTGTTTGGGGGGACTGGAGTGTCGAGGATTCCTCTGTCATTCCCTGTTCCGGTGGACACCGCCCGCGTCGCTGCGTGGCGCCGGCGAAAGGCCCCGCGGGCAGCGACCGCATCGAGAAGCTGCATTCTTTGCGGCGGGACCGCTCAGCGCGTTGTCGAAGATGGTCGTCGCCTCCGACAAGCGTCGGATGGGCGTCGCCCCGCGGCGTTGCGCGGGGTCAGGGCGATGATAGCGTTGGGGCGGTGGATCAGAAAGGCCGATTTGGATGCGGGAAAGGCCGATTCCGCGCGAAGACGTCTTTTGTCGGACCTGCATCGTGCGTATACTATGATGGCTATGAGTATCCAAGGTTCACCACCGCATGGAAGCGCCCTGGCCGGGACGCTGTTTCTCACCGTTTTGCGCATGGTGTTCATCCTGGCGCTGGGTGCCGTCGGCTGGAGCCTGGCGTCGGAGCTGAGTTCGCCTGATTTTTCGGACGCGAGCCGTTTGTCCGAGCATGGTAGTCTGATCATGCTAGCCTTCATGGTGGCGGCGGTCGTGGTGATTGCGGTGGACGTGTTCTTTGTGCCGCGCAAGTCGCTGGCGGCGATCTCCGGCGTCTTTTTCGGGCTCATGGTGGGCATGGTCGTCGCGTACGGGCTGGCGTTGATCATCGATCTGGTGGGTGGGACGAACGTCCCAGGGTCGTTGACGGCGACGCAGGTTTCGATGGTCGGTGCGCTGAAGCTAGGTATTGGTGTCGTCTGCTGCTACCTGGCGGTGAGCTTCGTTTTGCAGACGAAGGACGACGTGCGATTCGTGGTTCCGTATGTCGAGTTCTCGAAGGAGACGAAGGGCAGCCAGCCGCTGGTTCTGGATACGTCGGTCATCGTTGACGGTCGTATCGCCGACATCGCGAATACACATTTGATTGCGGCGGAGTTGATCATTCCTCGCTTCGTGCTCCAAGAACTCCAGACGATTGCGGACAGTTCGGACAAGTTGAAGCGAAGTCGCGGACGCCGCGGGCTGGATATGCTCAACAAGCTTCAGGGCAACGAGAACGTGGACATCAATATCCTCGACGTTGTTCCCGACCGCGCGGCTGCGGATGCGGGCGTCGACGAGATGCTGGTGGATCTGGCTTTGCAGCTCGGCGGTAAGGTCGCCACGAATGACTACAACCTGAACAAGATCGCGAAACTTCGCGGTGTGACGGTGATCAACATCAACGACCTTGCGAATGCGCTGAAGCCGGTCGTGTTGCCGGGTGAACCGCTGCAGGTAAAGGTGATCCGGCCGGGTGAGGAATCGGGCCAGGGTGTCGGGTATCTCGATGACGGAACGATGGTTGTTGCGGAAGGAGCGCGGGAGCGTGTGGGCGATATTGTGACGCTCACGGTGACGAGCGTTCTTCAGACGTCGGCCGGTCGGATGATCTTCGGGCGGGCGGAGGGTGCGGCTTCCAACGAGCGTCGCCGGCACCAGAAGGTTTGAGCGATCATCGGGTCGGTTTGGCGGTGTACGGCGTTGTAAAGCGTCGGGCGGAGAGAGCGAGAGGATGTCGAAGTTTGCAGTGGTGATTCCGGCGGCGGGGAAGGCGGAACGGTTCGGCGGCGCGGAGAAGAAGACGTTCGCGAAGCTTGACGGTCGTCCTGTCTTTCTGCGATCGGTCGAGCACTTCATCGGCCGGAAGGATGTGTGTCAGACCATTCTCGCGGTGGCGCCGGAGGATATGGGCGAGATGAAGTCGTCCTACGGTGCGAATCTCGGGTTTATGGGCGTCAAACTGGTGGAGGGTGGCGCGCGGCGCAGCGATACGGTGGCGGCGGCGCTGAAGGTGGTGTCGGACGATGCGTCCTATGTCGCCGTTCACGACGCCGCACGCCCGTGCGTGACCGCGGAGATGATCGATCGCGTTTTTGCCGAGGCGGTGAAGACGGGTGCGGCCATTCTCGCGTCGCCCCTTACGGGTACGATCAAGCGCGTGAGTGACGCGGGCGTGATTGAGACGACAGCGTCCAGAGCCGGATTGTATGAGGCACAGACCCCGCAGGTGTTTCGGAAGGATGTTCTGGTCGATGCGTACAAACGCCTCGGTGACGGGGCGGGTGAGACGACCGACGATGCTCAGGTGGTTGAGATGTCGGGACACGCCGTCTCCATTGTGAAATCCGACCGCACAAACCTGAAAGTCACGATGAAGTCGGATATGGTGTTGGCGAATGCGATTCTCAAAGCCCGACCGGCAAAGGCTGCGCCGCGGTTGGGTGCGTTTGAAGAGGCGCAGTGGTAGGCAAGGGGATGTCATGGTGCGCATAACGATAGGCGGCGGTGTTGCGGTCGGATGTTTGGTCTTCGGTCTGTCGGCCGCCGGATGCGACTCGAGCGGTCGCGTGGCGAAACTGGGCGGGCCCGATGGGCCGACGGTGGTCTATCCTGAGACGCTGACGGGGATCGACCTGATCCAGCTTGACGCGGGCGAGGTGGACCTCGTGGAGGCGCTGGTCTCGCATCGGAGCCAGTATCACCGGTTGCTCCATCAGCTTCGGGACTATTACGTCACAAAGGGCTATGCGGCGAAGGCGGAATGGGCGTCGTTTGAACTGGGCGGTCTGGGGAGAGTCAAGCAGTTTCTGTATCTCCTTGACGCGGAAGTTCCGACCGAGGCGATTCGATCGGACGCGTCGGTTCCGGAGGCGGATGCGCTGTATTTGAAGGGGCTGGACTTGATGCGCCGCGGCGGTCATGGCGTTCCGGCGGTCTACCGAACGGATCGGATGGTCGAAGCCGGGCGTGTGTTTCGCCAGTTGATCGACCAGTACGGCACGAGCGACAAGGTCGATGACGCGGCGTTTTACTTGGGGGAAATCCACAGCGCCTATCTGAAGGGTCAGGAGCAGCTCGCTGTGCGATGGTACGAGCGGGCGTTTACATGGGATCCCAGCACGCCCCACCCGGCGCGGTTTCAGGCGGCCGTGGTATATGACGAGCGTTTGCACGACCGGGCGCGCTCCTTGGAGCTGTATCAGAAGGTCATCGAGCACGAGACGGATCACCCGAGCAATGTTCGACACGCGGCTCGGCGCGTACGTGAGTTGAGCAGCGCGGGAAGGGCACCCGGATCGAGCACGGGCGGATAGGGGCGCCGCGGGGTCCGTCTCAAGCCTCGCACCCGACTTCGTCGTCGGTCCGTTCATGCGAATCCATGCCCCGCATCTTCGTCAGTTTGGCTGTTTCCCAATTGCTCCTCCTGCTGGGAAGTGCTGCCGCGGGGTTGTTCGCGGTGGCGTTGGGGCCGGATCGTCACGTTCTGCTCGCGGTTCTCACGCTTCTTCTGAGCTGCCTGATTCAGGTCGTCTGCTTCACGTATCTGACCGTAACGGGGAAGATGATCGTACAGGCCGTGCATCTGGGGCGGATGGAGATGGAGCCGATTGAGAGGTCCAAGTCGCTCAAGAAAGCGTGGATGCGTTGCCTGGGAATGCTGATCGTTTTGATGGTGACGGTGATCGCTACGGGGGCGGAGGTGTTCCGCAGCGGTGAGGGTCATACCTGGCATTTGTTGGCCACGTGCGCGACGCTGATCGCTCATTTCGCCGTCCTCTGGTTGGAGTTCGGGATCATCGGGCGGAACGCAGCTTTGGTGACGGAAACGCTGGCGGCGTATCAGCGGCGGCGGAGCGACCGTGATTCACCGCTCGTGGCACAATCCAGGGTCAATGGGTAGTGGTCGACGCCAGTTGGGCGTTGGGGCCGCGTTGACAAGCACGTCGCGAATCGGGCGACTACCTTAGGCGGCCTTCGAGCCGGTCGAGTTTCCGCTTGGAATGTTGGGCCTTGGGGTCTAGCACCACGGCCTTCTTGTAGGCTTGCATCGCGGCATCGATTTCGCCTCTTTCGGCGTGGCCGTCGCCGAGGCTGTCGTGGACGTTGGACGATTCGGGATAGAGGCTGGCGTTGAGCTTAAACAGTTCCAGTGCCGAGGCCAGGTCTCCCCAGCGGAGGAGTTTGTACGCGGCCAGGTTGATGATCCCTTCATCGGCCGGGTGGGACTTCGCGTGGATGAGCGCCGCCTGCAGCCCATTCTCGAAGAAGGTGTTGAGCAGGTCGTCGACGGTGGGCGGAACGGACGAGGCGCCTTTCTTCTTCTTCAGATAGAGTGTGACGCCGGGTGGCGCATGGTCCTTGGGGTCTTTTTCGAGAAAGGTCCGCGCGGACGGATCTGATTTGAGGTGGGCGTCGAAGAAGTTTCGGACATAGCGGCAGACGGTTTCGTAGGCCGGTTTGGCGTTCTTGCTGAACGGTCGCCAATGACGGAGCGGTCGGTCGAGGTCCATCATCGAGTAGCCGGTAAAGTTAGGATGTTCGACGTCATCGATCCAGACGAGGTAGGAATCGGAGTATTTCGCTTTGGCGAAGAGGGATCGGGTGTCCAGGTCGGGCAGGTCTCGGCGGATATAGCTGGCCGAGATCATGTGAAGCCACGGTACGCGCAAGCGGCTGGGATCGTAGTCCGGTGATGCATGGGGAACGCCCGGACTGGCTCCGAACAGAATTCCGGAATCGAGTGTGGCCAGGGCTTTGACCTGGGGGTTTCTCATTTGCATGAGAAGCGTGGACATTCCGCCGAGATCGAAACCAGCCAGTCCGGTTCGGGCTCCGTCGACGAAGGGCCGTTGGCGAGCCCATCCCCAGGTGAACTCCAGGTCCCGGACCTGCGCCTCGATACCGAGGACATCCACCCCGGACAGGCGCGAGTGAACGCCGAGCAAAGGGTTGGTCGCCACGACGAATCCGTGGCTGGCGAGGTACTCGCAAAGAACGACGTGCGTGACGGGCGACTCGAAATCGATGCCCTGACCAAAGACGATGAGCGGAGATTTCTGGTCGGTGGGTGTCGCCTCGCGAACGGCGCGCAGGGTCATGTCCATCACGCGCGCGACGCCTTGCTCAGAGAGTGCAGCGGCGATGGGCAGTGACGGTTCCATTCGCTCGGAACCGATCTTCACCCTGGAATCGGGGCCGTAGTCCAACGCCGTGACGCCGACGTAGTCTCGGAAGCGCATGGACGGGCGGTCGCTTTGGGCGGTCGGATACCAGAGGTAGATCTTGATGGGGCGTCCATTTCCTTGAAACGTCCTCGATGGATCTTCCGTCTGAATCCATTGGAAGCCGACGCCGTGGGGGCCTTGTTGAAGGTCGTGCCAAAGGTCGGATGCCACCGCCCCCATGGGATGGCAGGCTGTGACGAGGGCGGCCGCGGTCAGGAAGCGAGAGGATCGTCGCATGGGCTTGGTCTCCACAGTTTTCTGAAAGGTAGGGTGTGTTTGTCGGCGATGCAAACTGGACCGCGGCACGAGCCATCGAGATGTGTCTTGGACGTGTGGATCGATGATGTTGTCAGATTGTGTAGCTGCGGCGCTACGTTGCAGGGTCTTCATTTTTCTGGCGTGAGAAGTGAATGCGCCCGGCAGGATTCGAACCTGCGACCCCCGGTTTAGGAAACCGGTGCTCTATCCGACTGAGCTACGAGCGCGCGAACCGGCGGGTGGATAGCGTCAAGCTCATCAATCCGCATCGGCGACGGCGTTGTGTTCCGGACGGTGCCAATACCCGAAAGACGTCCCGTTGACAAGCGCACCCGCCGGAGCACAGCGACAACGCCCAAGCGATTGGGTCATTGCGAGTGCGCTGACAATCGCCGGTCTTGGCTCTACAATTCTCCGCGATGAATCCACTGGTGGCGGTCGTTGGTTGTTTCATTCTCTACGCGCTGGGCTATCTGCTCTACGGGCGGTTCCTTGCGACAAGGTTGTTTCGGCTGGACGCGAATCGGGTGACGCCGGCTCACACGTTGCGCGACGGTATCGACTACCTCCCGACGAACCGTTTCGTCTTGTTCGGGCACCATTACGCCTCCATCACGGGGCTGGCGCCGATGCTGGGTCCTGCGGTGGCGGTGATTTGGGGGTGGGTTCCGGCCATGCTGTGGGTGGTTTTGGGGGCTGTGCTCGTCGGGTGCGTACACGACTTCAGCGCCTTGGTCGTGTCCATGCGAGCCAAGGGTCTGTCGATCGGCAAGGTGGCCGAGGGTGTCATCGGTCCTCGTGCCAAGCTGCTGTTTCTGGCGCTCATTTTCTTCGGCGTCGCACTGGCGATGGGCGTGTTCGTTTACATCATCGCGCGGTTGTTTCAGGTCGGTCCCGACTTTGATCCGAACAATCTGGCGGCGGCGACGACGTCGTTTCCCTCGGCGGTTCTGCCGTCGGGGTCGCTCATGATTCTGGCGATGATCATGGGATACCTGCTGTACAAGCGGAGTTTCCCGCTGGGTCGTACCACGTTGGTCGGGTTCGTGCTGATGCTGTTGTTTGTATGGTTGGGCACACGATGGCCGACACTGGGGCTCGATCCGGCGCAGTGGCCCCACCCGACCGGTTGGACGTGGATCCTGCTCGGCTACGCGTTCCTGGCGTCGGTACTTCCGGTGTGGAGTCTTCTTCAGGCACGCGACTTTCTGAATTCGCTGCTGCTCTACTTGGGTTTGCTGGCGACGTACGGCGGGTTCTTCGTTCTCGGGCCGACGTTTGTTGCCCCGGCGATCAATCCTCATCCGACCGGTGCGCCGTCGATGTTCCCGTTCGTTTTCATCATTATTGCGTGCGGTGCCGCCAGCGGGTTTCACTCACTGGTCTCGTCGGGAACGACGGCGAAACAGATCGACCGCGAAACCGACGCGCGGTTCGTGGCGTTCGGCGGGATGATCGGAGAGTCGCTCCTGGGTCTTCTGGCGGTCCTTGCGTGTACCGCAGGGTTCGAGAGCGGCGACGCCTGGTACAGCGCGTATGCCGACTGGGCGACGATTCAGGCGAGCCTGGCCACCAAGCTCGGTGCGTTCATTCAGGGAAGCAGTCGGTTTATCGGTGCGCTGGGTGTCGATCGCGATCTGGCGACGGCGTTTATCGCGGTGGTCGTGGTTTCGTTTGCGTTGACGACGCTTGATTCCGCCACGCGCTTGCTGCGGTTCAACGTATCGGAAATCGGGGCGTCGGTTCGCTTGAAGCTACTGGAGAATCGATTTCTTGCGACGGGAATTGCGGTGGCGGCCATTGGGTTCTTCGCGTTCTACGAGATTCCAGACGCCGCAACCGGAAAGATGAAGCCGGCGGGCCTGATTCTGTGGTCGCTCTTTGGCACGACGAATCAACTTCTGGCCGGGCTGGCGTTGCTCGTTGCCTCGCTCTATCTCCATCAGCGTGGTCGCAACCCGTTGTACACCGGCATTCCCATGGTCTTCATGCTCGTCAGTACGTTGACGGCGCTCATCCAAAACCTGGTAGGATTCTGGAATCAGAATCGGATTCTGCTGTTTGTGGTGGGAACGGCGCTGCTCGTAACGGCGGGTGGTATCATCATCGAAGCCCTTCGGGCGTTTCTGCGCCGTGACCGGTTCTGTAATGACGCGATTGACTTTGCCGATCAGAAATGAGCCGGCGCGGTGGGCAGGGAGATTGTTGCTACAACGCACGAACCGCGCGCGCGAAGTCTTCCCCTCGCGCAACGAAGTTGGGGTAAGCATCGTAGCTCGGCGCACCGGGTGAGAGGAGAACGATGTCGCCGGGGGCTGCCATCTCATGGACTCGGTTTACAGCTGCCGTCACGCTGGCAGCCTCTTGAATCACGAGGCCTGGGTGCCTCACAGAATGGCTCCGAACGGATTCGGCCAAGCGCGGCCCCGATTCACCGACGGTCATCATCGTTCGACAGGACCGCGCCAGTGCAACTGCACACTCGCTGAGGTCTTCGCTTTTGTCCTGTCCGCCGACAATGGCGATAACCGGGCCGTCGCAGGATTCGAGGGCCGTGATCGTGTTGGCGGGCGACGTGGATTTCGAGTCGTCAAAGTACCGGACGCCGTCGAGTGTGCGTACGTGCTCCATGCGGTGAGGTAAGCCGCTGAAGGAGCCCAGTGCCTCACGAACCGACGACTCCTCCAGGTTCAGGTGTCGGCAGACCCTCATCACACAGTCGGCGTTGGCTTGGTTATGCGCACCGGGTACGCGAAGTTGGATGGGGGGCTGGGGTTGCCCGGCGCGGACGAGCGCAATCGCACGATCGGCTGCGCGTTCTTGAAGGAACTGTTCCGCCGCGGGTTCGAGGTGACCGGCGATGACGGTCTGGGCACCGGGCGCGGTTCCGAGCACGTTGAGCTTGGTGTTGATGTAGTCGGCGTACGCGCCATATCGGTCCAGATGGTGCGGGGCCAGGCTCGTGATGACCGCGATCGAAGGATGCCAGTTGATGCGAGGCATGTCCTCGAGCTGCGCGCTGGACAATTCCATGACGACCACGGCGGTTGGCTCGATGGACTCGAGCTCGGGGAGAAGCGATCGACCGATATTGCCGCCGAGGTATACGCCGGTGTAGGCCGCTGTCTGGTGACAGCGTTCCAACGCGCCGGCGAGCATGACCGCTGTCGTGCTCTTACCATAGGATCCCGTGACCGCGATGACCGGGGCGGGGCATCGCTCGCAGAAGAGGTTCGCCTCGGTGGTCCATTCGATGCCGCGGCGTTGAATCGTTTGAAATAGCTCAGAATGTCGTTTGTCGACAGCGGGATTGATGACCACGAGGTCGGCGTGATCGAGCAGGCGGAGATCATGCCCACCCAGCTCGAGCGTGACATCGACATCGGACACGGCATCGATCGATGCCGCCAGCGACTCGGCGTCGGCCTGGTCCGTTACGGTGACGGATGCGCCGGCGGCGGCGAGCCATCGGGTCACGCCGACCCCGCCGCCGAAGCGACCCAGACCCACGACGAGCACGTTTCGACCGGTCACAGGCACTTTTGCGTCAGGGGACATCGGGCAGGCTGCGTTGTCGTATGGGGGCAAGGACCATGTCACGGCATCGCGACTTCGGTCGCGTCGATATCTGCCGGAGAGCCGAGTCGCATTCTAGGTCCGGCGATGCGGTTCGGGCAATGCTTAACGCCGGAGGCCGGAGGGTGGGCGGCGGAAGTACCTGGGGCGATCCTTGGTGGCGGCTCGGTTGACCGGTCGCTTGGTTCGTCGGTATAAGGAGATAGGCAAACCCGGACTTTGGAGTCGTCAGCACGATGAATGTGACAAAGCGCTTGGATTCTGAATCGGCATTGGGTCGGCGTCGCTTGGCCCTGCTTCTTGGAGCGGTTTTTCCGGTGTTCCTGGCGGGTTGCCCGACCACGACCCCAGATCCCGACCCTGACGACAATGGCACGACGCCGCCTGACGGCTCGGAGACGGTCTCCGCACAGATCATCGGATACACGAGCAACGTTTCCCTGTCCGCGGGGGATCCACCCATTTCGGTGCTGTACTCGGTCACGGGAACGCCGGAGTCGCTTTCGGGCTTCTTCGTTCCGGTCGAGAATAGCAGCCCGGATGCCATCGAGATCGGCGATCGCGTCGCCGTCTCGACGGATCTTCGCGTTTCCGGAGAGAGCCTTCAGTTCCAGTTTGATCCGACGGCGTCGGGCGGTGGATTCTTCCGGGTCGGACTCTCGCTGACAGTCAACGGCCAGGTGCAGACGACCCAGAGTACCGGGGTTATCGAGGTTCAAAGCCTGCCGGTGCCCTCCTTTGTTCAGCCCGCCGAGGCCGTGACAGAGGTGGTAGCCGGGGCACCCGTCGTGGTCACGTTCGATACCGGGGTGCCGGTCGGCGACATTCACTGGCGACTGTTCTACTTCTCGCCGGGCGATTCGCGGTCTGATTCGCCCGAGCTGCTGGGCACCACGATAGACACCGGCGATGGTACAACCGGCGCCGGCTTCTTCCTTTCGGACGGACTCCCCGCGGGGGAATATGAGATTGGCGTGTCGGTGACCGACTCGGGGCTATCCATAGAGGACACGGTCCTCTTTGGACAACTCGACCGGATTATCACGCTTCCCAGCGACACGGTGTCCAGCCCCAAGATTCAGGTGGTCGACGCGCCTTAGCCTGATCGTGTTGCGACGCCGTCGCGTCTTGCGGTGGTTTTGTCGCCCGGGTTTGTCGCGATATCGCCGGTCATTTCGATCGGTCCTGTCGGCGGACCCGATAATGCCCTTCCTGGCGCCTGCGCTGCGGTTTACCGACCCTTCTTCGGTTGACAGACACCTGTTTTCAGCGATACGATTGACCGCGGGAGGACGGCACCCATACGAGTCCGTTCGCCTTCCCGCAACGGATATGCTGGGATGTTGGGGAAGGCGGTGGCCAGCGCCGAGTCACCTGCGGCGATCGGTTAGATCATCGCCCATCCCTATTGGTGTGGGATTCCTTGCGCGGTCTTCATCGTTGGGGTGAGCGAGACCGACGGAGCCACACCCACCCCCGCAAGAGCGTTTTGCCCGTGCTTGACTGATTGGACCGGGATCGCTCATGGTCGCGTGGTAGCGGCTGTCTGAGCAGGCACCCGAAGGGAGCGGCAAACCCATGAAACTGCGTCGGAACTGGAACGTAACAACCCGTCTCTTTGCATTGGTCGCGCTGACGGCCTTGACCGCTTCGCTGGTCAGCGTCGAGCGAGCCGGTGCCGAGGAGCGCAAGTTCGCGGTCATGCTCGCGCACTCGCCGAAGGCGTTCGCGAACGATGGCACCCCCGGTCTTCCTCCGGGAGGGTTGCCCAACGTCTCACTGATCAATCGCGAGTACTTCGACAGGATCGATCCCTCCATCAACTCGTTCGCCGAATACTGGGAGGAGGTCAGCTACGGCGACGTGACGGTTTCCGGCCAGACGTTCGGCTGGGTGACGCTGCCCTGGGTGTTCGAACCGAGCGGTCCGAGCGCGCCGAATCGTCTGCCGCCAAATCCGTCGGACTCGCGTTCCTATGGCACAGGGGAGGAGTCTTGTGGCGTAGGAACGGACAGCGATGCTGATGTGGACTTCACGATCTTACGATGTGGTTCTCTGATCATCCATGACTTCGTGGGAAACTCGCGCACGGCGTTTCCGTCGCTCCGTCAGGTGGGGCTGGATGATACCGCCGCCGTCGGCGATGACGTCTGGACGCCCGGCGAACGATTCGTCGACCTGGATGGGGATGGTCGATGGGACGGGCTGGACGAAAAGAACGACAGGATCTGCAGTGGGCCGAACGGCTGCGTGGGGATTTGTGTGTTCCAGGTCTGCGACAACGATCTCAAGTATCGCCAGACCTGTCCCGACGGAAAGCAGATTCGCGGCGGACGATGTCGAGACTACTCGGGAGCGTACGATCCCACGGCGGCAGGCGCGACCACGGGCTGCTTGTCGGATGCCGACTGCGCCGATCGCAGTTCGTATAGGTACTGCGATGTGGTGGGCAGCGAGGTGTCGTGCGCGACCGATGATGATTGCTCGGACAAGATGGTCTGTGGCGATCCGCCGGGGAGTGGTCCGCGTGGTTGCAGCAGGCCCGGCTGCGGCGACCTGCCCCAGGAGTGCATTGACTGGAACGGAGACAATGTCTGCACCAACAATGGACGTTGCCCACGTCCCGTGCGCGTTCCCTGCGTCATGGACACTGACTGCGGTCCCGTCGATACGAGCGGTGCTCCCACCTCCGTGGGGGTTTGCCTCTCCGGTTTTTGCCGGCCGAGCAACTGTGTCCCGCTGCTGTCCGACGACGTTCCCGCCCTGGTTCTACCGGAATGTTGTACCGGTACCAATGACAACACCGGTGTGGACGAGCCGGCAGGATGCATCTGGGGGGTCGATGGCGTCTCTTGCGGAACGGCGGACGAGTGCTGTGAATATTTCGACGCGGATGACGACGGAAGCTGCAATGCCGTGGAGCCATTCGAGGATTTCATGGTCCGTTGGCGCCTGACAGGTGCCGGATGGGTCGCGGTCACCGAAGAGTATATTCGCGACAACTATCCCGGTGACGTGGAAGCGCTCATTCGAAGGACCGGAAACGGTTTCTATGATCCTCCGGATGTGTTCGTCAATAGCTTCGATACGAAGATGTGGCAACGCGGGCTGGAGTCGCGCCCCACGCCCAAGCCCGGCGCGCGATACGGTTTTGCACCGGTCGATGAAAGGAATTGGTTCGACCAATGGTGGGATGACCGCTACGGGTCCGCCCCGCCGCCATGGCCGGGCGGAAGCGGCCGAAGTCCAAGTGCAAACTGTCCCATTATGGTCCCATTTAATCCGGAGGATTCCGGCCCTTCCGCAGGTGGCGATCCTGCGAGAATCACCTTTGCTGCGAGTGCAGGTGGGTGGGATGGTCGTGGAAACGGAACGACGGCGGACCCAACGCGCTTTTTCTCGGGTGGAGGTACGGGCTTCCCCGAACCGATTCTTCCGGAAGAGCGGTTCGGGTTTTTCGACGGGTGGGTCGAGCATGATGATCTGGCCTCGTCGAAGTATCACCACGCTGGAGACAAGCGCCTCGGCGAGATTACGTCACCGAGTTCAGATTTTGCCAACTTCGCAGTTCTGAGAGCGGGTGTGCCGGAGCCCTATCTGGCCATCTCCGGTCTGGATCTTGGGCCTCACACGCCGAACTCGCTACACTCGCCCGACGGTTGGAAAGTGGCCGCGGGCCCCTACGCCGTCAACATTCACGGCGAGAAGGGTTTCGACGCAGGCAATGCACTGATCACGGAGTGGCTGACCTGGCGGACGGACGGAGGCAGCCCGACGGTTGCGCACCAGTGGGAGAGGGAGAATCACCGTCTGCACCCCTATGCCAGCCCCAGGCGTTGCACGGGGACCGGTAGCGCGAAATGTGCCACCGACGCCGACTGCGGGTCGGGGCAATTCTGTACCGAGGGCGGTCTGGGATTGGGCTTTCGCGATTACAACCTCAACGGCATGATCGATCAGGGGGCGGTTCGTCCTGTCCAATCCGAGAACTATACCAACGATGGACTCGCATTTACGCCGAACGATGGGACTAACTCGACCTATCCGTTCAACCGGCAGCGCTTGTTGGAGGATGTCATCGAGGCGCTCGATCCCTCCGTCGACTGGGACGACTTCCGCGACACGGCCTCAATGGAAGCGCACATGTGCTGGGCCGGCAGCGGCGCCAACAACGTGACTCGAAGCGACCCGAAAACGGGAGAATCCAAGGCCATCGAAGCCGAGGGATTTGTGTCGGGAATAGTCATCGTACCACCTGGATCCTATACGGACGTGGAAGACGGCCAGTTGTTCCCGCTGGCCCCGCGTTACTACCCGGTACACAACGAAGACAACGATGATTCGGCGTTCATGTATCCCGACTGGGGTGGAGGTTCGTTCGATGCGAGCGAGGTGCACCTGAGCAACAACCTGTTCTTCCACGACCTGGTAACCTGTGCGGGGTGTGAGAATCTTCCGCCTTCAGAGGTTGTTTACGCCGCGCACGAGTACGGCCACACGTGGGAGGGCTTTCCGGATCTCTACGACTACGATTATTTCACTTTCGGTCTTGACGAAGAGAACTGTCCGATCGGTCGCTGGGATTTGATGGCCGGCGGCAGCGAAGGTGGTGGTCTTGTCCACTCGATTCCGATTCTCAAGGCGCAGAGGTGTACGTCCTGGGTCGAACCCGTCGATCTGACGACCATCTTGACGCCCGGTGTCGAGTCCACATTGACGCTTCCTCCGGCGGAGTTCGTTCGCGACGATAGCTATTACTATCTGCAGAACCCGGAGCGATCGCGCGAGCGCTATTGGCTCTGGTCGGCCGGAAGTGGATTCGATGAACCTCGTGTCGATGGCGGATTGCCCGGCGAGGGTCTACTCATCCTCCATACAGATGTGCAGGCCAATCCCGAAGGCCTTCCGCTCCAGCAGCGTACACCCCCTTGGAGCTACACGATCGTCCAGGCTGACGGACTCAATCAGCTCGAGGCGTGTACGTCCAACGGAAACGGCGGCGACACCGGCGATGTGTGGCCTGGGTCGACCGGGACGACGGAGTTCAACTTCCGGACGAACCCGTCGGCGACCTGGTATGGCCAGGATCAGTGGACCGGGCTCGACATCAGCAACATCGAACCGGACGGCGATGGTTCCGTGCGTGTGACGTTGACCTGGGTTCCCACCAACATTCCGAGTTTGCGTTTTGTGCAGCCGCCGGGCGGCGAGACGGTCGGCTCGAAGTATCAGGTTCGGTTTGACGTGACGGATGTCTACGGCGGTACGACGGTCGAACTCTTCGTTACGCCGCGTTCGGAGGATGATATTTCCTTCGGTACGGGTGGCGCCAAGAAGATCGGCGAGATCAACAAGAGATCGTCCGGCACGGCCATGATGAGCCTTGACTGGGACACCAGGGGTTTCGCAGACGGGCGCTATTTCTTCTTCGCGAAGCTGGTTCCCGGTCCCGGTGCGGACGGGGTGGAGTCGTACGCCACTTCGGCGCAGCCCAGTCCGGGCAACAAGGGCGACGGATCGCTAGCGGTTCAGAAGGTTGCGATCGACGCGGACGCGAGTCATACGGACGATAAGGCTCGTTCTGAGACCTGGAAGGTCAAGTGCACCGATCCCAACGGCATCGAGTGGCAGGTCAACAGCACGCTGTCACAGCCCGAACGGGTCGGCGAGACGGTCCCCGCGACGTGGGTCGCCAAAACCGACACGGTGTACAAATCGCCGGGCGGCGAGGTGGAATTCGAGATCACCAAGGGCGCTGTGGCGTTTGCCCAGGGCGATACCTTTACCTTCACGACGACCGGTCTGACGGCGAAGAGCCAGGGTGTCGTTCTGACGGATGAACGGATTTCGGAGGGGCCGACCGCACGCATCGACGCGTCGGTGTTCTCGGGTCCTCCGCCGCTCGAGGTGGAGTTTGACGCGCGCCGTTCGACCGATCCGAACAACGAACCGCTCCAGTACGAGTGGGACTTCGGTGACGGTAGTCCCAAGGTGGTCGGTGCACAGGTCACGCACACGTTCGACGATGCGGCGACGTTTACGGTTGTACTCCGTGCGACCAATCCGCGTACGACGCGCTTTGACGAGGTGTCGCAAGACATCATCGTGGTGAACAACTCGCCGACAGCGAAGATTCGTGCGATTCCCAACAGCGGGCCACCGCCGTTGACGGTCAAGTTCAGCGGCAAGGACTCCGCCGACAAGGAAACGGACACCGAAGATTTGATCTACCAGTGGGCTTTCGGCGACGGAAAGACTGCCAATGACGCCGCGACGCCCGGCGTGTTGATCGAGACCGAGCACTTTTACTCGAAGCGCGCGGACGATACCGAATGCACGCCGGCGAATCCTTGTACCTTTGTCGCGGAGTTGACGGTGACGGATAGCGGCGGGGCGGTCGGACAGACCACCGTCGAGATTCTCGTCGGGAACACCCGCCCGGTCCCATTGGTCGAGGTCAAGCCGTTGACCGGGCCGGCGCCGTTGGCGGTCCAGTTCGACGCGAGCGGCTCTACCGATGCCGACGAAAACACGATGACGATCGATTGGACCTGGGGCGACGGAGCAACCAGCCTCAACCTTCCGGTCGGTGGTGTCAACAAGGCCGGTGCGACGACCCATACCTACAATGTGCCCGGTACGTATCAGCCGACGGCTGTTCTGAAGGATGAGCACGGCGCGACCACGGCATGGACGGGCGAGAAGGTCGTCGTTACGGGGAACATCAATCCCTCGGCGGTGTTCGAGGTCGATCCGGACGAGGGAATCCAGAACTTCACCGAGTTCACGTTTGATGCGTCGAAGTCGGGCGATTTCGATGGCGAGATTGTCACCTATGTCTGGAACTTCGGCGACGGGAGCCGGAATGAGACCGGCGAAGTCGTCACGCATACGTTCACCAAGCCCAGCGGTGCCACCGGCTTTATCGTCACGTTGACCGTAACCGACGATCGTGGCGCGAATGACACCGCTACCCTACTGGTCAAGGTGAAGCTCGACCCCGGTAACGTCGCGCCCGTCGCTCATATTGCGACACTACCGGCCGCCTGTGCGGTGCCATGTACGCTGACGCTGGATGGTTCGCTCTCTTTCGATCCCAACGATGACGCGCTGGAATTCGAATGGACGATCGAAAACGCTCAGGGCGGAACCGAGACGATCAATGACACGGTGGCTCCGATCAAGAGTTTCACCGAGGTCGGAACCTTCCTGGTCTCGCTGACGGTGACCGAGGCGCCCGGTGCGGGTGAGGGCGAAAGTGACACCGCGGGCCCCGTGAGGATTCTCGTGGTGCCGGCGGGGACGATACTTCCGCCGGACGGTGGCGTCCCCACCGATCCAACGCCGGGGCAGCCGATTCCCGACAGTGCAGCCCAGCGCCCCACGCCGGCGCTTTGTGGCCTGGGCATGATCATGAGCTTGTTCGGCTCGTTCTTCGGTTTGGCGGCGATGGCCGTCGCACGGCGGCGCATCGGACTCTAGCCTGCCGGAGCGCTCAACCAGGGGTGGAAAGTGGGGCGCCGTCCGTTGCGGCGGCGCCGCTGCGCGGGGCTGGGAAACGGTCATGACCGTTCCCGCCTGCGCCGGGTGGGCATCACCACTTTCGTCGCGGCCGCCAGTCTGTATAATCCCTCGCATGCACCTTGAGAACGTTGCCAGTCCGTTCGGGCGCGCTTGCGCCGCCGCCTTTGCCGCGCAGCTCGGGCTCGCCGCCCTTGTGCTCCCGACGGTTACGGGGCTGCGAACACATCCTGGGAAACTCAAAGCCGGGCTCGGGCGCACCGCATCCAATGTCACGCAATGGGCGCCCATTGTCGATGTCGCCTCGACCGCTGCGTTGCGTGCCGCCTGCTTTGCGAATGGCGAACCGACCGTTCCTGTCCGAACTTGCCCCACACTCGCCACCCAAGCGAAGATCGACCGCATGACCGAGATTACCGTGGTGCGCATCGGAGGTCTGTACGGACCCTAGCGGTACCGCTCGCTCCGTCTCTGAGTTCGTTTCGAAAAAGCTGTTGATCTACGAAAACCGCACCGAGGTCTTGTCATGTCCGTGATTGAAGTTGCTTCCGGCGCCTACCGGAGTGTCAAAGGGCTGCCGCGAAAGATATTCGGCACACGTAACGACCGATTGCTCAAGGGCTATCGGCGCCAAGTCGCACCGGTCAACAACCTGGAGCAGGACCTTCGCGGGGACTACGACGATCGCCTCCAGCGACGTCTCGCCGATCAGCCCATCGAGGATCTCCCGGAAGAACAACGCGAATCCACGCTTCGCGACCTCCACCTCGAACTCGGCCGCGATCTGCTCGAACGCGCTGGAACGCTCAAGCAGCACGCCGCCGACATCGCGAACCCCCTTCACGAATGGTGGTACGGGCTCGAACCGCCGCAACGCCTCGAAGAGCATTATCGCGGTGAGTATCGCAAGCGAAACGCCAAGATGACCGAGGACCTCGATCGCGAGGGCGTCCTTCCCGAGGCGTTTGCACTACTGCGCGAGGCGTCGCGCCGGGCGCAAAACCACCGCCACTTCGATTGCCAGTTGATCGGCGGACGCGTCCTGTTCGAGGGCACGATCGCAGAGATGAAGACCGGAGAGGGAAAGACGATCGTCTGCCACCTCGCCGCGTTCGTGAACTTCCTCTGTGGCCGAAAGGTCCACATCATCACCGTCAACGACTACCTCGTTCAGCGCGACGCACAGTTCGCCGAACCGATCTTCGCGCTCCTCGGCGCCTCCGTCGGATACATCCAGGCCATGGTCGATCCCGGCGGACGAGAGGGGATTCGCCACCACGCCTATGGTTGCGACATCACCTACGGCACCAATAGCGAATTCGGCTTCGACTACCTCCGCGACAACATGAAGTCCCACCTCGCCGAACAGGTCCAGGGGAGGCTCGATTACGTCATCGTCGACGAGGTCGACTCCATCCTGATCGACGAAGCCCGCACACCGCTCATCATTTCCGGCCCGGCGGATGATGACGTGACGCGCTACCCGCGAGCCAACAGCGTTGCCGAAGACTTGGTGCGGCGGCAGGCGGTGTGGGATCGAAAGGTCCGAAACACCGTCGATCGCTTCGATGGAAACGCGAGAAACATCCCCAAGCTGCTCGACGCCATGAACATTCTCGGATTCCGCGAGCGGAAGGACCCATCCGCCGGCGACGAGCCGGGCGTCGAACCTGTCGATGCGGCGCCTAGCGAGTCCGAGGCCGTCGATGCACGCGGCGCCGCCACGCTCGGCCCCGACTTCCTCACCGATGACCAGGTCGAGGCCATCCAGGTTTTCGAGAACGAGTTCCTCAAGGTTCCGCCGTCCGAACAGTACCGGCGGTACTTCATCGTGCAGACCGAACGAAAACAGGCCGCCCTCACGCATGAAGGCGTGACCATCGCCCAGGAACTGCTCGATCTCGGAAGTCTTTACAGCGGATCCAACATGGAGTGGCCTCACCTGATCGAGAACGCCCTCCGCGCGCACAAGGTCTACCAGCGCGACAAGGATTACGTCGTGCAGGACGGACAGATCATCATCGTCGATCCGTTCACTGGTCGCCTCATGCACGGTCGACAGTGGTCGGATGGCCTTCACCAGGCCTGCGAAGCGAAGGAGCGCGTCCAAGTCAAGGAGGAAACGCAAACGCTCGCGACGATCACGATCCAGAACTTCATCAAGCTCTATCTCCTCCGCGCCGGCATGACCGGTACCGCACTGACCGAGGCGAACGAATTCGACAAGATCTACAAACTCGACGTTATCGAGATCCCCACCAACCGCCCCGTTAATCGCCTCGACCACAACGACAAGATGTATCGCGACGCCGAACAGAAGTACGATGCCATCGTCGAAGAGATTCACGAAGTCCGTCGCCGCGGTCGAACCGCCGACCCGTTCGTCCTGGCCGATGTCCTCGCTTCGCTCAAGCCGGTCAAGACGAAACTGGGCGAAGACACGAGCAAGATCGATGAAGCGATACGCCAGTTCAACAGCGCCGAGCTGGGCGATCGAAACGTCATCCGATTCATGCTCGAGACCTATGACGAAGCCATGGCGGACCTGGCGCGCGGTCGACCCGTTCTCGTCGGAACCACCAGCGTCGAAAACTCGGAGAAACTCTCCAAGCTCCTTACCCGGAAGTACGGCATCGATCACGAAGTCCTCAACGCCAAGAACCACGCACGCGAAGCCGAAATCGTGGCCAAAGCCGGATACTGCTCCATTCCTGAAAAAGGTCGCGACAAGGCCCCGCTCGGAAACGTCACGATCGCCACGAACATGGCCGGCCGCGGTACCGACATCAAGCTCGGCGAAGGCGTGGTCTTCGCCACCTGCCGCGTGCCCGAGTCATTGCCCGAAGGTGTCCAGTCCAGCCCCCTCTATCCGACGGGCATCACCAAGTGCTGTATTCGATGTGATGACTACGACGCCGCGACTAACTGTGCGCACTGCTTCAAGCCAAAGCTCGATCCGCGATTCCCCGAGCTGGGGCGCCGCGTCTGCCCGCTCAGCGTTCCCTGCGGATTGCACATCATCGGCACCGAACGCCACGAGGCACGCCGCATCGACAACCAGCTCCGCGGCCGAGCCGGACGACAAGGCGATCCGGGGTCCTCCCGTTTCTCACTCTCGCTGCAGGACGATCTCCTCAAGCTCTTCATGCCCGACTGGATGCTCAAAATGATGGAGCGCCTGGGCTTCACCGAAGGGAGCAGTCTCGAGGACAAACGCCTCACCAAAGGCATCGAGCGCGCGCAGCGAAAGGTCGAAGAGCGCAACTTCTCGACCCGAAAACACCTGCTCGAGTGGGACGAGCCGATGGACTTCCAGCGCAAGGAGTTCTACGCCGCACGGCAGCGCATTCTCGAAGAACGCGACCTCCCAGGCCTGATCTTTGGAACCATCGATAACGCCGTCGCCGCCGCCGTCGATCTCTACCTGAGCGGCACCTACCACCGTACGTGCATCGTCGAATGGTGCCGCACCCAACTCGATCTGGTCATCGCCGAAGATAGCATCAACGACGAAGACCTCGACTCGGCCCAGGACAGCATCCGCAGAAGAGCCAAGGACGAAGCGCTCGACCAGATTCGCACGTCGATCGGGGAATACATCGATCCCGAGGAACCCTCGAACAAATGGGACGTCGGTGGACTGCTCCAGTGGGCCCGCAAAGTGTACCGCGTCTCCATGACGCAAAACCAGATGCGAAAAATGGACCCCCAGGAGATCGAGGACGTACTCTGCGAGGCCGCCAAGACCCACTACGACAGCGTCGACCTCGGTGGCATTCGCGTCTTCCTCGAACGCCATCATCCCCAGCGCGCGATGGCCGAGTGGGCACGCGTCAAATTCAACATCAAGCTCGACGCCGACGAACTCATCGAGGTCGGCAAAGACGATGTCGGCGAACTCATCCACGAGCGCGTTCAAGCAGCCTATCGACTCCGCGAAATCACTTTTCCCGTCGAGTGGTGCCTCGACTGGAGCTTCGGCGGCGAAGGAACCGACCAAGCCGCCGCCGTCCATCGCCTCGTCGAGTGGACCAACGAAAAGTACGACGCAGGCTGGGACATCGATCAGGTGCAGGGCAGACCGATTGAAGAGATTCGCGAATCCCTGATCAAACTGAGCGAGGAGTTCTTCGACCATTGCCTCGGGCGAGAAGTCGATGAGCACGTCGTCGGGCACGACCGCGACAAGGCCGTCGAATGGGCGAAGCAGCGCTTTGGCCGGGCATGGAACCAGGATCGCTTCGACCATGCGATCGGAGCGGGACCCTCAGACGACGAGTTCAAGGAGGCCATCTTCGCGCAGGGGCGCGAGATGCTGCGCTATGAACTCACCCGCCTCGAGCAGTTCATACTCCTGCGACTCTACGACCAGGCCTGGAAAGACCACCTGCTCGAGATGGACCACCTCAAGAACGCCATCATGCAGCGCCCGCTCGGCGGCGATCAGACCCACCCCCAAAGCCAGTTCGCCATCGAAGGGCGCGACCTGTTCGCGCAGATGTGGGCCAGAATCGCCGAACGCGTGACCGATGTGGTCTTCAAAGTGAAGATCGCCGCCCGCTCGGATACACCCCAGACGCCCACACAGAGAACGCTTTCGACATCACACGCGGATGCCACCGGCGCGGGTTTCACCGCCGTCAGCCGAGACGAGGAAGCCGCCATGCGTGCGCAGAACACCGACGGAAAAGTCGAGACCATTCGACGCGAGACACCCAAGGTCGGTCGAAACGATCCCTGCCCTTGTGGAAGCGGGAAGAAATTCAAGCAGTGTCACGGCAAGCAGTAGTCGCTGAAAAGCGAATGGCGAGACCTGTCACGATTCGCTATTCTGAAGGCGAATGCGGACCTGGAAGTTCTTCATCGACGTCGGCGGCACCTTCACCGATACCGTAGCGCGAACGCCCGACGGCACCATCATCACACACAAGCTCCTCAGTTCCGGCGTCGTCCGGGGCGTAGCCGAGGCCGGCTCGACAACCCTGACCGTTCGCGATCGCCGTCGCATCGGTGACCCCGACGACTTCTGGACCGGCTACCGACTATCGATCGCAACTTCACCCGACGCACCACCACTGGTCTCGAACATCGCCGCGTTTGATGGTACGACCGGCACCTTCTCATTCACTGATCCACGAACGTTTGTCGATGGCGTTTCGACCGCACCGTCCGCCTGGTCATCACCTGCGAGTCTCGCGTACGAACTCCGCAGCGGAGAAGAGGCACCGATCCTGGCCATCCGCCGCTTGATGCGCCTTCGGTTGACCGATCCGATCGGCCCCGTCGAGGTACGCCTCGGAACCACCCGAGCGACCAATGCGCTGCTCGAGCGCAAAGGCGCGCGCGTCGCATTGGTCACGACCAAAGGTTTCGCCGACATCCTGAAGATCGGCTACCAGGATCGCCCACACCTCTTCAAGCTCGACATTCGAAAACGAGCGGAGCTGACCGAAACCGTCATCGAGATCGACGAACGCATCTCCGCGACGGGCGACGTGCTCCGCCCACCCGACCTCGATACGGTAAGCGAGCAACTCGCGGTACTCAAAGACGCGGGCATCGAAACGCTGGCGATCTGCCTGCTTCACGCGCACGTAAACCCTCGGCACGAAGAGCTCATCGCCGCCCGTGCCGTCGACGCAGGATTCGAGCACCTGTCCGTGTCCTCTCGCATCTGCCGCATACAGCGCATCGTTCCACGCGCCGACACAACCGTCGTGGATGCCTATCTGGCCCCCATCCTGCGCGACTACGTCTCACGACTCCGCCGCTCCATGGCCGAAGCGAAGCTGCACCTGATGACGAGTAACGGTGGCCTCATCGACGCCAACGCCGTAGCGGGGAAGGACACGATCCTCAGCGGTCCCGCAGGCGGCGTGGTCGGCTGCGCGCATGTCGCGCAGCAAGCCGGTCTCGAAAAGACCATCGCCTTCGACATGGGCGGCACCAGCACCGACGTTTCGCGCATCGATCCGCCGCCTCATCCCTTCCAATACACATACGAAACGGTCAAAGACGGTGTCAGAATCATGACACCCATGCTCGGCGTGGAGACGGTCGCCGCAGGCGGCGGCAGCATCTGCGGGTTTGATGGCCAAAAACTCACCGTCGGTCCCCACAGCGCCGGTGCGGATCCCGGACCCGCCTCTTACGGTCGTGGCGGGCCGCTCACCGTCACCGATATGAATCTCTATCTCGGCCGACTCGTCCCGGAGTTCTTCCCATTCCCGCTCGACCTCCCCGCCGTCGAGAAACAACTCGTTTCGCTGAGCGCACGGATCAACGAGGCACGCAGCCAAGAGGTCGACACCCCGACCGCCTTCGGACCCGTCGAACTTGCCGAAGGGTTTGTCAAGATCGCCAACGCCAAGATGGCAGCCGCCGTCAAGCGCATCTCGCTTGCTCGTGGTATCGACGTTCGAGACTATGCACTGACGTCTTTCGGCGGTGCGGGCGCGCAGCACGCCTGTGCCATAGCGCGCACGCTAGGAATATCGCGTGTGCTCTGTAGCCCCTTGGCGGGCGTTCTCAGTGCGCTGGGCATCGGCGTGGCCGACATCAAGCGAATCGGACAACAAAGCGTCAACGTTCCGCTGGACGCCCGGGCTCCCCAAACACTCGAGCCGGTCTTCGACGCCATCACCGGCGACCTGCGCCGGTCCATGCGCGAAGAGAAAGTGAATCCCGATCATTTGCGTCCACCAGCCCGAACCATCGACCTCTGCTACAAAGACCAGTCGACCTTCATCACGGTCGACGCCCAGCCCTTCGAGCAAACGCAAGAGCGCTTCGAGGAACTGCATCGGCAACTCTATGGTTACGTCCACGGCGGGCGCCCGATCGAGGTCCGCGTCGTGCGCGTCGAGCAGACCGCTCGGTCCGACCATGTTGATGCGACAGTCGCCGAAAGTGAATGCAGGATGGAGAAATCTGCGGCAGTCGCCACGGAGCGCACCACCAAAATGGTCGCCGACAGTCGTCGAGTTTCCGTTCCGATTGTTCTCCGCGGCGACCTCGCACCCGGACGCCGAATCGACGGCCCCGCCGTCGTCATCGAGGATACGAGCACGATCGTTGTCGAGACCGGCTGGGAAGCCTTCGTGACCGCAAGCGGTGACATCCTCATGACCGACCGGAAGGCGCTTCCGGCGCACGAGACGGTTTCGACCATCGCCGACCCGGTCCAGCTCGAGCTCTTCACCAACCAGTTCGCCGCAGCCGCCGAGCAGATGGGAACCACGCTGCGCCGGACCGCCCTTTCCGTGAACGTCAAGGAACGACTCGACTTCTCCTGCGCCATCTTCACACCCACCGGCGACCTGGTCGTCAACGCGCCGCACATCCCTGTCCATCTCGGCGGAATGAGCGAGTGCGTCAGAA
Source organism: Phycisphaerae bacterium (assembly GCA_029260135.1). Classification (GTDB taxonomy): domain Bacteria; phylum Planctomycetota; class Phycisphaerae; order UBA1845; family UBA1845; genus OFTM174. Next base: position 23,450 of record JAJDDV010000081.1, on the reverse strand, counting down.
TGCTCATGCAGGATGTCTCGGGCTTTGCACCTGGCGATGTCTACATCACCAACGACCCCTATCGCGGTGGATCACACCTCAACGACATCACGGTCGTGACCCCCGTTCACGATGAATCCGGAGAGCGCCTTCTCTTTGTCGTCGCAAGCCGAGCCCACCACGCCGAGATCGGTGGCACGCGACCGGGATCCATGCCGCCCGATTCTACGTCGCTGGCAGAAGAGGGCGTGCTCATTCGCGCGTTCCCTTGGATGTCCGAGGGGAAACCTCAACAAGAGCGATTCAGAGGCCTTCTGATAGAGGCGCCCTACCCCTCACGAATGCCGGACGACAATCTCGCCGATGTCGCCGCGCAGATCGCAGCCAACCAAACCGGCGTGCGCGAGCTGACCGCCATGATCGCCCGTTACGGCGTCGACGTGGTTCACAGCTATATGAACCATCTTCAGGCCGCCGCCGAATCAAAAATGCGCCAAGCACTTGCCGACCTACCGGATGGCACCTATCCGTTCGAAGATCAGCTCGACGACGGCTCGCCCATTCGTCTTGCGATCACCATCGCGGGTGATCGCGCTACGTTCGACTTTGCAGGAACCGGCCCCGTGCTCGCAGGTAACCTCAACGCCAACCGTGCCATCGTGACCAGCGCAACACTCTATTGCCTTCGTTGCCTCATCGATGAAGACATCCCACTCAACGCCGGCGTCCTCGCACCGATCGAACTCCGGCTTCCCGAGTGCTTCCTAAATCCACCATCCGCCGCTGACGCTGAGCTATGTGCCGCCGTGGTCGGCGGCAACGTGGAGACATCCCAGCGAATTGTCGATGCTATCTTCGGAGCACTTGGTACTGTCGCAGCAAGCCAGGGCACGATGAACAATCTGCTGATGGGAAACGATCAATTCGGTTACTACGAGACGATTTGCGGCGGATCCGGTGCAGGCCCTTCGTTCCACGGTACAGATGCCGTTCACACGCACATGACCAACACGCGATTGACCGATCCAGAGGTCCTCGAATCGCGCGTGCCCGTCCGCCTGATCCGCTTCGCGATTCGGCAGCAGTCGGGTGGATCCGGAACCTTCTCCGGCGGATGCGGTGTGATTCGCGAAATCGAGTTCCTCGATACGCTCGAAGTGTCCATGCTCAGCCAGCGGCGAACGACCAGACCTTACGGACGGCACGGAGGTCAGGCTGGAAAGCCCGGACGCAATCACCTGCGGCGGCGCGGCGCTCAACAACAAGAGGAGCTACCCTCCATCGCACAACTGACGGCGCGCACCGGTGATCGACTCACCATTGAAACACCCGGCGGTGGGGGTTGGGGTAAGAAGCCGGTGAAGACAGACTGACTTGCCATGAATCCACGAATCACATCGATTGAAAACCTCATCGCAACCGACCCCGGCGGCCGAAACGTCTTCGCGCTCGCACTGCCCGATCAGCTTCGCCTTGCCGCACAGTCGCTTCGGCTCGCCAGGCGCGTCGGCATCGTCAGCGGTTTCTTCATCGCCCGTGCAGGCGCAGGTGAAACGGATGGTCCGCCCGGCGCCAAAGTCCTTGGCCAAGCGCTCCAGCGCCTTGGCGTTGAAGTGGATTACCTGACCGACGAGCCCAATGCGCCGCTGTTCCAAGCGCTGGGCGTTGAGCCCGTCGTCGACAACGACGCCTATCTCGATGCAGCAAGACCCACCCACCTCGTCTCCATAGAACGGGTCGGGCGCGGACCCGACGGCCGCTACCGAAACATGCACGGCGACGACATCACCCACGTTACCGCACCGCTCGATCAGCTCTTCCTCGATGCCGCACTCCGCGGCCTCACCACCATTGGCGTGGGCGACGGAGGAAACGAAATCGGCATGGGCAAAGTCTTCGCCAGCGCCGAGACCGTCGATACCGATCCGAGGCACGCGCCGCAAAACCTCAAGCTCGCCGCGCGCTGCGTCGTCCCGACCGACTTCTGCATCGTGGCGGGCGTCTCCAACTGGGGAGCCTTCGGACTCGCTGGTGCCCTCTCCGTCCTTGAAAACAGAGACCTCCTCCCATCCGCGAATTCGATCCTGAAAGACCTCCACCAACTCGTCGAGAGAGGCGGAGCCGTCGATGGCGTGACCTTTCGCGCCGAACCCACCTGCGACGGACAGGACCAAACCGCCGTCGTTCGCATGCTCGAGCAGATCCGTCGACACATTGCACCCTCACCCATCGAACGAAGTGAACCGCTTCTCGTTGGAGTGCTCGGATACGGTGAAGCGGGAAACGCCGCCGCCGCTTTTCTGAGACAACACGGACACCGCGTCAGAATCTCCGACCAGCAGCCCGTCACCCTCCAGCCCGGGATGGTCGCCGACGGCGTCGAATCCGGCGGGCATACCATCGAGTTCTTCGACCCCTGCGACCTCGTCGTCGCAAGCCCCGGCGTTCGCGTCGACAGCCCCATCGTCGACGACCTCCACCGCCGCGGCATCTACGTCATGAGTGAGCTCGAACTCGCTTTTCAGCTCAGCGCCGACAAAGATGCGATCCCTGAAGCGTCGCTCATCGCGGTCACAGGTACGATCGGAAAACGGTCCACCGTCGAACTCCTCGAACGACTCTTCCGCGCCGCCGGTCGATCGCTGACCATCGGAGGAAATCGTGGCCGGCCGCTCTGCGACCTGCTACTCCAGCAAACCGGGTCAGACCCGATCGGGCTGGCCGTCTCGAGCTTCCAGTTGGAAACCGTCGTTCACTTTCGTCCGCACGTCGCCATCCTGCTCAACATCGACGATGAACATCTCGATCGACACCGTTCCATCGCGGAATATGTACGCGTCAAAAGCCGCATCTTCATGAACCAACGCCCCGACGACGTCTTGATCCTCCCCTATGACGACCCGCGACTAAGAACACTCGCACGCAAACACCAGGGGCGAACCTTGTTCGTCTCCTCTCGCCAAGCCGTTGATCGCGGAGCCTGGCTCGCCGAAGGACGACTCCATCTCAACATCGCCGGAAAGGTCGAGCGACTCGGCCCCGTGCAGCCTCCCTTCGCCGAAACCCTTCTCTCTGCCGTCCTCGCGGCCAGACTCTACGGGCTCAGCAGCGACGCCATTTCGTCGGCCATCGCAGCGTCACCCTTGTCAAGGGGCAGCTCGTGAGCCAACAAGACCGCGCCGCCATGACAGGGCGACAGTTTCGAGCACTCTGTCGTAGCGGTGAGTTCACCGGCCCAACCGCCGGCGTCGCAAGAGGCTTCGTGCAGGCCAACCTGGTTGTTCTGACCGCCGACACCGCCGAGGAATTCCGCACCTTCTGTCGACTCAATCCCAAACCCTGTCCGCTTCTGGAAGTGACATCACCCGGCGACTACGAGACCCGAAGCATCGCACCGTGCGGCGACGTGCGAGCTGACCTCCCCCGCTACCGCGTCTATCGACAAGGCCAGTGCACCGAGCGCACAGCATCCATCGAACCGTTCTGGACGGACGACTCGGTTGCATTCCTCATCGGCTGTTCGTTCACGTTCGAGTCCGCACTTCTGCGAGCAGGGCTCCCCGTCCGGCACATCGACGAAAACCGAAACGTCCCCATGTATCGAACCAACATCGAGTGTCGATCCGCCGGCCGATTCACGGCGCCACTCGTCGTATCCATGAGACCCATGACCCCCGCACACGCGGGCGAGGCTGCGCGCATCACCGCCGAGTATCCGCGCGTTCACGGGGATCCCATGCACATCGGTGATCCCGCCGCCATCGGCATCGTCGACCTCTCCCTCCCGGACTACGGCGACGCCGTAACCATCCACCCCGATGAAATCCCCGTCTTCTGGGCCTGCGGCGTCACGCCGATGGAAGCCATCATCCGCGCCGAACTCGCCCTCGCGGTCACCCACGAACCAGGCCACATGTTTGTCGCCGATCTCCACGATCAGTCCCTGCGCGAACCGCCGCAGGCACAATAGTCGTTCACCTGTCTGGGGCAGAGGGAGTATCGAGCGCTCCACCGCTTGGTCATCGCCCGCGCCAGACAACCGGAATCGACGAAATATCATCTCCAATAAGGCGAACTAAGGCACAGGTGCCGGATTCGATGGACCGACGGAAGAACCGATCGAGCCAGTCCTGAACAGAGGAGATGACGATGAACCAGACGACGAGATTCATGTTGGCCATGGGCGCAGCACTCGCGGGCACGCTATGCTTCATCGCGGGGCAACCGCGCTTTGAAATGCTCCCTGAAAGTACCGCAAAGTACGTAGGCATCGCGTGCTTCCTGCTCAGCGGTCTATTCTGGGCGGCGTTCGGCATCGGCGCGGGCAAGAAGCCATCGTAGGGATCACCGATGGACGCTTCGCTACGCAGCGGGGAAGGAGAGTCGCTGTCTGCTTCGATCTACGTCATGATCCCACGACGCAGTAACTCGTATTTCGCAAGGTGACGGATCTTCGAGCAATCCGCCTTGCGCACGCCGCCGCCGGATCCCCACCCCGCAAGCTCTGGCACAGATTTCGCCCCGCCCTTTCGAGGCGCATCCAGACTTGCGAGCTTTCGCAGATGATCGATCGAAAGACGACCGGGAACGGCATCGAGGATGTGCTCGAGCGAGTCCGCCGCCTCTTCAGGTGCCATCGCCTCAGCCATCAATCTAAGCAACGGATCGACCGCCGGCGCGCCCAGCCCCTTGACCTCTTCCCAGTCACCGTGGGCGATCGCCGCGATGGCGCGCTCCGCCGCGGTCGAAGGCGTCCACCCCAATCGCTCCAGCGTCCAAACGGCAAACTGCTGAACCGCGCTATCCGGTTCCTTGAGCATCGCCCGAACCGGATCCACCGCCCGCACATCACCTGATTCCGCCAGCGCGATCGACGCCACCTCCCGAACCGAGCTGTTCTCGCCTTCACGATGAAGAACGTCGACCAGCGCGTCTTGCCCCGGCTGACCCAGCGCGACCAATGTCCGCGCCGCGTCGCCCCCGACCGCATGAAAGCTCAGCGCGCCGACCAGCGCATCAATAGCCGCCGGACCCACACCGCGAATTCCCTCCCAGTCCTTCCGTGCAATCGCGAACTGGACGCGATCCCGTTCCTCCACCCCGGTCCACTCCCGCTCCTCCAATGCGTTTGCCCCTGCAACACGAACCGACCACGATTCGTCCGAGAGCGCCGACACCAACGCACCTTCCGTAGGCGCGTCGCTTCGTTGGGCAAAAAGCGAAGCGACGTGCTCGCGAACCTCGACATCCTGACCGGCGTTGCACAGCGTTTCGATCAGTGCAGAGGTCGCCTCTTCTCCGCCGATCGTATAGAGCGTCTCAGCCGCACGCCTTCGTACATCCGTATCGTCGTGATACAGGCAGCGAGAGAGCGCTGCGACGGCTGCACCGCCCAGCCCGGCCGCCCCCGACCAGTCTCCAAGAACGACCGCCGCCAACGCAAGATCGCTCTCGTTGACGTTCTCCCAGCACACCCGCCGAATGCCCCACGCCGCCGTCTCCCGAATGCCCGACTCCAGGTCACCGGCCTTCAACGTCTCGATCAACGCGACCGCCGATGCATCACTGCCGATTCCCCCCAGCGCCTCCGCCGCCCTCCGCCTCGCGAGCTGCGTTCCGCCGCAAAGTGCTTCCCTTAGCGGTTCAATCGCCGCCGATCCATACCCTCCCGCCTCCTGCCACTCATCCTGGAGAATCGCAACGCGCGCACGGTCGCGATCGCGAAGATTCGCCCAACCCACGCGGCGCAGCGCGCGAGCCGCAGCCTGGCGCACGCTGATCTCATCCTCATCCAACGCGGTCACCAGCACCGTTGCCGTCGCGGACCCGCCGATGTGCCGAAGCGCCTCCGTCGCTACCTCTAGCACCGCGCGCTCACGCTCGAAGAGGACGACACGGACAAGAGGTCGAATCGCGCGAGCGTCACGCCGCCGGCCGAGCGCCTCCGCCGCCACAGTCCGGATCGCCGGCTCGGGGTCTTCCAACCCGACCATCAGCAGCTCGATCGCTTGTGGGTCCTTCGATCCCGCGAGCTTCTCGATGGTGCGCAGACGGGTATCCGCATCGTCCGAGTGCAGTTCGTGCTCTCGCCAGCGACGCAGAAGGCCTTTCATTCAGACATCACTCCATGCATGAGCACGCCCTCGTCGAGGTCGCTGCGCGGTTCACTTCTCGCACGGAGACCGCGGCGTGGCGAAGATGCCGGTGAGACTCAGCGGAGAGCCCGATATCGTCCCCGTCCCCTGCCTCCGTGCCCGTGCAACGCCCTGCCTTGTTGATCGGCGACGCCTGCGGCCGCCTTTCACCCCTCGAGGTCCGCGAGGGTGCATATTCTGCACCACCGCGAGAAGGAGAGTTGATCAAACAGAAAGCAGGTGTCTTATCGGGCGTCGCTCAACGTCGCCACAAGAGACTCGTCAAGACACTGCACGAGAACAGCCAACGGCTGCGTGTCACCGTCAAGGGCGAACCGGCCTGTGCGAATCATATCCAGCGCTTCGCCATCGGCATTCACAATGGCCAACCAGGCCTCGGCGTCCGTTCGCACGGTCAGGTCAGCCCGACCACCCCGTTCCTCGTCGACGACGATACCGTCACGCCCCATCGAAACCGTGAACGTACGTGCGCCGCCCACGTCGTCGTTGAGGCCCAATTCAAAACGAACCTTCCACGGCCCCAGCGCTGCCGACCGCGGACGTGCCCGCCCCAGCATCTCGAAAAAGGCCTCGACGGTTTCAAAGCGATCCGCCCCACCAGGTGCAGCCCTACGCTCCACACGCCGCTCCAGCCACGCCAGCGCCGCACCCGTCCCAATCCGATTTCCCTCTCCCGCAACCTTACCGCGCGCCGCCTCCAAGATCGCCCGCGCCAGCGACTTCCGCTGCTCTCGCGTTGAGCGCACCCCACAATAACTCCGCAGAAACCGAGCGAAGTCCGTCCGCCACGCCGCGGTATTCCCCGAAGCCGCAAAGTCCGAAAGATCGGAGACTCGGGCACTCAGCGGAGCCGCACCCGAATAGAACCGACACCCCCGACTCGGATCGAGGTACGTAAACCGCCACCCGTCTTCCCCCTCGACTTCGCGGACCAATATGTTCCGCCAGAATAGCCCACCGTGCAGAACGCCCGCTTCGTGCAGGCCCGCAATGCTCCCGCCGATCGCCACAACGAATCGGCGTCGCGTAGGCAGATCCCACTCGACTTCCCGACGCGAAAAGTACGTACTCAACGGTTCAGCGTTCGGCTCACCCTCCGTCACCAGCGCGCAAGAGCGAAGCAACCGCCACCGCCGATCCTCAACGTACGAGATCGGTGCCACCGCAGGAACACCGCGGCGCCGCATCTCAGTGAGCCGTTCAAACTCCAGCCGCGCGCGGCTCTTCCCCAGCAGCGTCCCACGAAACGCCCCGCCGAGTTGACGTCCAATACCCCCATAGCGATACCGCTTGACGTAGATCTCTCGCGCCGATTCTCCCTCCGCCGCACCGGCGCATTCCACGCGAAACGTATCCGACGACGCCGACTGCGCAGCCACACTCGTCGGACGGAAGTCCATCAACCCCTGCACCGATCCCAGCCCCGACGCCTTCAACCACTCGGCGCACGAACCGCCGCTCGCCTGTTGTGCAACCGCGGCTTCCAACCGATCAGCACCGCACTGTGTGGTACCGTTTTCCAGCCGGTGAGGAGATTCCCGTGTGGCACCGGTCTTCAATCGGTGAGCAGCATTCTTTTGCCCCACAAGAAACGTGGCTGCCGTCACTTCCGCATGAAACCGAAACAGCGCATTCATCCCCAGCAGATCGAGCCCCGCCGCCTCGCCCTCCTGCCGAAACGTATCACGGCGAACCGCAAACCGCCCGTGCTCCCGATGTCGCTTGCGGTTCTTCTTCGCTCGCCGCCACCCCCGATACGACAGCGAGTCGAAAAACGAAACCACAACACCGACCCGCGCGATCCTCGCGAACTCTCGCAGAATCTGAATGCGCGACGCCGAGTCTTCGAAGTGGTGCAGCAACCGAGAGCAGAACACCACATCCACGCACTTGTCCGCCAGCGGAAGCTCCAGCGCCGAACCCACCACCATCCCCGGCGCCGCGCCGAACAGATGGTGAACGCGGCGACCTTCCATCAGCATCGCCGCCGCGGAGTCCAGCGCAACCACCGAAACGTCGAACTTCGCCAGCACCGGCAACATCCGCCCCGTGCCCGACGCGCAGTCCAGCACCGTCGAAAACGCAGCCTTCCGGTGCAGCCGTTCCAGCGCGCGATAGATCATTCGCTGCTCGGATCGATTCGACATGCGCCGCATGAACGTCGCGTCGCGCTTGTCCGCGTAGAACTGCGCGTGCTCACTCGACTGATACTGGCTTTTCCAATCCACGCTATGGCTCCAACGCCCCGCCGCTCGATCCGACAACCGATATCGCCGGCACGATTCGATCATCGATGTCGTAAACACGGTTCATCCACCGACACCGCAAACTCAATCACACGCAGCATACCTCCGTCATCGCCCCTGAGCCAGCCGCCCCGCCGCAGCGCCCCGCCGCCGCATGTGCCGTCGCGCCACCAAGCCGGCACCGACACGGTCTGACCATGTGGCACAGGTTTTCAACCGGTGGGCGGAACATCAGCCCGCATGCGCGATCACGTTCTGACCGCGAGCGGACCTCTGACCTCCCTACTTGCCACGGGGGATTCAGGGGGGGGTGTTTTTGTTGCGGATGGCTAACCGCCGTGCCACTGCTCTGTGAGCAGTGCGGTGGATACCACTGGCGGCTTGCCCGCCAGTGTCTTTCTCCAAATCGTACGGCCGGATGGCCCACCTCCTTGGGTAGGTGGGGAACACGATGATCGCGCCCAACGGACAGTACTGCGACAGACCGTAGGGGTGAAAGCGCTGCCGGGTGTGGAGAGCGGCGTTAGCGCTGAGGGGGGTAGAAGACGTAGTCGTCGCTTTTGGTGTTTCCGGGGGGGGGGTCGCCTGTGTCGTTGACGGCGTTGCCGACGATATTCTTCTCGGGTTTGTCGGACCATCGGGGAGAGTGGACGCCGCCGTCGTCGATGCCGTTTTCGGAGGCGGAGTAGATGCGGGGTCCCTCTCCGGTGAGTCGATAGCCGAAGTGATGGCCTGAGAACGGATCGACTTTCATATCGGTGCCATACGCGTCGGGGAGTTCATCCAATGACTGTGGGAATCGGCCGTTGCGCGCTTTGAAGAGGTGCGTAGCGTAGGCGAGCTGCGTGGCGCGGCGTGAGGCCTCCTCGCGTGTGCGCAATTGATGGACGCGTCCGAGTGCGGGGAGGAGGAACTCGGTGAGTGGGCTCGCGTGCTTGCGTCGTTCTTCCAGTTCGGCGATGTCGGCGGCGCGCACTTGGGGATAGCCGGTGGTCATTTTCTCGGCGAGTTCGCGGTAGTGGGTATCGAAGGCTTCGATGCTGGCGTGCGCGTCGTTGGGTCTCATTTCCATCAACGGATGGGCGACTCCGTCGACGGGTCCTGCAATGTCGAAGATCTCTTGAAAGCGAGTCGGGTTGAACCGCGGCTGACCGTCGGGCGTGGGTGGGGAGAAGACATGTTGGACGGTGTCCAGTGCGAAGGCGTGTTCGCCGCGTACGGACTGTACGGGATCTTCATCGCTACGGTCGTATTCTCGGAGGGTATCGAGTGCGGCTTCGAGCTCGTCGCCTGAGAAGACCTCGTGCTTGAGCGCCCAGCGCGCGTTGTCCTGGACGAGTTTTCGGTCGGCGCTGGCAACGAGGTCCTCGATCAGTGTGGCGCCGCGCTCGAGGTGACCAGCGGCTCGCAACGTCGACTCCCAGGCGTCGAGCATCCGCTCGGGGGAGACTTTTCCGTTCTCCTTGCGCCAGGAATTGGCCATGGCTGCCTTGGCGATTGTCCGATGGGGGCGCAACGAGGGGAGCAAGATGCCAAAGAGCAGCTGGACGTCGCCGGGCGGCGAGGCGTAGCCCTCGTGATAGCTGGCTTGACGGTACCGGTCGAGAAGACCTTTAACCTCCTGGTAGGACTGCTCCCACTGAGGATGGTCGGCCGGGTCCCACGGCGCGGGGGGTCCGGTGAGCTCACCGCTGTTGATGGCGTCTTTGAATCGCGGGTCGTCCTCAGGAAATCCCTCGGTGGGGATGAACTCGGCGTAAGCATCGTGGGCGTTGTCGTCGGTGTGATCGAGCAGGTACTCGCGGTACCACTCGAGGTAGTCGACGTTGTGTTTGAAATTCGGGAGCGGCGCAAAGCCGCCGGATTCGATCGGGTCCCAGTTGTCCTTCCAATCGACGGGGGGCTGTTCGTCGATCTGGGCGGTGCCTGAGGCGACGCGATCGCCTTCGAGCGGAGTCTCGCCGGCGTATTCCGCGTCGTCGGGCGTTTCCCCGTCCTCGGCCAGGGCGACGATATCGGAATCCTCGGGCATCGCGTCCGGGTCGAACGTGTCGCTTCCGGCGTCGAAGTCCGTGTCCTGCTCGTCGCGTTGCGCGTCGCCCTCAAGCTCGTCGCCGTCGAGCTGCGCGAACTGCTCGTCGTCGAGGGCGGCGAGGTCGAAGGCGAGCCACTCTTCGTCGCCCAGGGACTGGTCATCATAGTATGCATCGACGAGTGCGGTTTGGGCTTCCTGGCCGCCGGCTTTGTCGACGAGAGCTGTGGCGTAGATCATTACGCAGGAGCCGTCCGCCAGGCGCGTAACGGCGGGGTCCCACCCTTCGGGGAATTTGCCACGTTCGATCGGAGACCAGTCGCGGCCGTTCTTCGAGGCGAGTGCCAGGATGTTGTCACGTTTCGAGACGTAGGCCGTGAAACCCTTTTCCGTGGTCACGATGCTCCCGACGAAGGTGACGTCGGGGGTGCGGGAGGGTCGCATTCTGGCGAAGCGTCTACCGCCGCGCGAGATGAGGTGGTGGGCGCCGATGCGGTGTCTGCCTTTCGTGGCGGAACGTCGGGCGTCGACGGAGTAGTAAAGATGAACGTGTCCACCAAGTGACGCGGCGAGGGGATGCGCGGCGCGCAGCGCAGGAACGGCAAGTCTGGTTTGGGGATCGAGTCGGTAGTCGAGCCCGTTGTTCGTGATGGCGGAACGGATGATGGCCGGGCTCTTGTCGGATCGCTTCTTGTCGGCTGCGCGGCGCGCCATGGGGCTGGCGAAGTAGAGCCGAAAACGCCCGTCCGGCAATTGGACGAGGTCGGCGTGGCGCGGGGGCGCGATCTTCTTGGAGCCGGTATTGAGTCGCAGGGGTCTGGCGGGAAGCCAGGTCTTGCCGTCGTCGGCGGAACGCGTAACGGCCATCACGATGGCGTCGGCATCCTCCGGATCGGCGAGGTCGACAATGGCGAGCAGGTCGCCGCCGGGGAGCGTAGTGATGTCTGGCGCAGCGGCGTGGCGGAGGAAGACCTTGTTCTCGTCGGAGAATTCGAGGCCGTCGCCGGAATATGCGATGCGCAGGACGGTGCTCTCGGGCTTGCCGTCGCTGGAGCGTGGCTGTGCGGATGCGGTTGTGGGGTGGAGATTGCAGGTCAGGATGACAAGGAGGGTCGATACGCCGGTCCAGCCGGAGGGGGGGATTCGCAGCACGGTGGTGTCTCCGATGCAGGGTAGGTCAGGTGCGGCCGCGCCGAACGGCGACCTGGTGTTACCCGTTCCGAGAGATTCTAGGCACCGAATTGTCGAATTCCACCCCGGCTGGTTGGCGTCGGCGTCGGCACGGTCAGGCGCCGAGGTGTTCGAGCGCGTCGATAATCTCCGGAATGTGCGTGAAAGCGGGCCCACCCCGCATCATGACGGTGACGCCGGCGGCTTCGAGGATCTGTTCCTTCGTGGCGCCTGCACCAAGGCATTTCTGCACGTGGAGGTTGATGCAGGGGGCACATCGTTCGGCCAGGGCGACGCCGAGGGCGACGAATTCCTTCTCTTTGACGCTGAGGGCCCCTTCCTTCATGACGGACTGGAACATGGCGCCCATGCCCTTGAGGATGTCGGGCGTCATTTCCTTCATTTTACCCTGGTCTTTTTCCCACTTCTCGAAGAAGGCTGCTGAATTGCCGGACATTTCGTTCTCCTTGTAGAGTCGACTGTTCTGCGTTTCTCTTCTCACTTCATCCCGTCCGGCCGTTCACGAATCCGGACAGAGAATTAATCATCCCGCTTCCTTACGGTCGCGGCTCGGTTCTGTTGGACGCCTCTCGTCATGGTTTCTGTTCATCATGGGTTCATGCTTCGCTGTGGTGTCTGTGGATACATTGAACGATCGTGACGGCGGCAGGCTCGACGACTTCGTAGTAGACGGTGCGCCCGTCGCGCCGGGATTGGAGCAATCCGTGTGCCCGCATGAGGCTGAGATGCTGAGAGCAGGCGCTGGGGGGCAGGTCGAGGGCCAAAGCCAGCTCGCCGACGGTGTGCTCGCGTTCGAGGAGTCGTTCGACGATTTGGAGCCGATGCGCGTGCGCGAGGACGCGCAGGGCGGCGGCGACGCGCTCCAGCGTGGCGACGGGCGTTCGTTTTGTCTTCGTACCTCGTGACATCTCAATATTAATATATCACCAGTTTTCGATATGTCAAGGCGTCAGGGGATTTTTTTTGCGGATTCGTGGGCGAGAGGACGCTATCGGACGGAGGCGGCGGGCTCAGGCTTTGGGAACTGGCATGCCGAATCGCCTCCGAAACGAAGGCTGGGGGTCACCGACGCGCGCGACATCACTAGAAGAGAGGCAATTGACCGTTGGGAGAAGAGAGATCCTGGCGACTTGTCTTGACGAGTCTGGTCACGGTATCGACTCTTATCAAGTCGTTTGACAGGCCGTTCATGATGACAAAGGGCGGCATCAGTGGGTTTCTAAAACGGTAGCGGTAGTTCCTCTGCTGCCCGGTTCGCTCCAGGATCGGCCCTCTCTTCTCTTCGCAAAACTCCGCAAGGTGATTCCTAAAAGTCGCGATCTGTATCTCTCGATCAGGCATTACTTCTTTCAGTGGCTCTACGACGCTCGCGGGCTGAAAGAAGCCAAGATCGTCGATCGATCTAGATGCGGTGATTGCACAGGCCAGCAGAACACTTCCATAAAGAGCATCCTTGTGCGCGCTGCGGGTCGCAAGAGTAAACTGCTTTACGATAGTCTGCTGAGCACGCGATGTCGCCTCTCTGAATGACTCGGAAACATCGTTGAGAGTAATCACGCGCGACCCTCGGCTGCAAGCTTGTCGAGTCGCATGTTGGCCGATGAGGTGCGTATAATGGGGGAGACCTTGAGACATCTTGACGATGAACTCCGCCGCGTCGGGTTCAAACTTCATCCCCAGGCGCTCCTCGCCCTTTGCCAGGATCGCCCGGAGTTCTTCCGGGTGCATTCGCGGCATCGACACCTCTGAAATCGCCCGATGCACTGATTCGTGATCCGCCACGAGTGCGTCCACAGTCGCAGCGACACCAACGAGAACAATCGTCGTCGAGATCGCATAATCAGACAGGGTCTTGATCAGGTCGGTAAATGCCTTGGCCTCTGCATGCTGCATCCGGTCAAACTCGTCAAAGACGAAAACAGAATCACCAAGCGTCGGCAGGAGCCTCCGGATGTCGTCGATAGAGATCTCGGCATCGGCGAAGTACGCGTCTGCAAGGGATTTGTGCCCGGACCCACTTGGCTTGAATCCGATCTGCGGCCCCTGAACGCGCAGTTCATCGAGTGCCCGTCGCCAAGCTTCAGAAAAGGTGTCAGCGGCGTGTGAGTTGATTCTCACCGCTACCTTTCTGTCTCCTTCTTCTAGCTCCTGTTCCAGGAAGGCAAGAAGCGGTTTTATGACGTTTGCGAGCGACGTCTTGCCAACACCTCGTTCGCCGAAGACTACGGCGTGCAGGCCTGTTTGGTTGATCGCATCGAGCAGCAGAGTGATTTGCCGTTTGCGCCCTGAGAACAACTCGTGCGTGCTGACGGCCGTGTTCGGCAAAAAGACCTTGCCAGCCTGGTAGGACGCGCGTTGGGCGTCTTCCTTTGACGCGAACTGTTGATCGCCCGTGTTCATATGCGCGTAATAGCGTATAAACTATAAGTATTCAAGTGCGTTACATAAGAAAACGTGCCATTTATATAAGTCTGCGTTTCAGTAACACTGAGAAAACTATCCATCAACGTTGTTCAGCGGGCAGGTGTTGGGCTGGTAGACAACAGACCACGTTTCACCCTCGACGGACCAGGTGCTCGCGGTGCGGTTTACGGGTCGGTAGAGGGTGTCGCGTTCGACGGGGGTGCAGCCGGCTTCGACGATCAGGCGTTGGAGCTTGTCGACGGTGAGCTGCTGGTCGGTGGTGTTGCCGCCGCCCTCTGCCTTGGTGATGTCGTAGTAGATGACGGTCCCGTCGATGTCGTCGACGCCCCAGTTGAGCGAGATCTGAGCGAGCTTGGGCGTTTGCATGATCCAGAAGGCCTTGATGTGGGGGATGTTGGGGCACATCAGGCGGGCGATCGCCAGGGTCTTGAGGTCGTCGAGGCCGCTGGGGCCCGGGAGGTGGGCGAGGTCGCTGCCGTCGGGAATGAAAGAGAGCGGGACGACGCAGTTGAAGTGGGCTTGGCTCGACGCGAGGCTTTGGGTCTGGTGATCGCGAAGTTTGATCAGATGGTTGATGCGCTCGGCGCGGGTTTCGACGTGGCCATAGAGCATGGTGGCGTTGGTGAAGATGCCAAGGTCGTGGGCGGTGCGGTGGACGTCGAACCACTCCTGCTCGCCGACTTTGTTCTGGAAGGCTTCGTCGTGGACGCGGTCGTCGAAAATCTCTGCGCCGCCGCCGGGCATGCTGCCCAGGCCTGCCTCGCGGAGCTTGATGAGGACCTCTTCGATCGAGAGACGCGGTTTAGCGATGCGCGAGAAGTGGATGATCTCGATGGCGGTGAAGGCTTTGATGTGGATGTGGGGGCAGGCGTCGTGAATGGCGGCGCACATGTCGGTGTAGTAGTCGAACGGGAGCTTGGGGTGCAGGCCGCCGACGATGTGGACCTCGGTTGCGCCTTGGGAGTAGGCGTCATTGGCTCTTGCGACGATTTCGTCGATCGTGAGTTCGTAGGCGTCGGAGGCGGTCGCGTCCACGATGGGTTCGGACGTTGACTCGGCCGTGTCTGGCTCTGCACCGGAATGTTCGCGCGGGCTCCCGACAGGTCGGGATTCCATTCCGCCCGCGGCTCGGGGTTTATAGGGTCGGTAGAACGAGCAGAACTTACAGCGGAGGACGCAGTAATTCGTGTAGTTGATGTGTCGGTTGATGTTATAGAAGGCGCTGCGGCCGTGGAGACGTTCGCGAACGGCGTTGGCGAGTTCGCCTAGCGTGTGGATGTCGCAGGTATTGTAGAGCCAGAGTCCGTCGACGGCGGATAGCGGTTCGTCGGCGTCGAGCTTGGCTCGAACGCGATCGACATCTGTCAATGTTTGGGCGGGCATGTTGCTTCTCGATGTTCAGATTCGCTGCGGGTTGTTGACGGTTCGTTCGTCTTGCACGTTGCCGGTATGGCGCGTCGTTTTGCGTTCGAAGAGTAGTACGTGGGTCTCTGCGGCGGCGGAGGGGCGGTGTTCCACGCCGCGTGGGATGATGATGACTTCGCCTTCGCTCACGTCGACGGTCCTGTCGCGCATTTCCAATCGCAAGCATCCCTTCACAACAAGGAAGAGTTCGTCTTCGTCGTCGTGCTGATGCCAGAGGAACTCGCCCTGGAGCTTGGCAAGCTTGACGTGGAAGTCGTTGACGTCACCGATGATCTTGGGAGTCCAGTGCTCGGTGAACGCGTCAAACTTCTGTGCGAGATTGATGACCTTGATCATGCGTTGCTCCGATGCCATGTGGTGCATCAAGATGCGCCCTACGCGCCAGAGGTCCGCACAGCGGACCCTACGTGATTGCCGTGTTACGCGTAGCTGTGCAGGCCGGTGATGACGAAGTTCACGACGATCCAGTTGAACATCATGACCTCGAATCCGACGATGGCCAAGACCGCGGTCCAGAAGGCCTTGTCGCGGACTTTGAGGCGAATGTGGATGAGCACGAGGAAGATGATGAAGGTGTTGAGGGCGAAGACCTCTTTGGGGTCCCAGCCCCAAGGCCTTCCCCACGAATGATCGGCCCAGATCGCACCCATGACGATGCCCGCCCAGAGCATGATGAAGGAAATCTCGACGAGGACCATGGTGGCGCCGTCAAAGACCTGGGAAGCCGTGGGTTTCGCGGGCGTCAGGAACGTGGCGGCGGCCGCGCCCGGTTGTGGTTCGTCGTGGAGATCACGGGTGAGGATCAGCGCGCCGGCGCCGCCGGGAGCGCCGCGCTCGACTTTGCCGCTTGCTTTGCGCCGTGCGTGGGCGGCGTTGAGTTCGAGGGCGATGAGGGTCAGCGAGCCCCAAAACGCGCCGGTGGTCGCGAGGAACTGATTGAAGTTGAGTTCTCTTGCGGGGTCGTCGAGCGTGTGCATCAGCAGGCGATACGCGGTGTAGTTCAGGACGGTCGCGGCGATCGGGAGGAGGAGGAGCCTGAACCGGGGAACCTGGCGCTCGTCCCAGAGCGTGCACCAGCGATCGCGGAGCAGCAGCAGCGCCGGGACGCAGGCGAGACCGATGACGGCGTAACCCCAGATGATCATGTTGGTGTGGATGTAGAGCCAGACGTCGTTGAGCGCGGCCATTTTGTTGCGGATGGTGGAGTCGAGCTCGGCCGGGAGGTAGTAGGCAGCCATCAGCGCGAACATCGACATGACGGCGGAACCGAGTGCGAAGACGTTTCGGAACGCGGTGCGGCGGACGATCCACTCGAGGATAACGGCGCCGACGCCGCCGAACCACGCGGCGGTGGTGACGGCCTCGAACATGTTGGCATTGGGCCAGCGGCCTGAAATGTACCATCGGATGAGGATCGACGCGGTGTGGAGCGTCATGGCGATGATAAAGACGCCCAGGCCGACCGTTCGAGCGCCGTTCCATTTGTAGATGACGGACATCAGCAGGAAGGCGACGGAGGCGAGGTAGATCAGCCAGACCCAGGTCATGCTCTTGCTGCGGAAGTACCAGCTTTCCATGGCGAGACGCTTGGCGGCCGGGTAGAGCTGCGGCGAGATCGTGGGGAAGGCGGCGGCCAATCGTCCGATGCTCTCGTTGACGGCGGCGGCGTCTCCGGTTTGCCAGGCGGCTTGCAGGGCGATCCAGTCGTTGGTGATGTTCGTCTGAAAGGCGGGGTCGAGACCTTCGATCGTGGGTGCGGTGGTCAGACCCGCGTGGACGTCGTCGCGTGGGGCTGATGCGGCGCTGAGCGCAGCGATCGAGACCCAGGGTGCGTTTGGGGTACCGTCGGGCGGAGCGACGACGCGGAGGTTATCCAGCAGGAGGCGGGCATCTGAGACGGCGAGCGCCGAGCGGATGGCATCGACCTGTTTCGACGTTCGGATCAGGTCTTGGCCAAGTCGCTGGAGCAGCGCGGCGACCTGCGTGTGGTTGAGCAGGGCACGCGAGAAGAGCCCGCTCGATTGGATAGCGGCGGCGCGGGGTCCCTCAATCGCACCGTGTTTGCGAAGCACATCGAGGATGGAGGCGCGGACGTTCTTGTTCTTGACGTAGAGAATGTCGGCGTCGGCATATCGCTCGGGTCGGAAGATCAGGTCGAGATAGGTGAAGCCGTGGGACTGGTCGTTGATGGCGCGCGGTCCGCTGACGTAGTCCATGAAGGATTTCGCGTGGGATTCGAACGATCGCAGTCGACCGTCGGCCTGGACGGCGATGCCGTTCAATGCGTCAAGTTTCACCTGATGTGCGAAGTCGACGCGGTCGACCTGTGGTCTGGGCGGTCGCGTCAGTCCGGCATAGGCGGCGTATCCGACGATGGCCAGGACGACCATGACGTCGATGGCGCGAATTCGGAAGGACGGTTTCGTCGGTTCTTGCATCATGACATCACCTGCGTGGCTACGGGCTCTGTTTGCTGAGTAGGACTCTGCCGATCACCGGACACTTTGGCTCGCGATTGCTGCTGCCGACGTCGCTTGAGCACGGGCTTGACATAGAACGCGAAGATCATTCCGGCGACGGAGAGACAGCATCCCAGCAGTTGGATGTAGACGCCGTTTCGGTTTCCGACACCGAGGCCTGTGTAGTTCATGCCGCCGGACGGGTCGCGATTGGAGGGCGGATCCCAGGTGGACTGAAAGAACCAGTAGCCTCCCTCATCGGTCGGCGCATTGACCTGAATCGACGTCGCGTCGGTCCAGCGGTTGTCGACGAGAAAGGAGAGATGACTGACGTAGTTGCGGATGGTCAGGGCCTGTCCCGTGTATCCGCCGACGTGGGTGTCGAGCGCGAAGTGATCGAGTGCGACGGGGTTGGGCAGTCTGCGGCGTTCGCGCGAGAAGAGGACTTCGACGACGCTTCCGTCGGACAGGCGGAATCGCTCGGGAAGGAAGGCGAAGCGTCCTGCGTAGGCATACTGTTCGCTGGGCAGAGCGTACGGGTGGTAGCGGACCCACTTGGACTCGACCTGATGGCCGGCGTCGACTTCGAGACGAATCATGGAAAAGGAGACGCCCGCGTTGCGTTGGCGTGAGGATGGCGCGACGACGAGGGGTTTGACGTCTGCGACGGCGCGAGCCCAGGTGGCATCAGTTCGAAGGTGCAGTCCGGGGAGGATCTCGACGACGTCCCCGACGGCGACGTCCCGCCCGAGCAGTCTGCCCTGGGGGCCGTTGGCGACGAGGTGCAGGCCTCGCGGGTACATGGCCAGAATGATCGGAGCTGACTGCGGCTGATAGGTCATACGGATCCGATCGTCCGGTTGGGCGGCTTCGCGTTGGTCTTGGCCGGCGGGTGCGTGGGGGTCAGCGTGTTCGCCACGCATGTCTCGTGTCATGGCGGGTTGGTCGGCCACCATACGGGTGAACTGACCGTCAGACGTCTTGATCTCGACCATGGCCACGGAGACGGTTCCGCGCCCGCCGGAGAGAACGAGGTTGTCCTGGACGTTGAGCAGTCGATAGCTGAAACCGGTTTCGGCGAGCGGCGTAAAGGGACCTTCATGCCCAACGAGTTTGTCCGGCGTGATGGACAGATCGACCGCAACCTCCGAACCGGGCACGGCGATGTGCAACACGGCGTTCGCGTCGGTCGGGAGGTCTTGGATCATGGCGACGTCGTCGAACCAGCGAAGCTCGACCATACCGTCGGAACTGACGCGGTGTCGACGATCGAGCGCCATCAGTTCGTGGGATCGTGGTTGGGCGTTCGGGGCGTGCAGGCTCACTTGGGCGACGGGGTTAAGGCGATCGCCACCCTCGCGCCAGCGCTGCTTCATGTGGGCGTAGCGAAGGAAGCCCGTCACACGTATCGGCGTCGTTGCACCGACGCCGTCTCCGGCGGGTGGAACGGATAGATCGATCGCACGTAGCGGGACGGCGACCCCCGGATCCGTGAAGACCTGCTCGCGCGAGCCGATGCGGTCGTTGTAGCGGGGGAGGCCTTCGATCGGACGCTGGATCCAATCGGTATCGCCCACGCGCCGGACGAACAACGCAGCGGAGTCCATCACGTGGAACCACTCCTGCGGGTGGGGCTCGAGGGTCAGTGTGAGGTCTTCGTGGATCAGCTTGCGTCCCAGCGATTTGATGGCGCGGCCTCGGCCGGGGATGACATCCTCGGTGTATTGCGCATATCCGTCGAGCAGTTGTCGGATGAAGGGCTCGGCGTTTGGTGGCGTGACGTGGACGTTGACGGCGTAGGCGGTCTCACCCTTATGTTCCTCGGAGAGGATCGGCCATTGCCGATTGGTGCTCTGGATCGAAAAACGCCACAGCTCGCCGTCGGCGACAACGCTGGTCTGGCTTCCGGGCAAGGCAACCAAGGACGCCGGCTCGGCGAGGTTGGGCAGCGTGATGCGGACCTGCCGGCGGAAGACCGGGGTGTCGCCTTCGACTTTTGTTCCGAAGTAGTAGTAGCTTCCGATGCAGAGAATGATGATGCCGGCGTGAATCGCCCAGACGCCCAGGTTCACGCTTCGGAACGGGATCCGACGCACCGTGACGACGATCAGATTGGCGCAGAGCAGCAGCATCAACACGTTGAACGGCCACCAGTGGAACCACTCGAACTCGGTCATCTCGAGCGCGGGTATCTGACGGACCGCGGGCATGGCACTTCCGACGGAGCAATAGACGAACAGCAGGGCGGCCCAAGCGATGCCTAGCCAAACACTGCTGAAGAGGTTGAGGATCGCGCCGGGGATTCCGGACGGCGATGGGCGGCGTTTCGCTTCGCCCGCGCTAGGGGTTGTTTCCATTTGTCGACTCAGAGCAGGACCGTTGGTTTACGCGCGGAACCTACCTCGTTGGTATGCGTGGAGCAAGCGCTATTCAAATCTAGCGTCTTGAACGACAGGGTACGCGGTACTCTCACGTCCCTTTCCCTGCTACACCTGAGTTTCATACGCCATATCGGTCAGCCCGGCAGAATTATACGCATCGTTTCGATCCTGTGGAGGCGTCGGCGCAAGAAAACGTCGGAAAGGTGTAGTCGTCGGATGGTTCAGGACGATTCCGGTGTTTGAGATTTTGGTTCGCGCAAGAAACCGCCGCACGGTCGGCGTGCGGCGGTTTCGCAATGTCAGCCTGTATGGCGCAGCGCGGGAGGCAGCACGCGCCAGTTGCGGCTAGGGGCGCACGGATGCGAGCGCTTCGCCGTCTAGGCGCTGGACGCCTCGGGCATCGGCGTGGGCGATGACACCGACGGGGACGAGGTAGACCTCGACGCGCCGATTCTGAGCGGCTCCTTCGGGCGATCCGTTGTCCGCAATGGGTCGATACTCGCCGACGCCCATCACGCCGATCCGCTCGGGGGCGTAACCGTTCTTCTGCAGGAGGGTCGCGACGGAAATCGCGCGGTGTGCCGACAGGTGCCAGTTCGTCGGGTGCTTGACCTTGGTCGCCGGACGAACGATCGGCACGTTGTCCGTGTGGCCGACGACGATGACCTCGAAATTCGCGGCGGCGGCGGACTTGAGAATGTCGGTGAAGGACTTCAGTGACGCCGTCGAGGTTTGCTTGACGATGTCGGAGCCGAGAGCGAAGAGCAGATCGGCCTTCCACTTCACGGTACCGCGTCCTGGGTTGTAGCTGACGAGTGTCGGGTTGGCATCGGCGAATCGCTTGAGGGCGTTGTGCAGGGGTTCGGGCAGCTTGGGTCCTGTGATGGTCAGGTCACCGAGGGTCTGTTTTTCGGCCATCTCGTCGAGTGCGGCTTCGGCACTTCGGCGTACCTCTTCGAGCAGTTCGTTTTCTTTGCGAAGGTTGGCGACGAGGGCGTTATTGGTTTCGAGTTCGCGTTCGATGGACTCGTTTCTCGCGAGAAGGGATTCATTGGCGGAACGTGCATCGTACAGGTCTTGGGCAAGCCCTTCCTTCGATGCGGCCATCGTCTGGTTCTGTGCCTTGATCTTCCGATGATCGTCCATGGACACGCATCCGGCGAGCACCGCCAGGCTGTATCCACCCAACACCCATTGGACCATTCTTCCGCGACCGCGCATGACATGCCTCCTTTGCTTAGCAACCCGGATCCGCCCGGCGCGCCGCCGGGGTTCCCCGATGAGAATCGAACAAGTCGTCCCTACTGGGCCCGCTTCGCCATCATATACGTTACACCGGCGGCGATACCGCCCACCACCACGACCCCCGCGGCGCACATCCAGAGTTTCTGGTAGGCGAACTCGAGCAGCGCCGGCGTAATGCCCTGAACCATCGACGCCGCCGCCAGACCGGCGATACACATGACCAACACCGCAACCGCCATGAGCGCCGTAAGGCCGGCGGACACGGGATCGGGTCCGTACTCGACGACTTCCTTGACGATGACCTTGGCCGGCGCGGCGCCGGATTCGTCTTGGGCCTCGACCTCGACTTCGAGCACTTCGTCGTCGCCGGCTTCGTCGTCGCCGGCTTTGTCCAGACCCGCGCGTGTATCGGCACCGACCTGAACGTCACTTTCCCCCTCTCGATCTTCATCGCCGGTGTAGATTTCTTCGAGGAGTTCACGGCCCAGCGAGGTGTCGTCACTCTCGCGGGTGAGATCGAGGATACCGGACCCACTTCCCGCGCCTTCCATACCCAAACCGGCAAGATCGGTTACGGCGGTCTGTGCGAGTGGGTCGACGTGTTCGTCCAGTTCGTCGTCGTCGAAGACGTTGACGCCGACGGAAGGGACGACCGTATCTTCTTTTGCCTTGCGACCTGCGGCCGTCGTCCCGGAGGAGGTCTTGCCGGCGTCGCTCTCTTCGAGGCTGACCACGTCGCCTGGGGAGGGCGCGAGTTCGATGCCGGAATCTTCCACGGGTTCGAGGAGGATGTCTCCGCTGGTGGATGCACTGGGAAGATCGGTTTCGGCGTCATCGACGCTGGGTCCGGCCATTCTGTCGATATCTTCGACCTTGTAGTTGACTTGTCCGGCGTCACGGAATTCTCGCAACGTACCCTGCCGCACGAGGTCCTTGAGCTTCTCTTCGCTCTTTCCGAGTTTCTTGGCGGCTTCTTGCGCCGTATAGAACATCTTTGCCATTCGTCTGAGCTCAACTTGCGCGGCCGGGCCGCTTAGGGCATTTGGCTTTCACTCGACCGTTGTCGGAACCTCCGCTGGTCCTCGATCATTTGCTCCACATCACCGGGAGGCAGGCCGCAAAGGTTGTAGTTTTCCAGGTACCGATCATATCGCCACGTTCGCCCGGCAGCCAGTCGCAAGCAGCCCTTCTGCGGGAGATACTCGTAGACCCACGTGGTCATGGCGTCAACGTCGACCATGTAAACGCCGTAGGCTCCCTTTGAAAGCTGCCCTGAAAACGCGAAGACGCCTCGCGCTCCTCCGCTGGTGACGCCCTGGCCGAAGACCGTTCCGGCTGGCTGTTGCGAGTCGGAGCGGGAGACCAGTGTCGTCGCGATAACGACCAGGGCGATCGCTATGACCCACTGCACGGCGGGAAGCGAGGCTCGCAGGGGTCGGGGCACGGTGTTCGGCGTTGGTTCATGGTCGGCGATGGCTGATGACCTCCGCAGCGACGGGCAGTCGCCCCCAATGTCCCGTTGTGGCGCAACACGCTCCCCCTGACGCACCCTATGTGCCATTCTAGCCTCCCCGGTCTCGTCGGCAAGGCGTCGCGTCGTCGTTTGAGGCTGTAAAACAGGCTAGTGCTTCGTTACACTTCAGATGATGGATGCCATCCGGTGGAGGCCGCCGAAGCCCGACGAGGTCCGGGGGCCGCCATGCCGCCACCACGATCACATGGCGGCGCTTCGCTTGGCCATGCCACCCATCATTTCACGTGTCAAAGAGCACTAGTGCATCGCCACACGAAAACGTGCGGGTTTTTGGTTCGTTATTCCGATCTTTCCATGGTATGGATGTCGAGTCATCAGATCATGGAGGATCGTCATGGCTATTCGGTACAAGAAGTACATCATCCGCTTGAGCGCGGAT
>JAJDDV010000009.1 GCA_029260135.1 Phycisphaerae bacterium | reverse complement strand
CGGCAGAAGATAACCGCCGGTGATCTTCGCCTTTCCTGTCCGACAGCCCCCAAGCATACGACATTCAGCGAGCAACCCAGGCCCGGCCGCCCGATGAATCGCCCCGTCCACACCACCCCCACCGAGCAAGCTCTCGTTCGCCGCGTTGACGATCACATCCACTTCCTGCAGGGTCAGGTCACCGCGGACAATTTCAATCGCCCACATGGTCCATTCCTTCAAAGCACTTTATCGCTTCGACCCCCTCGCCATCGGCGCGAGCCGGTCGCAGCAGCATCGAACGATCGACTCGCCCCCACCGTCGATGCCACGCACAGGCCAAGATCAACTCAGTCTTGACATCTCGATGTCGAAGTTGATGGCACCGCTCGAATCGAACTCGGTGGCCCACCGCGCCAGGCCAACTCGCCGACACGTCCCGATGCCTCAGCTCAACGATGAGTCTCCCGTCATCCACTGGAAACTCGACCCCGGGCGCGGATTTCGACCACGAGACCACCGGCTCTAGAATCGCCCGCCAGGCGCCCACAGCTCGATCAACGTGAATCGGCTCCGAAAAGCACCGCCGACGCGACAGCGTCAGCACGACCGTCGCCTTCCACCCCCCACCCAAAGAGAGCGTCGTGAAGTACTTTCCGTCACGTCGCAGACGACGGTCACGGCGCCGAACCAGACGCTCGCTATGACGCGACTTGGCCGAATCCAGCGCGCTGAGGAACGTGCGGCCCACGCTCTCCAAACCTCGCGCACCCGACTCCTCTCCGCATAGATACGACCGCAGAAACCGCAACCGATCCGTACGCTGCGCCACGCGCTGAAAATACTGATCCAATTGAGCCAGCGAAACCAGCCGCGCGCGCCGCGGAAGCGTTCCCCGATAGACCCGTGCACCGTTCACATCCGCAAAACGAAGCTCAATCCCACCCTCGCGTCGACGCACGACCAGCATATTCCCCGGATGACCGTCCCGATGAAAGAAGCCTCGTTCGTGGCAATGCGAGAGGAACTGCGCTGTCGTTTCGATCAGTTTCAGCCGTCGCCTCCGATCCACGCCACTTCCGCCCGAACCACTGAATTCCTCCCAGACCTCCGAAAGTTCACAGGCCCCGTCCAATCCCTCGGTCAGTAGCACCGATCGCGCACCACGATCCCGAACGCCGACACCCAACGCCCGAATGACAGGGACCCCCTGCCCCTCCGCCCGGCGACAGGTGCGGAATTCCCTTTCCGCATCGCTCCACCCCAGCATCGCCAAAACCCGGCGGATCAACCCTGGACGTTCAAACACCTTCGCGTAAACCGTCCGATCCCCAACACCCACACGCCAGACGGACCGCAAATGCCCCTTCTTGACACACTCGGCGCGGCCACCGTCGCCAAGCCCGAACCAATCCGGAGTGCCCTCGCCAAGGATCGATTCCTCGCCACCGCCCGCGATCGTCCACCGCGTTTGGGAACGACGAACGGTCGACGATCGGACACGCGACGCCCCCGCGCGCTGGCTGGACGGGATAGTAGTGGTGGAATCCGACGCCATGGTTGAGTAGTGGTTAATTGTATCCCGGTGATTGACGTCCAACCAGGGTTCCGGGTATCGAGGCCCATTCGCGGACGATTTCGCTCAAACTGGATAGCCTACACCCGAAGGAAGCCCCAATGAGGTGCATCACCGCAGGCCTGTTCGTCGCCGCCGCACTGGCCATTCCCGCATGCCGCTCGCAACGGATCAAGGAAGCCGATCGCGAAGTCTTCGCCCTGATCGAGGACCGCCAAAACGCCGCACTCGGAATCGCCCACGCCATCGACACCGAGGCCGAGAACGGCCAAACCGCCGCTGGCAAGACCATGGAAAGCACGAACCCGCGCCCGCTCGATGCGGCCGTTCCCCAGGCGTTCCAAACACGACAAGTGTCCCTCCCGCCCGCCGCGACCGAGCCGAACGAAGACGCTCCCGATGTCGCACAGGAAGGCGATCCCGACGATGCCGACCTCATTCCCTTGAGCATTTTCACCGACGACGAGCTTCCCAACGTCCAGCTCTTCTCACTCCAGGACGCCCTGACCTACGCCACACGCCACGCCAGAGAACTCCAGGACGCCAAGGAGGATCTATACCTGGCAGCCCTCGATCTTTCACTCGAACGACACCTCTGGACGCCGCAGTTCGTCGCGTCGGTCAACGCCTCCTTCGACGATCGCCCA
Organism: Phycisphaerae bacterium; assembly: GCA_029260135.1. GTDB lineage: Bacteria > Planctomycetota > Phycisphaerae > UBA1845 > UBA1845 > OFTM174. The sequence goes on along the minus strand of JAJDDV010000009.1, from coordinate 1,944 downwards.
GACACCGAGGACCCCACCCGTGCCGGAATCATGCTCCAGGACCGGGCCATGCAAACCGTCAGCGAGGTCAGCCTCCGCCAGCGCCTCCCCTATGGAGGTGAAATCACCGCAAGCGTACTTCATACGCTCATGCGCGACGTCACCGATCACGTAGAAAAGGGCGAAACGGGCGCCGTGATTCTCGAAGCGAACGTCCCCCTGCTGCGAGGGGCAGGCCGCGCCGCCCAGACCCACGAATCCCTCCTCTCGAGCGAGCGAAACCTCATCTACGCCGTCCGAGACTACGAACGCTTCCGCCGACGATTCCTCGTCAACATCGCCGCCGACTACTTCAACCTCCAGCAGAACAAAGCCTCCACCGCCAACACCTACAACAGCTACCTCAACCGCCGCCAGGACTGGGAAAAGGCCGACTTCATCGAACGCATGGGTCGAAGTCGGACCATCGCCGAGGCGCCCCGTGCCAAAGCCAACTTCCGCAACTCCGAAACGGGGCTCGTATCCGCCAAGGAGCGATACGAGACCGCACTCGACCGCTTCAAAATCCGCATCGCCATGCCCGTCGATACACTGCTCGATGTCGTCGAACAGGAAAAGGACGAGGAGAGCAAGGTCGTCGACAGCCTGCTTCCTGACGTCTCCGGAGAAACCGCTCACGCCATCGCCCTCGCGTATCGACTCGATCTGCTCAACAGCGCCGACACCATCGACGATCGACGCAGAGGCGTCCGCAATGCCGAAAACCGGATCCTCCCCGACCTCGATCTGACCGGCGGCATGACCGCCAACTCGGACGATGACCAACTCCGCCCGACCCATCTCAGAGAGGAACGCCTCAGTTGGCGCGGCGGGATCAACTTCAGACTGGACGACCGGAAGGCAGAAAGAAACGCCTATCGCCGATCCCTGATCAGTCTACGAGCCGCTCAACGCGACCACGAAGAGCTCAACGATTCCGTCCGGGCCGACGTCCGCCGCGCCCTCCGCCAGATCGCTCAGCAGGAAAACCTCAGGATGATTCACGCACTGAACGTCCAGGAAAACTCACTGCGCCTCGAAGGAGCACGCCAGCAACTTGAACTCGGGCGATCCCGAACCAACCAGGACGTCGTCGATGCCGAAAACGACCTGCTCCGGGCCAAAAACGACCTCGCCGCCGCCATTGCGGAATACCGCATCGCAATCCTCGAATTCCGACTCGACACCGGAACACTTCGAATCACAGACGACGGACGCTGGGTCACCGCTGACATTCAAGAGGGTCTCGCACCTCCCGACGACAACGCCCGTGACGGGGGCTGATGCGCCCCCTATTTCGTGAACGCCACACGACGTCACGAACCGATGATATCCTGAGCGAAGCGACCCCTGCCGTGGCTGGCCTACGTAACGGTCGTGTAAGGAGCCTTCCAGCGAAAACAAGTTCTGACGCAATGAATCTATGTCTGCGTCGTTGTAAACGATAAGATACGGACTATGACAACCAGTCTAACCTCGACACCTACCGGTTCTTCGACGCCGCCCGTGGCCACGCAAATGAACGGCACTTCCTCCGGTCGCCGCCGCACGGGTCTTTGGGCGCTGCTCGCCGTGGTTGTCTTTGGGAGCGTCGGCTATGGCGCCTGGGCTGCGATGAACTGGCGGGAAGCCGCCAAGTCGGTCGCCTTGGTCGAGCAGTACGAAATCCAGCCACGCAGCTTCTCCGTCGTCCTCAAGGAGAAAGGCGAACTCCAGCCCGCAAAATCAACGGAGATCGTCTCCGAGGTTGAAGGCCGGTCCACCATCATCAGCCTCGTTCCCGAAGGAACCGCCGTCAAGAAGGGCGACCTGCTTGTCGAGCTCGCCAGCGACCAGATCGAAGATCGAATCCGCCAGGACGAACTCAAAGAGACCAACGCCGTAACCGTCTTCGAAGCCGCCCAGACGGAACTCGAAATCCAGCGC
>JAJDDV010000080.1 GCA_029260135.1 Phycisphaerae bacterium | reverse complement strand
ATCGTGTTGAGGCGTAGGTCGGTACTGGACCGGGTCGCTTTCGCGTATCAGTTGGGCGAGGATTTTGGTCCGCCGGATCCGGAATACGTGGTGGCGCTGAACGACTGGGCTTGGCGACTAGAGGGCGCGAACGACGCGTGTGCCTGCAACGCGGTCGCCGAATCGTGCGTTTTGCTCGGACTGAAGGATCAGGATCACCCCGAGGATGTTCAGCGCGGGCAGCGAGTCGACGAACCGAAGGACATTCCGCAGCAAGCTCGTCGCCAAACCAGGTGTGTTGCCGTCGAGGTCGACCACCCGTATCCCCGCCACCCACTTTCCGACCGTCGCACCGGCGTATGCTTCCAGAACAACATAATATGCGATGATCACGACGAGGAAGGTCAGACAGATCGGATCGAACGCAATCCAACCATTGGTCCACCGATGGTCGGAGATGCTCAAGAGCCAGACACCCTTTACCAGCCGCGTGATGGGAAAGAACACGGTGCAGAAGAGAACGAAGTCCACGGCAATAGCGAGGAGCCGCGCGACCAGTCCGGCGTATCGAGGCGGCTTTTCCATGATGCTGCTCTGGCGTAGTCCGAGGCTGAACCGATCCGTGAATACTACCGCCACACGGTAACTCGATTCAACACCTACCACAAACCGCGCTGCAAGACGGTTCTATCGACCGACATCTCCCATTGATCGATCCGGTAACCGGCATCGTACCCAGTCGGACGACTCGATCAAGGGAGAATGGCCCCTGCTGCCCCGGCTTGCGCGCACCGGGTTGACCTTCCGGCACGTTCGGACCAATTCTACCGGTCTCTACTCGATCCTGGTCGCCGTGAGGTTGGATGTTCCAGCGCTGCATGAGCCATTGCCGGACCAAGACCAGGATTCCTTCCCGCTCAGGCTCGTGTCGGACGAGAGAGTCAGGTTGTACGTAAGCGTCGTCGTGCCTCCGTCCTCGGCGAAGTCACCCGGACCGATCGTTACTTCGTCGCCCCCCACGCTGCCCATGACGATGCTACTTGTGTCGTGAATGCCTGTGACCTGAATGGAACATCCGCTTTGCGTGATGGTGAGGGTCTCGATGGCCGTGCCGGCTTCCGGTCCGCAGGAACTGTCAATTCCCGTTTGGGTGAGTGTCCACGTGCCGGAGACGATTGCGCAAACGGCACCTTCCATGCAGTCTGGCGTTCCGTTGCTGTCGCCGTCCGTATCGGGAGTCCCGCAACCGCATGCGCCCGGCTCCGTCTTATCGCGGTCGTCCGGACAACCGTCATGGCAGTCAACTTCGCCATCGCCGTCGCGGTTGATGTCCGAGACTCCGCAGCCGCATTCACCGGGAGCGGTCTTGTCGGGATCATCCGGGCAGCTGTCGGCGTCAACGCAATCGGGCGTGCCGTCTGAGTCCGTGTCGATCTCGGGGATGCCGCAGCCACAAACACCGGGGTCGGTTTTGTCGGGGTCAAACGAACAGGCGTCATCGTCCACACAATCCGCCACGCCGTCGCCGTCACTGTCGTCATCCGCGATGCCGCAACCGCATTCGCCGGGGTCGGCTTTGCCGGGGTCATCGGGACAGAGGTCCGCCGACGCGAGGCATTCGTCCACCGACCAGGAAGCGGCGAGCTGAACTTCGAAGTCATCGAGGCCTGTCAGAATAAGTTCGTGAGGGTCCGGATCCACGGGAAAGTAGGTCAGGTTGGAGGTGGTCACACCGAAGTGCATCGGCGCGTCCACATCGAGCGTTCCGTCACGGTTGCACTGTTCAGGAAGATCAGAGATCAATCGCTCATCCGTGCTGTACGAATGCCATTGCCCGTCCCCTTCGTTGACCCAGATCGAGTCGGCAGGAAAGATCTTCCCATTCTGCATGATAAACGGATGGAACGAGCGGCTTTTGGCGCCTACGACCAGTCCATGGAAGAGGAACCTGACGAACTGCACGGAGCCCAGTTCTCCCGGGTCGTACGGTTGTGCGACGAAAATGTGCTCGATGTCCAGGCTGGCGAGACCCACGTTACGATCGAATAACGCGAATTCCGCAAGTCGGCGATACGAGCCGGAATGGCCGCCCGTCTCCTCCCGAGACACGTTCCAGGTGTAGGTGTCCGGGAACGGTTCGTTGCAGGAGAAGTCGGCCGAAAGGTCCCAGTCCGATTCGTGGAACTCGGTATCCGAGATGACGTGGGTGGGCGCCGGATAGACGTAAACCTCCCTGCTGGCGGTACCCGAGCCCGGAACACCGGGGATCACCTGCCCCGACACCTTCGCGGATATCGTGTGCGGTCCGATGTCGCAAATCGTCACGGTCGGTGACGCGACAGACCTGTTCGAAAAGGCACCGTCCACCAGCGAAAGCGGGGCCAGCGGACCTGCCGTGCCGCCCCATTCGAACGTGTGCGCCGTGCCCGTTGCCGTGGCCGAAACGCTGAAGGCCTGGCCGACGTACGCGGTTGCCGGTGCGCTGATCTCGACCTCCAAGTCCAGGGCGTCGTCGCTTCCGCCGTTGCCGTCGCAGCCAACACCGATCATCAGCAGCGACGAGAAGAGAAGAAGCGCGACGTTCCACTGTGACCGACAGCGCGACGTCTGGGGTCGATCCGGGGATGCGTTATTGGCAATGCCCGTCGCTGTTCGAGGTTCCTGTCGAGGTGTCCTCATGGCATGTCCCTTTCTCCGTGCCCGAATGGGGCGCTCAAGCTTCCGACCGGGATTCCGCACTTGTCGACTCCGGCGGTGGTATTCTACTGCAGTTCTACCGGTT
>JAJDDV010000079.1 GCA_029260135.1 Phycisphaerae bacterium | reverse complement strand
CGTCGATGAGTTGCTCGCGTGTTCGGAGGCGGCCGTCGGCGAGGAGTAACGTCTTGAGGAGGCGGAATTCGGTGGTTGTCAATGATACGGGCTTGGCGTCGACGGTCGCGGTATGGCGTTCGGTGTCGAGGGTCACGGGTCCGGACGAGAGGCGTGTTTCGCCGGTCGTGGTCGGCGCGGCGGAAGACCTGCGCAGCAGGGCAGCGACGCGAGAGGTGAGTGCTTTCATGGAGAAGGGCTTGGTGACGTAGTCGTCGGCGCCCAAGGCGAATCCGACGAGTTCGTCGGACTCATCGGCTTTTGCGGTGAGCATGATGACGGGGACGTCGGCGGTTCGACTGTCTCGTCTGAGTTTCAGGAGCACGTCGTCACCGGAAACAGTGGGGAGCATTCGGTCGAGGATGACGAGGTCGACGGATGCTGTATCGATCTGCGCCAAGGCGGCCTGACCGTCTTCGGCTGTGCGACACTCGTATCCCTCTCGCTGCAGGTTGTAGCAGACGAGATCGCGAAGATCGTCTTCGTCTTCGACGACAAGGATGGTCTTGGCGGTCCTCATCGATCGCAGCCTAACCGCCGCATCACGTTGCATCAAGATCGGGATTGGGTGATGACTCGCTCTTCACTTTAGGGAGCGTGGACACACGGTTTCACTCGTTCGTTTGGGGTGCGTCGTCGTCGGCGTGGCGAATGATCTTTCCTGTTGAGAGGAAAATGACGTCTTCGGCGATGTTGGTGGCGTGATCGGCGATGCGTTCGAGGTTCTTTGCGATGGAGAGGATGTCGAGTCGGTCGGCCATTCCTTCCGGGGTGGCGGCTCCCTGCGCGACGATCTCCTGGATGATCTGCTCGTAGCGTGCGTCGATTCGATCATCCACGGCGAAGGTCTTCCGTGCGGCGTCGATATCTTCGGCCGCGAATGCCTGGTTCGCACCGCGCAGCATGCGTTGCACAGCGTCGGCCATCTCGAGTATTGCGGCGTGGTGTCGGGTCCCGGCGTCTGGATCGAGGTGTCTTGCGCGTTGTGCGATGTTTATGGCGCAATCGGCGACGCGTTCGAGATCGTTGTTGATTTTCAGGATGGCGCAGAGCAGTCGGAGGTCTGATCCGACGGGTTGATAGAGTGCCATCAGGCGGATGACTTCGGACTCGATCTCGACTTCTTCGGCATCGACGTCGCTGTCGCGTTTGATCACTCGGCGAGCGAGTGTTTCATCGGCGCCGGCGGCGGCCTCGCAGGCTTCCTGCACCATATCTTCGACGAGTCCGGCCATTCGGTCTGCGCGGCGACGAAGCGTTTCGAGGAGGTTGACAAAATGTGCGGTCATTTTCTTATCCGAATCGGCCTGTGATGTAGTCTTGGGTTCGTTGTCTACCTGGCTTGGTGAACATTGTCTCTGTGGCGTCGAACTCGACGAGTTCGCCCATGTACATGAAGGCTGTCAGGTCGGAGACGCGTGCGGCCTGTTGCATGTTGTGCGTTACGAGCACGACGGTGTAGCGGTTCTCGAGCTCATCGATGAGGTCTTCGATGCGTGCGGTGGCGATGGGGTCGAGCGCGGAACAGGGTTCGTCCATGAGAAGGACATCGGGTTGGAGTGCGATGGCGCGGGCGATGCAGAGGCGCTGCTGCTGTCCGCCGGAGAGGGCATAGGCGCATTGGTGGAGTTTGTCCTTGACCTCGTCCCAGAGTGCGGCGTGTTGCAGGGAGCGTTCGACGAGTTCGCCCATGTCGCCGCGGTAGCCGTTGATCTTCGGCGCCCAGGCGACGTTTTTGTAGATCGACTTGGGGAATGGGTTAGGTCGCTGGAAGACCATTCCGATTTTAAGGCGGAGTTCGACGGAGTCACATCGGGGGCTGTAGATATCCAGGCCGCGATAGAGCAGGCGTCCTTGCACGTTGGCGCTTGGCACGACGTCGTTCATTCGGTTCATCGCCCTAAGCAGTGTGCTCTTGCCGCACCCTGATGGGCCGATGATGGCGGTGACCTTGCGATCGGGGATGTCGAGCGAGACGTCTCGAACGGCCACGAAAGAGCCATAGCCGAGTGTCAGGTTTTCGGCACTGATGACGGTATCCGGCGCTGCGGTGACGCGGCGTGTCGCCGATCTTGTCCTGCTGTCTGTCACGCTCATATTCCTGAGTTCTGCCACGCTTTCCTCCGCGTGTGCCATGCTCTGAGTGCCACTGCGACGGCATTCATGGGTAAGAGAATGGAGAGGAGTACGAGAATACCGGCGGCTGCGAGGTGATGAAACTGGGGTTGTGGTCGGTCGCACCAATCAAAGATCTGTATGGGCAGTGCGGTGAATGCGTCGAAGGGCCCCTCGGGAACGAAGGCGACATAGGTGAGGGCGCCGATCATGAGGAGTGGTGCAGCCTCTCCGATCGCGCGAGAGACGGCGAGGATCACACCGGTGATGATGCCGGGTAGTGCGGCCGGGAGGACGTGCGCTCGTATGGTCTGCCATTTTGTCGCACCCAATGCCAGGGCGGCGTGGCGGAAGGACTGCGGTACGGCGAGAAGTGCTTCGCGGCTGGCGATGATGATGACGGGCATGATCAGCAGGCTGAGGGTGAGTGCTCCGGCGGCGACGCTTCGATCGAAGTGCATCCAGCGAACGAAGACGGCGAGTCCCAGGATGCCGTATACGATTGAAGGGACGCCTGCGAGGTTGGCGATGTTCAGATGGATGAAGCGCGTCAGCCGGTTGTTGGGCGCGTGTTCCTCGAGGTAGACCGCCGTCGCGACGCCGATGGGAACGGATACCAACACGGTCATGGTCATCAACCAGACCGTTCCCCACAACGCGCTCTTGACGCCGGCTTTGGGTGGATTGAGAACGGACGGAAAGTTGGCGAGGAAGTCGCGACTCAACGAGGGCGCTCCTTCCCATAGCACGCGAGCGAGGAGCACGATCAGAAAGCCGATTCCGGCCAAGCCGGCTGCCGTGAGGGCGAGTGTGAAGAGGCGTCCTGCGCGACGGCGGCGCGCCAGTCCGGGCTGAAAGTCGAGTGGTTCGGCGTTCATTCGTAGACCTCTCGAAATCGTTTGAGCACGCGGTGGGCGACGATGTTGATGGTCAGGGTGATGAGGAAGAGGGTCATGCCACAGGCGAAGATTGTCTGGTACTCGATCGTTCCGGCCGGCGTGTCGCCCAGGCTGACCTGGACGATGTAGCCGGTCAGCGTTTGGACGCTCTCGAGTGGATTCAACGTGAGTTTCGGGGTCATGCCGGCGGCGAGCGTGACGGCCATCGTTTCTCCGATCGCCCTGGCAAAGGCCAAGAGTACCGCGGCGACGACACCGGACATGGCAGCTGGAACCACGACGCGCGTCGAGACTTCCAAGCGGGTGGCGGAGAGTGCGTATGCGGCCTCGCGCAAGGTTCGGGGAACGGCGCGGAAGGCATCGTCGCAGAGCGAGGCGATGGTCGGGATGATCATCACGCCGACGACGATCGCGGCGCTGGCGACGTTGAAGATTTCGGTTTGCGGGATCAGTGGTCTTAGCACTTGCGGGGTGATGAAGGTCAGTGCGAAGTAGCCGTAGACGACGGTCGGGATGCCCGCAAGGATTTCGAGGATCGGTTTGAGGATTCCTCTGACCCATGGTCTGGCGTACTCGCTGAGGTAGATTCCGGTCCCCATTCCAATCGGGATTGCCACGAGCAAGGCTCCTCCGGCGACGAGGAATGTCCCGCAGATGAGTGGGAGGATTCCGAAGCTCCGTGGTTCGAGGAGCGGTGCCCAACGGGTGCCGAGGAAGAACTCGAACGGCGAGACCTCGCGAAAGAAGGCAAAGGACTCGCTCGCGAGTACCCATACGATGCCGGCGGTGGTGACGATGGACAGCAGCGCGCAGGCGAAGAGGGCGTGGCGGATCAGTTGCTCCGCCCATCGAACGCGTGTGGTCATCGCTCGGTCGCCTTCGTCATCGGTGCTTGGCTCTCCTTGGACTAGGACCATCAGTGGTCTCGGAAGATCTCTACCAGGTCTCTGGTCTTCCCTTTTGCGGCTTCCATGGCCGAGCCGGCCTTTCCGGCGTTCAAGCGGTTCTTGGCGAGATTGTAGAGATCGCTGCTCAGTGCCACGTAGTTGACTGTGGGATGCTCGACGATCTGCCGGGCGTTGGTGAGGAAGAAGTCGAGGTAGGCTTTGACCTCTGGGCGATTGTAGGACTCTTTGTTCACGTAGAGGAACATGGGGCGTGACAAGGGCTTGTAGGTGCCGCCGCGAATGACGTCGATGCTGGGTCTTATCGGATTACCGTTGTTGTTGTCGACGCCGATCAACTTCAGGCTGGATTTGTTCGCCTCGTAGTAGGAGTATCCGAAGTAGCCGAGGGATCCGCGATCACCGGCGACGCCCTGGACGAGGACGTTGTCGCTGGTGCTGCCGGTGTAGTCGCTGCGCGAGGCGCGTTCCTTGCCGACAACAGCTTTGGTGAAGTAGTCGAACGTGCCGCTGTCGGCATCGGGCCCGTAGAGCTTGATCTTCAGTTCGGGAAATCCTGCTCTCACCTGGTTCCAGCTTGCGATCGCACTTCCGGGCTGCCAAATGCGTTTCAGTTCTCTTACGGTGAGGTGATCGCAGAAGTCGTTCGACGGATGGACCATGACGGCGATGCCGTCGATGCCGATTGGAATCTCGATGAACTCTACACCGACATTCCTGGCTCGCTCTATCTCCTTGCCTTTGATCGCTCTGGAAGCGTCGCTGATGTCGGTTCGAAGATCGGGGCGCTGATCGAGGAACTTCTTGAACCCGCCGCCGGTCCCAGAGATTCCGACAGTCACGCGAACGCGCGGTTGTTCGCTCTGAAACAGTTCTGCGGCGGCCATGGTGATGGGAGCGACTGTGCTCGAGCCATCGACCTTGACGTTTCCCGAAAGGCGCTGCGCTGCGGTCTGGCTCGCACCCGCCGACATTACAGCGCCCACCATCGCCAAGACGGCGTATCGCTTTATCATCTTGATTCTCCTTTTCTGTTGTCTCTCGCCATCCACTACGTCGCAGCTCTTCGGGAGTGTTTCAGAACCATCTGCACGTGGATCCCGCCCTGCCGTAACATCGCGCGGGCTGAAGCCCGCGGGCTCAGGGGTACTGGGATAGGCTCTCCACTTCCCAGTGTTGTGGCGGCGACGTTGCAGATCGCCAACGTCGATGCGATCTAGAACGCCACCTGCATTCTCCAGAGGAACGCGTTGATTTCGCCGCCTTCCGACGGGTCGGCGTGGATGAAGCTCCACATCGAGCGTACGTTGGAGTTCAGGTACCAGTTGAGGCCCAGTGAGATATCCCGAAGGCGTCCCCCTCGAACGCCGGAGTCGTTGAGGTTGAGGTAAGACAGTCGGGCTGCGAGTTCCCAGGCGCCGGGTCCGCCGTCTTTGCCGAAGTTTTCCAGCGGCTTTACGCGAGAGAACGTACCTGCGGATGTCTTGTATGGACGGTGCTCGCCTGTCAGGAAGTAGCTTGCCTGAACCGAAGCGCCCCAGAAGTCGGGGTTGCCGACAAGGCGATTGGTTCCGTCGACGAAGCTGTGGACATACTCGCCTTGGATGGAGAGGGGACCGTGAACGAGGGCGGCTTCCACACCAATGAGGTCGCCGGCCTCGGCTCCGAAGGAGCCTGTATCGACGATGCGAGGCGAAAGGTGTGCCTCGGGCCGGGCCCGGATTCGGAGTGTGTCGTCTTCGTAGTTCTGGTGCGTGTAGGCCACGCCCAGATGAAGCAGCTTCTTGCCGCCGTCTTCGTACCAGGGCCGGGCTGTTACTCTCGCGGTCGCGTTGTAAGCGCGTCCGCCGGCACCATCGCCGAATGAGTCGGTCTGCCGGAAGAACCCAGCGGCCCAGGTCATCCGCTTTTCCATCATCGTGTCATGGATCATGACACCGGTATTTCTTCCGGGCGCGAAGGTGTTGACCAAGCTGCGCTCGAGAAAGGTGATGTCGTTGCTGCTGGTCAATTCCTCGAGGCTGAAGGGCTCTTTGAACTGCCCGACCCGGAGATTGCCTACGGCGGGTACCTTCTTGAAGCCGAGGTAGACGTCTTTGAAGTCGGCGTCGCCGGCGGCGAAGTCGTACTGAGCTTTGAATTCGATTTCGTCGTTCAGGATTCCGGAGAAGTAAAACCTTGCGCGTCGAAACTCGGTGCCGTCGTCAAAACCGGCACCGATGCGTCGTTCGGTGGACCCGTCTTCGGCGTAATAGGCGAAATCATGCTGGATCCGGCCGCCGATCTTGAGCTTGACTGATCCGTCGCCGGAGTCGAGTCGCAATCCGTCCTTCCAGTAAGGGCGGAGCGTGCTCTCGTCGGACACCCACTTCTTGATCTTCGCCCAGTCCTCGGATCCTTCCGCCGGCGGGCGCTCGTCTTTGAGTTGTTGGACGGATTGCTCGAGCTTCTCGACGCGAGCGGCGGTCGGTGCGTCGGCCGGTGCACCTTCGATTCGATTCAGTCGAGATTCCAGTTGGTCGACCTTCTGACTGAGCGCTCGGACGAGTTGCTCCAGTTCGCGTTCTTGCGGAGTGGGCTGCTGTGCGGCCGCGAGCCCGGCGAAGCAGAGAATGAACGCTGTAGCTGAGATTGGTTGGGCTCGATCCATGCGTGGTCTCCTTTCAGTGTCGCGAAGCAGGCGGAATCCAAGGCCGCAAGAAACGCTCATGCGCGGAAAGGTAAGGTCCGGTCGTTAAGTCCGCATGAAGCGATTGTGAAGATTGCGTAAAGTTTTGGAGGTGAGGGGCGGTTCGGTGACTGTGGGCCTACGGTTCGGTGGCTGTGATATCATCGGGTCATGCAACGTAAGGTCTGTTTTCAACGAGGGTAGTCATCGCAGTGTCGCGTTTGGTCACTTTGCGCGAATGGTCAGCTGGCGTTGCCTGCTCGGCGATGGCTTTTCGCCTCGCGGCGTCTCCGGCCGAGAGCACGGGCCTGAGCGACCTTTCCTGCGGGCTTTACGAGAGTAGAATTCCACTCGTACGAAACGCCGCACGTGCTGCGATCCGCTGTTCGAATGACGAACGTGTAACATCGACGTACGCTGATTGGGCATAGAGCTGATGCAAACATCGCAGACACTCAAGACGGTCAAGTTCTTCGCGGTCGCCGGCTGCGTGGGTGGATTTCTGGGTGTATCGCTCGGGGCGTTCGGCGCCCACGGTCTCAAGGGCCACTTTGAGCGTTTCCCCGACCTGCGCGCGATCTACGAGACCGCCGTCGAGTACCACATGTATCACGCGCTGGCGCTCCTGGGTGTCGCGTGGGCGGCACAGCGTGCCCCGAGCGGCCTGACCACGCTATCGGGATTGGCGTTTCTGCTTGGGATTCTGATCTTCTCCGGGTCGCTGTACGTACTTAGCATCACCAACATCCGCTGGTTCGGTGCCATCACGCCAATCGGCGGCGCTGCATTTCTCGTCGGATGGGCAACTCTCGCGCTCAGCCTTCGACGAACGCGCAGTTGATGGGTTCTTTCGACTGCGTCGATGCAGCATGATGCGGCAGCTCCGGTGAACGACCTAGCGCGCGCTTCCCTCGAATCTCGCGGCGTGGATCGGACGGCAAACCGGCGACGCAAATCGCGTTCGCCGAGTGTTCGATTGGATAGCCGGCGGAAGCTGCACTTCCGGTCCAATCCAACGTAACGTCAGATCCAGAGTCAAACTGACAGCCGGACTTCACTTGGGCGACTTTTTTCACGAAAAGTCAGATTCGCGCGTTAGAAACGGCCCGCAATGACGCAATGGTATATGACGGCACCGCGCTGACCGTGTGCGCGATCGGCGATCGCAGTTGCAGTAGGATCGAAGAAAGAGGCTGAGATGACAAGACATGGTGGTGAGAAGTGTCCGCGTTGTCGGTCGAAGAACATCATTCCGGTGAAAGACACCGGTTTGCCAAACCGCACGAAGTGCGTCGTTTGCGGGTTTCTGTGGACGGCGGCGATGGATTTGTCAGAAGGCCGTTCCGGCGGCGATGAAGACGACGTTGAGGGCGAGTTTCGCCCCCGCCCGACTGTTCGATGCGACGTTGTACTGTCGACTCACAGCCAGACGGTATCCGGGTTACGCCCATTTTGCCGTCCTTCACACCGTTTCATTTGCGTCGACCCCTGATCCACAGCTCAATTCCCATCCCCGGACGCGCTGATCGCCGCACGTGACATCGGTATTACCATCCTGCGCGTGCGGCGTCTCACGAATCCTGCGGATCCGTTCTATCCTGCGATCGGGAGATCTCGCCTGGCGAAATGCGCCCGAGTTGCGTGACCACGGCCTGCGTTCATCAGTCTATCTCAGTCCGCCCTGCTTCCTGGTGAACCGCGGGTGTGGTAATCTGGGTATGGTCGGGCTGACCCTGAGGCACTGGGAGCGGCAGGCGGCCAGCCGCTGCGGATCGAGAACGACTTTGGGTGCGAGGATGGAAGGGCATTGATGAACTCGTCAAAGAGAATGACTTGGTCAGCGGGCGTTGCGGTACTGGTGACGATGGCCAGCCGATCGCTGGGGAGCGGTCCGGTTGATGTCGTCAACGGCGGATTCGAGGAGATCCAGGCATCGGGGCCGGTTGCCGGCTGGCGACTGGATGGCGACGGCTCAAAGGGTGCGATCGTGGTTCGTGCTTCCCGAGATGTATTCCATTCAGGGGGAAGCAGCCTGTCCGTAACAAGTTCGACACCCGGTCAGGCTGTCGTTGAATCCGAGGTGGTCGGGCTGCGTGTGGGTCATCTGTATCGACTCAGTGGGTGGATTCGCAGCCAGGGCGTGGTGTCCGATCCGATGGCACGTTATCCGACGGCGGTTCCGTCATGTTTGACGATGGCTTCGCTGCCGTTCACCAATCACTCTCCGGCGGTGGGCGGCGATTCCGACTGGACGCGCGTGGAGACGATGTTCATTGCGACGCGAAGTCGCGATCGGATTCGGCTTCATCTCGGTCACAATGGAACGGCGACAGGCAGCGTGTGGTTCGACGATGTTCATCTGGAGGCAGTGGACGACATCGGGGCGTTGATCCCGCGGGAGACGGTGAGATGGCACGGCAACGGGTATCGCTACGATGATCGAGGCTGGATCTTCGTGCATGTCGAGGGCGAACCTTATGAACGTGGGTATCAATACGGCGCGTTGCTGGCGGATGACATCGTCGACTACATCAACCGGTTGTCGATCAAGCGGAATGCCAAGGACCCTGCAACGGCGTGGCGCGATTTTCGATTCGAATGCGATTCCATATTCCTTCGGGGCTACGACGAGGAGTACCTGACGGAGATGAAGGGGATCGCGGACGGTGCGGCTGACGCCGACGCGGAGTATCACGGTCGAAAGCTGGATCTGCTGGACATTGTGACGATCAACTCGGTGGTCGACCTTGGGCAACTCCATCGTGCGATGAGCGTGACGCCGCACGCGCTGACGGGCGAGAGTTTTCTTGAAGCTCAAGAGGAAATGCGCATCACGGAGGAGGACCACAAGTGCTCGGCGTTTGCCGCCACGGGACCGGCGACGGCTGACGGTCAGGTGGTGTTCGGTCAGATCTTCATGTGGAGTGGGTTCACGGGTGTTCACTGGAACGTCATCTGCGACCTGCAGCCGTCTTCCGGGCATCGCCTTGTCTACCACACGTTTCCGGGTGGGATTCACTCCGGCGCGGATTTCTACATCAATTCTGCCGGGATCGTCATCGGCGAGACGACGGTATCTCAAACGCCGTGGGAGCCGGATTCGACGCCGCAATCCAACCGGATTCGCAAGGCGGCACAGTACGCTTCGTCGATCGAGGATGTCGAGCGCATCTTGTGGAAGGGCAACAACGGCATGTACACGAATGACTGGCCGATCGCCGACGTGAAGACCGGCGAGGTGGCCATTCTTCTGCTGGGAACGCACCGCAAGAAACTGTGGCGAACGAGCAAGGATATGTCTCCGTTCGGCACGCCGGGTTTTCTTTGGGCGAACAACAACAATCGCGATATCGAGGTTCGCAAGGAATACGTGGCGCAGCCGGATGACCGGCCTTTCGATCTGGTGTTCTCGCCGTGGAACCGCGATGTCGCATTCAACGGATTCTACCAGAAGTACAAGGGCAAGATCGACTCGACGGTCGCGGTGAAGATGTGGGCATCGTCGCCGATCAACCGGGCGCACGCGTGCGATGGAAAGATCACCACGACGGAGATGGCGAGGGAACTGGTGTTTCTGGCGCACTACGGGAAAGTCACGCTTCGTGAGAAATTCCCGCAGTCGGGCTACCGGATCATGCCGGACCTGCCGGATGCGATCCCGCACCTCAGCCTGGGGTATTCGATTCCCAGTCCGATCTTTGTTACGAACAAGTTGAAAGAGGCCCGCGACGCGAATGCACCCGTTGCGAAAGACGAGTCTGATGAGCCGGATCTCGATCTGGGTGACGACGCGGAAGCGTTCACGGTCGACGCTGATAAGCTGTGGCGTCAGACGGTCTATCCGGCGACTTCGGCGGAGAACTGGTTTGTCAGTGCGTCGGCGGCGTATTGGCGAATCTTGAACGGGCTCGACGAGAAGGATGCGGACGATTCGGCGGAGCGGTTGTCCGACGAGCTTGCCAATCTCAATCGACGGTTTCTCTACATCACGTCGCGAGAGACGGATCTCAAGGCGGTCGAGGCGGTGCGGGCTTACGATCGGTACGGTCCGTACCAGATACCGAGGATCAAGGGGACCTTCGCGCTCCATCAGCTTCGGTTACTCATCGGCAACGAGACGTTTCTGACGCTCATGCGTACGATCCACGATCGCTTCGCTGGAAAGAACATGACCAACGAGCAATTCCTGGCGGTCGTCCAGGAGTTCTCCGATTCGACGGCTGTTCGTCTGGTGCGGCAGTGGATCGAGCGAAAAGAGCTCCCGAAGATCGAGCCCTCGATGCGGGTCCGCGAGAAAGAGGACGGGGACTGGGAAGTCCACCTTTCCGCCATTCAGCAAGGCCAGCCGTATCGTGTTTTTGCTCATGTTGTGGTTCATGTGGACGGCGCGAGGCATGTACGACGGGTGGAACTCGACGGGAAGCATACGGACGTGCGGTTCACGTTTGAGGATCAGCCGACACGCATCGAGTTCAACGCCCTCAATGACATCCCGCTGGAGAATCCAAACTACTACGTTTGGGGGAACCTGATCGATGATTTCCATGACACGCTGATCGTCTATGGGACGGCGAGGCAGGACGAGGCAAATCATACGCTGGCGCGGCGTTGGCAGGAGTCGGTGGCGAACGCGTATATCGAGATTCTGCCGCCGCTCGTGAAGGACTCGGAGCTGACGGCGGAGATGGCGCGCGATCACGATCTTATCGTCATGGGCACGCTCAATGACAATCGGTGGTTTCAGGACGAGCTGTCTGATCTACCCGTGCGTTTCGGGCGGAATCACTTTGTCTGGCGCGGGGATACGTACAGCGATCCCGAGGATGGACTGTTCCTGGTCGTGCCCAATCCGTTCAACGCGAAGCGCGTCATGTATGTACTGGCGGCGAACTCGGCACTCGAATTGCACGAGATGACGAAGACGTACCGGCGGAACATTCCGTCGTGGGCGGTATTCAAGGGAGATGAGGTGGAAAAGAAGGGCTTCCACGTGGCGCCGGGTATGGTGTTTGCAGATCCGTTCGGTCCATCGTGATCGGCGACGTTGGATCGGGAGAGTTTGACGGAACGAGAATTGGGAGTCGGAAGACCACGAAGGTTCGCGCGGGCTGAAGCCCGCGGCCCGGTAGATTCTCCGGTGGCGATTGAAACTGGATCATGAATGATGAGTGATGATAGCGACAGCCCCGATGGGTCATCGGGTCTGTTCTGGCAAGTCAATATCGACACCAATAAATGCTCGCTGTGTGAAGTGTGCGCTCGGCGCTGTCAGCCTGGGGCGCTGGAGAGCGAGACCAAGGATTCCACGCTGGCGATCCTCTTCCTGCACGAGCTGTGTGACGGTTGTCGAGATTGTCTGACGCGATGCCCGGAGGAAGCCATCACGCTCGTCCAGCTCGAGGCCGCGTCGGCGGACCGGGGGCCGAAAACGCTGGCGAAGAGTGAGATGCTTCGGTGTACGGTCTGCGCGGGGCTGTTTGCGCCCGTCACGAAGCTCGACGCCGCCGCGCACCGGCGCGATAACGACCTCGATCTGATTCAAGAACATTGCCCGTTGTGTCGCAGAACGCAGATGGTGGCGCGGTTCATCGACGAGAAGCGTGAGGCCCAGGGTAAGAAGGCCGAGTATCGAACCGGGAAGAAGTGGCGATGGAAACCGGTCGTCGAAGGGGAACCGGGCGCGCCGCCGTGTCCGGAGGTTCTACGAAAGCCATCGAATTCAGATTCGCCGTGTTCGGACGACTCTACGGAGGACCGTACCGCCACGCCGTGAATTGCATGGATGCGCTGCGCTTGGGGGTGTCCAGGAATTCGCAGGGTTGTTGGATCCCGTCGATGATCCCGTTTGTACGGTCTTTCGGTAGTGTAGAGTAGCCGGAGCCGGTGAGTGGGTGTTCGGCGTACTTCTTCGACCCTTTCAGGGTCGCGGTGGAACGTGGGGGCACGAAGTCCGTGGGCGTCGCTTCGCTCTGCCCACGGCTATCATCTTGCAGCCTTTCAGGCTGTGGGAGGTGCGTCAAGATGCAGCCTACGGTTTGCCAACGCTCGCCGCCCACAAGGGGCGGCGCTACAGTGGCCGGTTGGAAACCGGTGCCACGCAGCATGCCCGCGCCTTCGGCTTGGACATGGCACCCCGGGAGAATTCCCGCACAACCTCGCGCTTCGCTTGGGCATGGCACCAGGCATGGCGGGCGTAACGGAGCTTCAGCTTGGCGGCATTTTGCCGATCGCGGGCATGGGGTCTTTGGATCGCTTGATCGGTCGGAACTCGAAGCCGGCGGCGGCCATCGGATACATGGCGCCTCCGGCAAGGACGACGTAGCGAAGGCACAGTCCGCCGATCAAACCGAGGATGGAAGCGGCGGCGGCACCTGCGCCATGGAGTCCGACGGCGTCGATCACCAGGGGAACCGCCAAGCCACAGACTGCGACGCCCATCCAGAACATGGCGGCCAACTCGCCCTTGAGAAGATGTTCCGCAGCCATGCGCGTGTTCGGCACGCGGTAGGAGCCGTGGAGATAGGCGGCTAGGACCAACGCCTCGATGACGATGAGCACGATGTCGACCCTTCCGAGCGTCAGCAGATGAGCCTGGTCCGCCGCAGCGATGACGCCGACGAGAACGACGGCCATCACGCCGGTGGAGAGCGCTGAGACGAAGAAGAGGATCGGCAGGAGCGTCGTATTCCAGAAGGGGATTGGAATGGCGTCGCCCAAGAGCAGCCCGGTGTAGACCATCGTCCCGAAGGCGAAGAATGCGCCGATCACACCGACCAGATGGCGTGCGCCGACTTCCGGTCCGGCCATTGTTCCGGGCCAGACCCAGAGGACGGTGTGGATGAAGGCGACGATCATGAAGATCGAGATGATGATGGTTCCGCGCGCGATCCAGGAGGTGTCGGGTTTGCGGGCGACTCGCCAGGCGTTTCGCGCGGTTCCGAGGTCTCCGATCAGGCACAGGCAGCCGATCAGGACGCAGGGCCAACCGAGACCGATTCCAATGTTTGCGAGTTGCGTCCAGCCCATAAAGTCGGCAACGACGCCGGTGATGTGCGCCCCACCCCCTGCGCCTGCGAGGAAGAGGTAGATGGCAATAAGCCAACGCCACTCGGTCTGGACCAGGCCATGTAGTTTCGAGTTCATGACGTTCTCCAACGTGCAAAGAGCGCGTTCCGTCGAGGACGCGCGTGCGCCACTATCTTGGTGGCAGGTAGTAGACCTTGGGCTTTGTCCCTTGTTCGGGCTTCAGTACGAAACCACGATCTCTCTTGATTCGCTGAGAGGCTTCACTATCCGGATTGTCCAGGTCGCCGAAGATGCGTGCGTCGGCCGGGCAGGCGGTGACGCAGGATGGTTCCTTACCGTCTTCTCGCCTTTCCGTGCAGAAGTCGCACTTGGTGGCGACGCCGCATCCTGACTTTTCTTCCCATGCTTCTTTCTGGAACTGCTCCAGTTCGGAGAGCGGAAGGCCTTCGGGGAAGTAGCTCTTCCACTCGGGAACGGTGTATCGAGCGCCGTAGGGGCAGCCCATCATGCAGTATTTGCACCCGACGCAGACTTCCTTGTCGATGACGACAACGCCGTCATCGTTGGCGTAGGTGGCTTTGGTGGGGCAGACCTTGACGCAGCCGGGATCTTCGCAGTGGAAGCAGAGAACCGGTAGCGCTTGCCGAACGACGTTCGGAAATGTGCCCGACTCGCCCTTGAGCACCCGACTCCAGAAAACATTGGGCGGGGTGTGGTTGGCGACCTTGCAGGCCATACTGCAAGCGTAACAGCCGTAGCAGCGCTTGAGGTCGATCACCATTCCGTAGCGTGCCATTATGTGCCTCCAGCAGAGGTTGCAGCAACTAACAACAACGAACGATCCACCAACATCGATCCATGGGCTTACGCCTTGTAGATCTTGACCCGGCAGCAGATGTCCTGGTTCAGGGTCAGTGGATCGGTGTGCTCTTTGTCCATTTCGACAAGATCGTTGAAGAACGTTCCCTTGCCCTTGGCGATGGGCATGTACTCACCCCAGTGCCCTGCGACCGCGGCGACGGCCAGGTGACGGGGTTCGATGCCTTCGGTCAGGGCGACCCAGCCTCGGACGCGATGGCCGTGGGAGTTCTCGAGCCAGACCTTTTCGCCTTGCTTGATTCCCTTCTTCTGGGCTGTGTCGGCGTGCATCTGAATCGCATAGACGTAGGGGTCTTCCTGCGAACACTCGTCCAGCCACGGGTTCTGCTGGGTGAGCGAGTTGCAGTGCATGACCGCTCGCCAGTAGAAGGTGTACATGTCGTACTCGGGATCAGGTTCGGTGTGGCTGGGACAGGGATACCAGTCGGCCAGCGCCTTGAATCGGGACCAGTCGAAGTCGAAGAACTCCTTGGCGTCGAATTCGTCGCACAGTTTGGCGATCTGCTCTCCGGAATCGATGAAGTACTCGAAGTAGAGCGGAACGCGCGCAGGGTTGAACCACTTCC
Source organism: Phycisphaerae bacterium (assembly GCA_029260135.1). Classification (GTDB taxonomy): domain Bacteria; phylum Planctomycetota; class Phycisphaerae; order UBA1845; family UBA1845; genus OFTM174. Next base: position 11,398 of record JAJDDV010000079.1, on the reverse strand, counting down.
AGTAGACGTCTTCCTTGCGTTTTGGCCAGGTGAAGACGGCTTTTTCGCTGACGTGGTCGAGTCCGTGCTCTTCGCCGAAGCGGTCTTTGAGGAGGCGGTCGGTGACTTCGGGCCACTCGTGCTCTCTGCTGCCGTCCTCGCAGAGCTTGTACTTGTCGTCCATGGCGCCGCCGTAGCGCATGATGATGGTGTCGTTGAGACCCTTGTAGTACTTGTCCGAGATGCCGAGGCGTTTGCAGATGTCCAGCATGACCACGTTGAAGTCGCGGCGTTCGTAGAGTGGTTCGATGACCGGTTGACGAATGGTCCAGCCCCAGTCGTCTTCACCCTGCGGATGGGAGAAGGTGGACGGGAAGCTGACCGCGGGCGTGTATCGTTCGAGGTAGCAAGTGTCTGGAAGTACGATGTCGGCGACAGCCTCTTCGAACTCGGTGATGTAGAGCTGGAACGAGAAGATGAAGTTGAACTTCTTGAGGAAGTTCTCCGTCACCGTTTCTGCGTGGCCCATCGTCATGACCGAGTTTGACCCGAAGTTGATCATGATGTCGGGTCTGTACGGGATCTTGAAGCGATCCAACATCTCGAACCACCTCGGGCTCGTGATGGTGAAGGCGTTGTAGATCGAGGTCGGGAACATATCGTGGAGGTCGAGCCGGGTGGGTGGTTTTGGCACGCGCATCGGGTATGGAAGATGGTCGTACACCCATGCCTTGGCCACGAGAAGTCCGTCATCGTCGGCGTAGGGAATCTGATAGGGTTTTCCGGTTCCTTCGTATCCGCCGCAGACGGTGGCGCCGAGGCCCATGGCCCCTCCCCACGTGTCGGCTGCCCCGACGATGTGATTGACCATGTCGATGGAGAGGCAGGTCCATCCGGAATTGACGTGGCCTTGCGAACCTCGAAAGTAGTGCGCAGCAATCGGACGCTTGGGGATCTTCTTGGGGCCTTTCTCCGTCTGAATGGTGACTGTGGCGCCAATCTCCGCGGCTTGGCCTATCTCCTTGGCGATGCGACTGACACTCGCGGCGGGTACCCAGGTGATTTCCTCGACGTACTGGGGCGTGTACTTCTTGACGTGCTCCTTGAGCAGCTCGAACGCGGGGGTACACTCGACGCCGTCCACGGTGTACCTTCCCTGGATGGCAACGTCGTGGGCCTCGTCCTCGTATTCCACGCGTGTGACGGAGGGATCGCTGTGGATCTTCTGGCAGCCGTCAACCAGGTCCCAGACGAGGGGTTTGTTGGTCTCTTTGTCCCGCATATAACGGCCGTCGGACGGGCGGATCAGGTAGGGGCCGTTGGTTTTGTACTTGATGTACTCGTCGTCCCAGATTCCGTGCTCGTTGAGCAGCGAATTCACCAGGCCCAGTGCCATCGCGCCGTCGGTTCCAACGCGGATCGGCTGCCATTCGTGCGCCTTGGCGGCTTGCGCACTTTGAAACGGGTCGAAGGTGATGGTTCGGGAGCCGCGAGCGCGGGCGTCGGCGGCTTGCGTGGCGTTCTGGACGGCGACATGGCCGGCCCCATGCCCCTTGGAACATCCGAAGTTGAGCGGGAGGTTGCAGTGGGCGAAATCGGGGATGATCGACCACGACACGTGCATGATTCCGTTCATGAAGTGAGCGCCGTTGCCGCAGTGCAGCCCGCCGCCGGAGACCCAATAGTTGGGCGTTCCGAATGCTTTCATGAAACCGATCACACCAAATCGAATCTCCGACGCCTGGGTCGTTGTGGCTTGGAAGTAGACGCCTCGCGGGTCGACCTCTTGGCACTTCTTCAGCTTCTTGATGATGATGTCGAGTGCTTCGTCCCAGGAGATCCGTTCCCATTTCGGGTCGACGCCAATCCCCTTTTTGGGATTGGTTCGCTTGAGCGGATAGTTGACGCGGTAGGGATCGTAGAGAAGTTGCGGACCGGCGAGCCCTTTGACGCAGATCTTTCCGCGCCCGGTGGGTGCTTCCGGGTTGCCTTCGACCTCCGTCACGACGCCGTTTTGTCGGCGAACGCGAATGCCGCACATGCAGTAGCACTGCCCGCAGCACGTCGGAATCCAGACATCTTCTTTCCCGTTCCGCTCTTTGGCTGCTATCATTGCATCGCCTTTCTATGACGTAATGCCCGCCCGAGATTACGGCAACTTCGGGACCGTATCAAGGATCAGCCACGATCGCTGGGACACTCGATGAATCGCCTTGCGATGAAGTCAGACGACTCGGTCCATCGCCGCTGCCGCGTCACGGCTCGGCGACGACCGCAAGTCCAGACCTTCATCTGCGCATGCGAATACTCTCCGGTGACCGGCACGGCCACGCACACGTAACGCAAACCGATGCAAGAGCCGTTCCAGGTGTGACACGACTTGACTCGAATGACCGAACATGCCCTGTGATTTGTCTTCGGTAGGCGTTGACCGGTGACCGGCCGGTTGACAAGCGCGCGCTTCGTGGTAAGCTAGGAAAAATGGGGCGTCACGCCGTGGGAAATCGGAAGTTCTGCCACGCTGTTGACAGCCGGGCGCTCTATCCAGTGGTTTGCGGTTCCACGGTCACGCTGTCCTTTCCACCGTTGCGCCTCGTTTTCCGTGTACGGCCGATCCGAAAGGCGCAGCTCTTGCTGTAGGCTCTATCGTCACGGGCAGACCATCGTTAATGTCATGCTGAACGAAAGTAACCCCTTGAACGTACGACCGGCCGCACAGGCAAGCGCAGAAACGCCGGAGCCCGTGCGCGAAATCGATCCGCTCCGCATCAACACCGAGAGCGGCCAGCCGATTCGCGATCACTGCAGCGTGGTCGTGGAAGATGTTCTGACCATCAAGGTCGAGGACGTCGGAAACTTCGAGTTGATGTGTACGCCGACAGACACGGTCGCGTTGGCTGTGGGATTCCTGCTCGCCGAGGACATGATTGCGAGTGCGAAGGAGATCGTCCGGCTCCTTCCGCAGTCCGAACCTCACATCGTCACCGTTCGAATCGAGGATCCCGAGCAGGTTGTCGCCGGCCGGAATCTGGTCGTCACGAGTTCCTGTGGGATGTGTGGGAGCCGGAACATCTTCAGCTTCATGGAAGGGCTTCGAAACTCGCGGGACACGCTTCGCATCGCACCGTCGGTATTCCGTACCGCCTCGCAGCACATGTGCGATCGACAAGCGCTCTTTGCGCGGACCGGCGGAACGCACGCCGCGGCGATCTTCTCGGCCGATGGCGAGGTCGTTTCGATGGGTGAGGACATCGGTCGCCACAATGCACTTGACAAGGCGATCGGGAAGTGCCTCCTGGAGAGCCGATCCGTGCAGGGGCATGGTGTCATCTTGTCCGGTCGCATCAGCCTGGAGATGTTGGCCAAGGCCGCTCAGGCGGGCTTGGAGATTGTGGCGGGCATCTCCGCCCCGACTTCGATGGCGGTCGACATGGCCGAGCGACTCGGCATCACTTTGTGTGGTTTCGTTCGGGAGGATCGAGCCACCGTCTACACACACGCGCATCGCATTCACGGCGCCGACGTCGGCGCGTAGGCGTGCCGCTCATGGCGACAGGTTGCCCATATCGCACTCGCGTTTTTGCCTACGATCGGCCGTGTGCCACGACAGCATGGCGGCGCTTCGCTTGGCCATGCCACCCGTCGTCGGATAGTCGCATGGCGGTTCGCTTGGGCATGGCACCCTGCTCGCTCCATCACGCGACTTCCGAAACAGAATACTAGGGAGCCGAGGAGGTCTCGTCTGGATGGACGAGGGACGCACCGGCCTCGACCGCTTTGAGATTCACTTCGGCGATCTTGGCACCTTGGAACATCGTGATCGCGGTGGCGAAGGCTTCTGTCGGGAACATGCCCGTATCCTTCAACACGGCCCCTAGCGCGATCACTGCGATCGATAGTCTGCCGATCTTCGCGGCGGTCGCGGCCAAGGGCAGCCGAACCACACGAGCGCCCGTTGGTGGAACATCCAGATTTTCGTCGGTGTAGATGGTGCTCGTCTGCGGCAAATCCCCAATCCGGCTGCGGATTCGTTCCAGGCCTTCCGCGGAGATCAGTACGAGATGGTCGGGCGTTTCAATCGCGGTGTAATCGATGCGCTGAGGGCTGAGGATGATCTCGGCCAGCGAGTGACCGGTCATCACCGTGATGGGATAGTCGTCCTTCTGTGTGGCCGCGAGCCCAGCGGACATGGCCGCCTGGGCGAAGAGCGTGGCCGTTGACTTGATTTTCTGGCCTGCGTTTCCAGCGATGACGATACCGGTCTGCTTTGTGACTTTGCTGGTGAACCGCTGCTCGATCGACGTTTTGGTCCTGGTGGCGGTGCTTCCGGCTTTGTACGCCTCACGGTAGCTCTCGCTGTATTCGGGGCGAGGATTGTCGGCCAGGACACCGAGCTTGCAGTCGTATCGATCGAGGAGCGTATCGACGTCCTTCTTCTTGAGTTGATTCCGCGGGGAGTAGTAGGCCGTGCAAAGCTCCCAAACGTCGAGCATGGCGAAACCGGGCTGCTTGATGGCGTCGGTCATTGTATCGGCGAGGTTCTTCTCGAACATGGTGGATCGGGCGACCCAGGCTGCACCGGCTGCGACGGCCGTTCCGCAGAGGTCCATCGGTCCTTCCACATTCCCCCAGGGCGTGGTCGTCGTGACGCCGCCTACCGGCGTGGTCACCGAGTGCTGCCCACCGGTCATGCCGTAGTTGAAATTGTTCGCGACGATGAGCGTGACGCCGATATTGCGACGCGCAACGTTGAGCAGGTGTGCGCCGCCGATTCCACAGCCGCCGTCGCCGGCGAGAACGATCACGGTCAGCTCAGGGCGGGCGAGCTTCAATCCGCAGCCATAGGTGATCGAACGACCGTGCAGGCCGTGGAACGCATTGGTCACGAAATAGCGATCGGACAAGCCGATGCAGCCGATATCCGTGACGATGACGACCTCTTTCGGGTCGAGTTGCAGGTTGACGAGGGCCTTGTCCAGCGCCTTGATGACGAAGTGGTGACCGCAGCCGGGGCAATACGGCAACGGTCCGATCGCGTCGGTCATGTACGTTGTGCGATGTTCCACCATGGTGTTCTCGCGACCCGCCGTTACGGTTCGACGGCCTGCAGGATCTCCGCCGGCGAAATCAAAGCGGTGTCCATCTTGTTGACGCCGACCACCTCGACGCCCGGGGGGGCGAGTCGCTCGATTTCCAGCAGATACTGCCCCATGTTCATCTCCGGTACGACGGCTCTCGTGACACCGTCGAGCGCCGATAGAACCGCCCGCTCAGGCGTGGGCCAGAGCGTCTGAAGCACCAGCGACGAAACCTTCAACCCGCGTGATCGCGCCTGCTCCACCGCCACGGCCGCAGACCGGGACGTGATGCCGTAGCTGATGATGACCGTCTTCGCGCCGTCTTGCCGGTCTTCTTTGACCAAGGCCATGTCGTCCGCGGCGGTGTCGATCTTCGCCGCGTAGTGGTCGATCATTTCCTGAACCACGCCAGGCTTTGACGTCAGATAGCCTGCCTGATCGTGCGTCGATGTCGTGAAGCGGGCTACGTGGTCGCCCCCAAACTCTGAGAACGCCGGAACGTCCTTGGAATGTTCAAACGCGTGCGGGAGGTACGTCTTGCCCGGCTCCACCAGCTTTCGCCTAGCCAGTGGCGGCAGTTCGATCTCGTCGAGGTCCACCGACTCCCTCGTCACGCCGATCTCTTTGCTGGTCAAGAGGAAAACCGGCGAACGGTATTGCTCGGCGAGGTTGAACGCACGGTAGGTTAACTCGTAAGACTCGCCGACCGTCGCCGGGCTCAGCGCGATGATGGGCAGTCCGCCGGAGGTGACCCATCTCGTGAACTGGATGTCGCCCTCGGCCCCTTTGGTCGCGGACCCGGTGGCCGGGCCTTGGCGCTGCACATTGACAATGACCATCGGCGTTTCGCCGATTTGGGCCAAGCCTACGCTCTCGCTATAGAGGCTGATTCCCGGACCGCTCGTCGCCGTCATGGCCCGGCGGCCAGCCATGGCCGCGGCGATACAGAGCCCCATCGAGGCGATTTCGTCCTCGGCCTGGATGGCTACGCCACCGATCTGAGGCGCAAGCTGCAGCATGTAGTGCAGGATCGATGACGCAGGCGTGATCGGATACCCGGCAAAAAAATCGCACTCGGCCTTCATGGCGCCCCGTGCGATGGCTTCATTACCTTCCAGGAATTCTCGTCCCATCCAAGATCCCTCGACCTACTGGGTTGCAGCGACGACTCACCCGACTCGCGCTCCTGCAATTTGGACGCCAGCCGTACAGAGTATCGTTGGATGCGAGTGTACCACACTCCCTTCGGAGGCGAAATCATTCATGGTTTGACCTTCACTACTCGCTCCACCACATCGCGAGCGGTTGACGAGGTCGGGCGCGATCGATCGACGATTCGTTCGCCGCACACTGTCTGGGTACGGAACGCGGAATGCTGTATGATTGCGCCATCGCAGGCGTCGCGCCACGTTTGTACAGCGTCAATGCCCTGCTAAATGCTAGCGCCGAATGGCCATACCGCACGGCCAGGGAATCATGGATCGTGCCCCCCCGCGGGCCGAGGGAGGAATCAGATTGCCCCAACAACCAGCTGATGAGAAGCTCCTGGACGGCATCCGCGTCCTTGATCTATCGAGGATTCTCGCCGGTCCTTACTGCACCATGACCCTGGGCGACCTGGGCGCTGAGATTATCAAGGTTGAGCGCCCCGGCGGCGGCGACGACACGCGTACCTGGGGGCCTCCATTTGCCGGAGGCGAGAGCGCCTATTACCTGTGCTGCAACCGGAATAAGAAGTCGATCACCATCGACCTGAAGCATCCTCGCGGCATGGAACTGGTCAAAGAGCTTGCGAAGAGTTCCGACGTGATCGTCGAGAACTTCACGCCAGGGCTGATGAAGCGATTCGGGTTGGATTTCGAGACGCTTCGCAGAGAGAACCCGCGCCTGATCTATTGCTCGATCACCGCGTACGGTCAGGACGGCCCGTATCGCGACCGTCCCGGGTACGACATGGTGCTGTCGGCCGTTGGCGGATTGATGTGGATCACCGGTCCGGAAGGCGGTGAACCCTGCAAGGTCGGCGTGGCGATCACCGATGTGTTGACCGGAATCTCCGCCTCCGGTGCCATTCTGGCCGCCCTCTTGAGACGGGAACGCGGCGGTCGAGGGCAGTACCTCGACTGTAGCTTGCTGGACATTCAGGTCTCGGCGCTGGCCAACATCGCGAGCAACTACCTGGTGGCGGGCAAGGAGGCGCAGCGATGGGGAACGGCACACGAATCCATCATTCCCTACCAGGTTTTCCAGACCAAGGACCATCCCATCGCCATCGCCGCGGCGAACCAGAAGCTCTGGATCCGCTTCTGTCGCGTGATCGACAAACCGGAGTGGACCGACAATCCCAGGTTTGAGTCCAACCCCAAACGTGTGGAGAACCGGATCGAGCTGCTGGCGCTGATCAACGAGGTGATGGGTCAGAAGCCCTGTGATGAATGGGTGAAGTTGTTTGTCGAAGCCTCCGTACCGTGCGGCCCGGTGAACAGCATGGAGAGCCTCTTTTCGGACCCCCAAGTTCTGCACCGCGATATGGTCGTGGAGGTTCCCCACCCGACGATAGGCTCCCTTCGTCTGGGCGGCGTTCCGATCAAGTACTCCGAGACGCCGGCGGAGATTCGTCTTCCTCCCCCCCTACTGGGCGAACATACAGACTCGATCTTGGGCGACGTCCTGCGGTATTCGCCTGAGCAGATTGCGCAGCTCAGACAACAGAAGGTGGTGTAGGGCGATACGCGTGACCCTCGAACGGTGCATCGACACACGGTTGCCCATTGGGACGATACTGCGCGGCGCCGATCGCGCCGGTAACCGACGCTGCACCTGCCCGTTGACGTCGGTACCGCGAGCTACTACTCGACCCGCAGCGCAACGACGGGGTTGATCTTCGTCGCTCGCCGCGCGGGAAGATAGCAGGCCAAAAGCGTAACGGAAGCGAGAATCAACGAGACGCCGACAAACGTCACCGGGTCGGTCGCGGTGATGCCGTAGAGCAGCGCAGACACCAATCGCGTTGCGACAAACGACATCACGAGGCCAACGACCAGACCGATCAACGTGAGCCCAGCCCCTCGCCTTAGGACAAGGGCAATCACATTCTGCCGGCGGGCGCCCAGCGCCATCCGTACGCCGATTTCGCGCGTCCGCTGTCCGACCGTGAAGGACATCACCCCGTACAAACCGACGGTGGCCAGAAGAAGAGCCAACGCCCCGAATACCCCAAATAGAGCCCCGGCAAAACGTGCAGGAAGCAACGCGACGCCGATCCAGTCGGACAACACCCTCGTGTCGGAAGGCGAGACCGTAGCGTCCAGAGAACGAATCGCCTCACGTACCGGTGCAACCAGCCCGAGCGGTTCGCCCCTCGTTCGAACGAGAAGGTGCATGTCCGATTTGTAGTTCTGTGCAAACGGCAGGTAGAGGTACGGACGCGGATCCTCGCCGATGAACACATACTTCACCGTATTGACCACACCGACAATCTCCAGGAAAGGTCCGTCGCCACTCTCCATGCTGATCCGTTTCCCGATCGGATCCTCGCCTGGCCATGTCCGCTGCGCAAAGGCCTGGTTGACGATGGCGACGCCCGGCGCATCCTTAGTATCGAGGTTGTTGAAGTCTCGACCGCGAAGTAGCCCAATCCCGAGCGTCTTGAAGTCGCCGTCGCTGACGGTGCTCTGAAACACGGACTCCGGCTCCTCGCGCCCGTCCGGACCGCGCACGGGAGGGCGGCCTTCCACCCAATACCTGCTGCTGTTGAGCACCAAACTCAGGGGAACACACTGATTGAGGCTGGCCGAGTCGACCTCGGGCATCGCCCGAACGCGTTCGAGCAGCCCGTCGTAGAAAGCGGGGCCTGTGTCTTCGTCGTAATTGTGAAGTGCGAACCCCAGCGACACCGCGAGAACGTTTTCGTGGTCAAAGCCCGGCTGGATCGACTCTGCGCGGAGCAGGCTTCGAACAAACAATCCGGCACCGATCAGAAGTACGATCGAGACGGCCACCTGCCCTATGACGAGCCCGCTCAGCAGGCGCGAGTGTTTTCGTCCCGAACCGCTCGTGCCGATCGTGTCTTTCAGGGCGGGTACAACCTGCCCTTGCGTTGCCTGCAGCGCAGGTGCCAAGCCGAACAGCACGCCCGTAAGAGCGGAAACCACAGCCGCAAAAGCAAGGACTCGAACATCAACGCCGAAATCCAGCGACAACGAGACGCCGTAAGGAAGCTCGGGCTGCAGCGCCTCCGCCACATCTGCAATCCAAACCGCCAGCAGTAGCCCGACGCCGCCACCGAGCAAGGCGAGCAGGACGCTCTCGGTCAGCAGTTGACGCACCAGTCGTAATCGTCCCGCCCCTAGCGCCAATCGAACCGCAATCTCACTGCGACGCTCCGCCGACCGAACGAGGAGAAGATTCGCGACATTGGCACACGCAATCAGTAGCACGAGACCGACCATGGCCATTAGTAGCGCCGTGAGCCCCAGCGCCATCGGCCTCGCCTCCGGAGGAAGCCCGATCCCGCTTGGGCGCACGAGCAATGCTCGCTCATTTTCGTACCGGTCCGGATCCACGTCCGGCAAATGGGCCGCCACGAGATCGATCCGAGCCTGCGCCTGCTTCAAGCTTATGTCCGGCTTCAAACGTCCGATGACACGAAGCCACCCATCGGTTCGATCCGACAGAAGATCCTCGTCGAGGAAGACCTTTCCCTGCATCATCGTCGGCACCCACACATCCGGTTGGATACCGGGCGTTACGCCGACGAACCCCTCGGGCGCCACGCCCACAATCGAAAACGGATGTCCGCTGAGCATCAACGTCCGGCCGACAGTGTCGGCGCTGCCGCCGAAAGTGCGTTGCCAGAAGCGATAGCTGACGACAGCCACCGGATGCGCGCCGGGGGATACGTCGTCCGAGGGACCGAAGACGCGACCGCGGATCGCATGGACACCAAGTACCTTGAAGTACTCGCCGCTGACGATCTGCCCGAATCGAAGTTCGCTCGCCTCGTCGAGCCCGATGCTGATCGGCGCGTAGCTCCAACACGCCATCGACTCGAAAACGTCGCTACGGTCGCGATACTCCTGATAATCGAGATGAGAGAAGAAGTCATCCAGGTCTTTGCGATGGACCTCCACGATCCGATCCGCGTCATCAAACGGCAGCGGTCGGAACATCACGGCGTTGATCAAGCTGAATACCGCGGTGTTCGCGCCGATGCCCACCGCCAGTGTGAGAACAACGATGGCCGTGAACAGCCGTCGTTTCAGTAACATGCGCATCGCGTAGCGACAATCCTGCAGGAAGGAGTTCATCAGTAGCGTCTATCCCCTCAGCTCGTCTATGGCTTCGGTCGAACACCGACGCTTTACCGCCGGATCGCTACGCGTGTCCGACTCGATCCACCCGTCGTGCAGCTCGATGATCCGCCGGCCGAACCGCGCATTCTCATCGGAATGTGTCACCTGGATAATCGCCGTGCCCTCACCATTGAGCTTCCCCAACAACTCCATGACTTCTCTTCCCTGCTTGGAGTGGAGGTTGCCCGTCGGCTCGTCGGCCAACAACAGCTTGGGACTTGCGATGACGGCTCGCGCGACGCCCACGAGCTGCTGTTGCCCGCCGGAAAGTTGATGCGGGAACAGGTCCTTCTTGCCGACGATCTGGAATCGATCCAACGCGTCCGCTACCAACGATGCGGTCTGGGCCGGTTTGACGTTCCGATACGACAGCGGAACCGCAAGATTCTCGGCCACCGTCAGATTGTCGAGCAAGTGGTATTGCTGGAAGACGAAGCCCACATTCTCGCGTCCGAGTTTCGCCCTCTCCTTTGGGCGAAGTTCGTGGACGGCTTGGCCCAGGAACAGGTACTCGCCTTCGAATTCCAGATCGAGCATGCCCAGGATATTGAGTAGTGTCGTCTTCCCGGCGCCCGACGGGCCCATGATCGTAACGAACTCACCCTCTTCGATATCGATCGAGATGTTCCGCAAGACATACGCAAGCCCCTGCCCCGCCCTGAAACACCTCACGAGATTCCTCAGCTTAATCATCGATTCCATCTCCGCATCGAGACTGTCCCGCCCCCCAACTCCGAGTACCTGTTCGCAATTCCGGCGCCGATACTCGCATTCGTCGGACAATTCTTTGCAGAAGCGATGAGGTGGAGGGCGAAGTGCACTCGGTTCGGCGATGAGAAGTGAACTGCGCGGAACCACTTGAAGCGATGGGCTTCGGTTCGTGTCCGCATTCGGAATTGCCGATCCCGAATTCGGACACTCGTGCAGCGACCGACGGACGCGGGCCTTCGCCTACAACTGTCGATCCAATCGTCGATACTGAATCGC
>JAJDDV010000078.1 GCA_029260135.1 Phycisphaerae bacterium | reverse complement strand
CGGAGTAGGGTACACGAAACGGATGGCGTCGACCAGCCGCCGCGTGGAATCGGCGCAGGGGCGGCGGCGGGTGCGAGGGACTGGGTAATTTTGTTTACCCTGGCTGAGATTCTCCGCCTTCGATGAGCTTCTTGTCCGAGGGTTCGAACACGGGCAACACGCGGTTGAAGGCTACGATGAAAATCAGCGGTGCCACGAGAATGAAGATGGCCGGGACGATGCCCTCCTTCTCGAGAAGACCCGGCGTGTGCGATTCGCGAGACCCGAGGAGGCTCTTGGAGAAGAGCTGGCCGCCGATGACGACGTTCCACCGCATGGCAAACACCTGGCAGAGTAGCAGGAGCGAGGCGACGAAACAGAGCGTGTTTCGAATCTGGTCGGTGAGGTATCGGCTCAGGAGCACGACGATGCCGAGCAGGATGATGGGAACCATGGCGCCGAGGATTATCTGAATCCCGATGAAGGAGAAGGCGAGCTGGTCGGTCAGCAGCGGGCCGATGATGTCCCACTCTTCGGCGGCCTCGTAGGCAAGCGTCGTTATCTCGAGAAGTTCGAGCGTAACGCTGACAATGACGAAGAGCCACAACCACCGCGCCAGCGACTGCATACACGGTGCGTCGATCTTCCGACCGGAGAACTTCATGCCGATCTGGTAGAGGATGACCACCATGGCGATGCCGGAAACGATCGCAGAGCAAAGAAAGATGATCGGCATCAGCGGCGTCGACCACCAGGGGTTCGCTTTGACGGCGCCGAAGATGAAGCCGACGTAGCCGTGCAGCAGGGCAGCGCCTGGGATTCCGATACCGGCGAGGATGACAAGCACGTTGTGATCGACGCGTCTGGATTCCGGGGAGATGTCGTAGACGCCAAGCGCAAGGCACTTGTAGACGCCTCGCCAGAAGCCCCGGCTGCGCCTGGCGAGCATGATGATGTCTTCGCGGTGGACCAGCCAGATCTCAAACACGAGCAGGGATAGGTAGGCGGCGTAGATGAAACCGAACATGGCCATCGCGGACGATAGGTTCGGTGTCAGCATGATGTTGAAGCAGCGCTGTGGCTGACCCAGGTGCAGAAGCAGCGTGAGCGGCGCAAACAGAAGAAAGCCCAGCGATGCGACCAGCGCGAGTCGCCCAATCGGGCGCAGTTCGTCGCGCTTGAACACGTGGTAGAGTGAGGAAAGGATGAACGCTCCGGCGACCAGGCCGGTGATGTAGGGATACATCACGATCATCAGTTCCCACAGAATGCGCAGGTCGTTGGGAAAGAGGAATCCGGCGTCACCGTGCATCAGCGAGCCTCCCCGGAAAGGCCAAGATAGAAACAGTTGGGTTCCGTCAAAAGTCCAGGCTGCAGCACGTGAACCGGTTGTGTGGCGATGATCTCCGTCACGAGGTCGCCGACCTTCTTACGGTCGCCCAGGCGCCGCGCGCCAACCGGACAAGCCTGAACACAGGCCTGCTTCAAACCTCGAGTAATGCGGTGGTAGCACAGCGTACACTTCGAGGCGATGTGCGTCTCAGGGTGGATGAAACGGCTGCCGTAGGGACACGCCTGAACACAATATCCGCAACCGATGCATCGCTTCTCGTCGACGAGGATCACGCCGTCTTCGGTACGGTAGGACGCGCCGACCGGACAGAGCTGCACGCACGGCGTGAAGGTGCAGTGGCAGCAGAGCTTGGGAAAGAAGAATGCCTTCGTGACGTCATCTCCCGTAACGAGCGGTTCAAACCCGTTGATGGCGCCGTGTGGACTGTCAACATGACGTTTGCCCGTACGGGAGATCTGGTATCGCTCCACCCAAGTCCGGAAGTAATCCGTCGGAACATTGTTCTCTTTGGAGCAAGCTCGCACACAGGAACCGCAGCCGATGCACTTGCGCGTGTCAACCAAATAGACGTAGTCGTGCTTCGTCCAGTCGTAGGCTGTGTTCTCGTGCGTGGCCGCTTCGGTGGCTCCGCCGGCGTCCTGCGCCAGCGCTTCCAGATCCGAAAGGTCCCAGAGCGCGAGCACGCCGACACCCGCGCCAAGCGCGCGAACGCCTTTCTTCATGAACTGCCGTCGGCTACTTGGGAGCGGCGGGGGCGCTTCCTGTGGCAGTATCGGCAGAGTCTTCTTCGCTGGGGTTGTGGGCATCATGACACTCCAGGCAAACAGCTTCAGTCGTCTCGGCGCCTTTTTCGATCCAATGATCCGGGAAGACGACCTGAGGGAAGGTCTTGGGTCTTGCGATCAAACGTTGATGACAAATCCCGCACCACTCGGTCGAACGCGGGATGGGCATCGCCCCGATCTTCTCATCGTTCTTGATGTGCTGCCCCAGCGGGGCGTGACACACTTCACACGATATGGTTGCGTGCTTTCCTTCTTCGTGGGCTTCCGCCTCTTCGTCGTGACACTCGGCACAGGCGCCCGGAGCGCCGTGCAACGGCGCCTGACTCTTGTACTCCGCCACGCTGTCAAACCGGTAATGGCCGTGCTCGCCAAACGACGCGGGGATGGCGAAATGCCGTACGAAAACAAAGCCGACGGCGGCGATCACCAACAGCAATACGGCACGAATGATGTGTTTTGCGTGTTCCATAGCTCTTAACGCCTATAGCTCTTCGCGCGACAACAGCCAGCCAAAAAAACCTCGGCGACGGTGAGGGGTCTCCGAGGGCTCTTCGGGACAAATCTCGGGTGAGAGGATCCAAGGGATGAATCCGGAGGCCACTTCACGTGGCGGCGGCGGGTGCGACGGACACGTCTCTGCCGCTAGAATACGCCGGATGAGACTCTGCTCGACTTGCGTGGCGGGCTGCGGGTGCGTCGGGCAGACCTCCAGGGCGGTCATCCAGTGGAGCAGGCTCTGCCGCGGTGCTTCGATCTCGGTTTCCGGCAGCGGATCGGGCAAGGCTTCGCCGCTCAACAGCCAACGGATCAACCCGCCCGTATGGACCGAAGCGGAGGCAACAGGGCCCTCAGGGAGTTCGTCGGCCGCCAAAACCCGTGTCAGGAATCCCGCGCGAACGGACTCGGCGGGAACACCGTCCTGGTCGACGTCGAGTTTGTCACCCTTGACGACCCACTGAAAGAACCGTGTGCGGCTGGTCTCGAGCTGCTGCGCAGCAAGATCGGCCGGGGGTAGCTCTTCGGAAGCAATGACCCAGCGAACCACCGCCGCGAGTTTTCGAATGGTCTCCAGCACAGCCCGTAAGCCCAGTTTCCAGCCCGGTGCTGATCGCTTCGGTTGCACAACCGGCGAAGCACCGCTCCGACCTTGACGGTGATCTTGGCAAGAGCGGTGCCATTCCCAAGATCGACTCGGACGTCTTGGAGAACGTTCAACGAAAAGATCAGGACGATCACGCGCGATGTCACTCATACAGGCGCAGTAGTATCCAGTGTTTGCCCCTGGTCACTGTGAAGATCGACGGGAAGCGTGAGGATATGCCATCAGCGATTGAGGAAAAACACGCAATCTCGGCCCGTAATGAGGAAGAGAACCGGAGACATTAACGACCCGTACTAGTGTCACGTGACTGTCTGTCCGATCTCACAGGTAGCTTACAGAAGCGGGATCGGAAGGGGCCACGGTCAGGCTGAAATCGCGTGCGGTGGCGTTGTGGCCGTCGGTTGGCCTCGAACTTGCCGTCAGACTCTTGGGGATTAAGCGGGGTTCCGAACCGGCACGACCGCCGAGAGGAACTGAAGAGTCTAGGAGAGCGCGGCAAGAGACTGCCGTCGGTCGGGTTGGTTTCGTGGCTTCACGGGTCAACAAGAACGCTCGTGAGGTGACGTGCAGGGCTGTGTCGGGTCCGGGCTTCATCGGATAACGCCCCTACGGGCAAAATGCAGGACAGTAACTAGCCATGGCGAAACAAGAAGGCCGACAAGACGATCGATCGAAAACACCGGCAAACGCTCCGGACGCCGAGGCGGTCTACAAGCCGAAGTACGTTCCGCTGTGGAACAACTTCGTCACGATGACGGGCGTTTTTCTCACCGCCATGGGTTTCTTGTTTCTGGTGACATTCGCCCTGTTTCACCTCGTCACGCCGAATCCCAATCCCTATGTGGATATCGTGGGCTATCTCGTCGTCCCGTCGATCATGATTTTCGGTGTGATCATCATCCCGTTCGGGATTCTCTTCAAGAGCTGGCGCCTCCACCGCTTGGATCCCAAGCAGCACCTCGCTTTTCGCTTCCCCCACGTCGATCTCAACGATCCGGTGCAGCGCCGTGCCGCGAAGATCGTCGTCATCATCATCTTCGTCCTCCTTCCCGTCGTTGGCGTCAGCAGCTACCACGGATATCACTACACGGATTCGGCGGGATTCTGCTCAAAAGCCTGTCACGCGGCCATGCACCCCCAAGCCACAACGTATGAGTATTCCGCCCATGCCCGTGTGGCCTGCGCCGAATGCCACATCGGCACCGGCGCGAGTTGGTTTGTCAGGTCCAAGCTGTCGGGCACGCGCCAGGTGCTGGCCATGTGGCGAGATTCGTTCTCCCGGCCGATTCCGCCGGCCATTTCCCACCTTCGCCCGGCCCGCGAAACCTGTGAGCACTGTCACTGGCCTCAGAAGTTCTTCGGCGCCCAGCTCCGTGAGATCGCCCGGTTCAAGTCGGACGAGGCCAACACCCGCCTCGAAATCGACATGCTCTTGAACACGGGCGGCGGCGACGAAACGACCGGTCGGGAGGAGGGCATCCACAAACACATGGCGCTGGCCGGGCAAATCGAGTACATCGCCACCGACGACAAGCTCCAGGTCATTCCATGGGTCCGCTACGTCGACAAGGCTGGCAACGAGTGGATCTATCGATCCGACGGTCGGCCGAGTTCCGATCCGCCGCCGGAAGGGGCTGTCCGCGATCTCGACTGCATGGATTGCCACAATCGACCGGCGCACAAATTCCGCTCGCCGCAGGACGCGGTCGATATGTTTCTCGAAAGCGGGAAAATCGACACCACGCTTCCGTACATCAAGCGCGAAGCCGTCAACGCGTTGGTGCAACCCTATCCCGACGCCGAGACGGCCATCCGGCAGATCGCCAATCACCTCATCGATTTCTACAAGACGAACTACCCCACGGTCTGGGAGAGGGACAGTGCGTCGGTCAACAATGCCGTCGATCAGGTCCGCAAGATCTACCACCGCAGTTTTTTCCCTGCCATGAAGGTCGATTGGCAGACCTACCCGGACAACATCGGCCACCACATTTCGCCCGGGTGCTTCCGCTGTCACGAGGGAACACACGTCAACCAGGCCGGTCAGGCGATCAGCCATAACTGCAACGTCTGCCACACCTTCCTCAACCCCGTCCGCAAGAACGGGCACGACTCGTACATTCAGGAAGGCGAGTTCATTCACCCGTTCGATCTGAACGGCAAACACGCGGCGGTGCGTTGCGATCAGTGTCACACCGGTGGCAAATCGCCCGCTCCAACCTGCGCAGGCTGCCACACGGATATCACCGCGTATCGGTCCGGAACGCTGGCGGTGTTTGAGCCGTTCGGGATCACCGCAGATGCCATGGCCGACTCGGTCGAGTGCGACGGCTGTCACGATCTCGAGGGGCCGACCAGCGTCGAAGCCATCGATGCCATGTGCATGGAGTGTCACGAAGACGAGGAAGAGCGCTACACGGGCATGCTGGCCGGGTGGGAGAAGGAGGTCAGCGCGAAGATCCACGACGTCCGTACGCGCGTCGGCGGACGGGCCGAGACCATGCTCCGTAAGCTCGAACACGCCGGCCCGTATCACAATATGGAAGCGACGCGTCGCATCCTCGAAGCCCTGCTCGTAGAGCCGGAACCGCCGGCCGACGCGGCGGATACGCCAACGCCGGAGGGGTGATCGACACCCAGCGCCCGAGTCGGCGGATACGCCAGCGCCACAGGGTTGATCGGTGCGCCGCAGGCCTGACCGGGGCGCCGGGTGAGCCTCAAGTGTGGCACCGGTTTTCAACCGGTGGAAAGTCCTCAAGACCGGTAGGGTGCATCTTGATGCACCTGTTTCTCTGTAGCGCCACCCTTTATGGGTGGCGAAAGGTGCTGCGGAACGGGTGGCATGGCCAAGCGAAGCGCCGCCATGCTCTGGGTGTGTGCCATGCCCTTGGCGCGGACACGTCGACTCGACCATCCGGTCAGACCGGTAGGGTGCATCTTGATGCACCTGTTTCTCTGTAGCGCCACCCTTCATGGGTGGCGAAAGGTGCTGCGGAACGGGTGGCATGGCCAAGCGAAGCGCCGCCATGCTCTGGGTGTGTGCCATGCCCTTGGCGCGGACACGTCGACTCGACCATCCGGTCAGTCTTCAGACGCCTCTTCCTCCACGCTCCGGTGGCGTACATGTGCCTCGCCTAAGGCCCCGCAAACCGCGTCTGAAACGCGGCGAAGTCTCTCAAATCCACGTCGATCTCAGAGTCGAAGTCGAAGCACTCGCACCCGACGCCCAGCGGGCTTCCAGGACCGAGTAGGCAGTCAGGCAGGTCGAAGAAGTCGAACGGGCTCACCCGGCCGTTGCCGTCGACGTCGCCGCTGCCTGCGCCGGCCACGCAGAGGTCACAGAAATCCGGCGATCCGTCGCTGTCCGAGTCGAGCGAGGTCGCCTGCCACTGCGGGTCACCGACGAACGTCCCCGTGTTGCCGTGCGCGGATAGATCCGTGACAGTCGTGCCGGCGCCTTCGTCGAACCGCCAGTATCCCACAAGTCCAGGTTCGCTGCCGATCAGGGTGGTGTGCATACTGGCTCTGATGTCAGCCTGTGAGCGGACTTCGTTCCAGATTCGAATTTCGTCAAGGCCACCGTGATAGGCACGGTTGTCCCTGGCCGCGATGAGGAGATTCGACACCTGCGATACTCCGGTCGACACATCCTCGGCGACCAGCTCGCCGTCGCGATAGGCCTTGGTCTCGCCGGTGCTTGCGTCATACGTTCCCGCCCAATGATGCCATTCGTTCGTTTCGAGGTATGGTGCGTTACTCAAGGCTCCATTGGGAAAGCTGCCACCTAGAAACCCGAAGAAGAACCGCTGGTTGGAGAAGAACCCGACGAACAGACCGGAGCCCTCCAGGATGCGATCTTCCGTCGTCGTTGAACTTCGATTGACCCACATCTCTGCGCTCACCGACCGGCCCACAAGGTCCAGCGTCGGTGAGGTGGGTACGACGATCCAGTCGTCGACGCCGTCGAAGAACAGTGCGGAACCGTCCAGCGGACCGGCGTCGCACGGAACGTCGTCGCCCTGGTAGATTCCACCCGCGTTCACACAATCCACGCCCGTCATTTGGCCCATGCAAGTGTCGATGCCACAGCAGGCACCGGTTGCCGGCGATGCGAGTACCGTGATCGTCTGTTCGCAGGTTGCGGTCAGCCCGCAGTCGTCCGTGGCCGTCCAGGTGCGCGTGATGAGACCGCCGCTCGCGCAGTCAAACGAAGCCGTGTCGCGCCAGGTCACGTCGACCCCGCCGTCGCACGAATCAGTGGGCGAGGGCGTGCCGGTCACGGCCGGGTCAATCTCGCTGCAGGTGACGGAACGGTCCGGGGGACATGTCATCGTCGGTAGTGACGTGTCGACGACGCCCACGGTGGCATCGCAGGTTGTCGAAAGCCCCGAAGTTCCGGTCACGGTCAGTGTCATGGTACACCGGCTGCAGCAGGCACTATCGAGTGTCAGCGTGGGGGTGGCAGCCGAAGGGTCACCAAACGACGCGCCCCCGCATGCGATGCACGCTCCGCCGGGATGGGCGTTGTTATCCACCGCGCAGACACCGGTATCGTCAACCACGTCACAGGTCGGAGCCGTCACGCACGTTCCGCTGAGACAGTCGGCATCATCGATGCATCCTTCGCCGCTATCCGAACAGAAACCGAGCCGGCAGTCCCCTCCGAGATCGGGACAGGCCCCATTCTCGCGCAGCGAGGGTGGGGGACGGTGGATCAGGGTCGACCCGACCTTCCGGCGATATCGTCAGCGAGAGCGGGTGCCCCATTCTCGCGCAGCGTGGGTGGGGGACGGCTCTGGAAGACGGCGTTGTCATGCAAGTCGATGTGATCATGTAGCTCGGCCTTGAAATCGAAGGGTCCGCAGCCGGGTCGGAACGGTGGCTCATCGGGCCCGGTCATACAGGCGTCCCAGGCTGCGAAATCCGACAATGTATGCCGTCGATCCTCATCGTAGTCGCCGATGCCGAACTCGTAGGCGCCCATATCGATTCGCCCGCGAAGAATGCGAACGTGGCCGTCAGCGTCGCGATATGAGGCCAGCGGCGGGTCGGGGTCGCCGAGGTCGATGACCGGCGAGAACATCGAGAGTCTCAGGTTGTCGTCTTCGGTTCCGACGATGTCGTCCGGGCCATCCGCGTCGACAAAGAGCGGGTCAAGATCGACGTTGCCCACGCTATGGCGCAGTGGAGCCCAGTTGTGAAGCAC
>JAJDDV010000077.1 GCA_029260135.1 Phycisphaerae bacterium | reverse complement strand
GATCCTGCGAATACGGCGTTGCCATCCGTGACTCCTTCCTGCCCCACTCCGGGGGCCCGGAACGAATCTACGGACAACACGCGCAGGGCGCAACCCTAACAGGCGCCGAACGCGCTACGAATTAAGTGAAACCGCTCTAGACCTCAATCTCCGCGAACACCATCTCGCCGCCGTTCTTGGAAGGGTCCGTGCGTCTCACCAGAACCGAGCGAAAACCGAGCCTCTCGATCTCCCGACGAGTACCGGCGACCACGATGCGCGAACCGGCCGCGACGACGTCGCGATCTCGAATCCACAGGGCGAGCCCGTTCAGAGAACGCTCGACGATGAGCGCTTCGCGAGTCCTTCGACCACGGTAGACTCGCCAACGAAGGGCTCTTTCCAGTTTCCAGCGCTCGGACTTCCGGCGATCCACCTGACCACGATCTTCCTCTCTTCGGTCGAGATTCACTTCGTCGTTGCCTCGGGTCGCCCACGCTCGATGAAAGCCGGTGTCACGGTCCGTTTCTCTGCAGCCTCGAATCAACTCGCTACGGCGTCCGCAGGTGGGACGTGTTCCACAGCGCCGGCGTATTCAGCAGCCATCAAGTCGAGTAGATCCGATAGTCGATCCACTCTCCTGACGACGGCTGGCTCGCACCAGCGACGTTGTCGGTTGTTCGCGCTCGGGGTGATTCGCGTTCCGACGTGGACAGCGTTCTGGTGTTCCGTCACCAATGCGAGCCCGGTGTTGGAGATTCCCACGAGGATCCCCCTGCGAAACTTCGGATCATGCGTCCCATGCCAAAACACTTCGTCGAACAAATAGTCGCGCTTTGCGCGGCGCCGACCGCAGACCACCCGTTTGTAGCCGAAGGATCGAGCGGATCCGCGACGATCGAGTTCGGGCCTGGAAGAGCATCGACACCGTTGCGTCATGGCCATGGCCTTTCCCATGTGGGCCGTCATTCTCAGCGGATGGCGATATCGACAGAAAACGTGGCTGCCGACAGCGCATAAACCATTGAGAATCACGGACGCGCGAGTTCCCTGCGAGCCGAGAACGTCGCGCGCCTTGACGTGGGCATCGTGCCATTTTCGGAATATCCAGGCATGTCCTTAGTCGTCTTATATATGCAGGTCGATAACTGTCCCGCGACGGGTGACGGCCGAGAGCGTCGGCACGGCAGGCGGTCAGTCTGCGTCGGAGAATCGCACACCCACGCGATATTTCCCGCGACCCTTACGACAGGAGACGATGCGCCCGTCGACCGCTTCGACACCCGAATCATCGTCAGGCGGGGGATGAAGCGTGACAGCCACGCCTGAGGTCAGGGCTTGGGGACTGAGCAGGCACACGCCGTTGGCACACACATCGTGTACCACGACCTCGACGGTCGTCGGGGTCTCCACTCCGATGACATCCAGCCGACACGGTCGATCATACGCCTGAAAGCGAAGGCGTCCTCGCCGATCGACACCTTGGATTGCGGTGACGACGGGCTCGCGCCCCATCGCCTCCCAGAGCCGAAGCGTCTGTCGATGGTGAGAGATCTGCTCGCTCTTGATCATGGGACTGACTTTCACGGATCGATACGCTGGGCGCACACCAGGCTCAGCCTATCGGTAAGGAGTTCGGTACGAACGACGGTGGCACACCCGAACGGCGCGGTTTCGCCACCTCGCTTTCGGATCGTCGAGACAATGCGCATGCCCACCGTCGGAACATCGTCCGTTTCCGCCATGAAGGCGATCCCGTTGGCCGATGCATCGACAAGCCAGCCGCTTGCGCTGTTGTCCTGCGCGGGCACGCCGAATTCGATGAGATCGTCGGCCGGTCCGCGCGGTTGCGAACGGCGATCTTCCCACGGGCACGCTTCGGACGTAGGGTCTTCGTCCACTTTCACATCCACGGTACACGCCTGGTCCAACGTGAATTCGTCCAGGAACGCGGCGTCATCCTCCCGTGACCAACATAGGGCGTCCAGATTCCCGTCGCGAGCCATGCTGACGAAAATCCCGTTCGCGGCGGCGGCGCCCCGCACGTTCTCCTCGCTCCCATCCTGGTTACCCGTCGCAAACCACCGGTGGGCCAATTCGCGGGCGACGTCATCATCCGACAGGCAGTCCACAGGCCACCCCAGGCGGTGCAACGCTCTTCGAAGCCATTCCATGATTGCGACTCCGCGTTATGCGCGTGACGAACTCCGGTACCTCGGTCAACAGCGCGTGAGGGACCGCAGATACGACATCAGGGTCGAACTGCTTGCCGACTTGTTTCTGCAGTTCTCCTACGGCGCCGACAAATGAACGAACGGGTTGGTAAGGGCGATACGAAGTCATCGTGACGAACGCGTCAGCCACTGCGAGGATGCCGGCCCCGAGGTGTACCGTACGGTCCGGATCGCGCCGGATCGCGCCACGTCGGTCGAATCGAGCATGGTGGTACCGGATGAACTCAGCCGTCACGCGATCGACCCCCAGAAGTGATGCCATCCCCGCGCCGTCCTCAGCATGCCTCCCTACCATGGCAGATTCTGCGACGGTCAAGGGCTCCGGCTTGGCGAGAACCTCTTCGGGAATCACGAACTTCCCGAGGTCATGGAACAGGCCGGCGACCCGCAAACGCTCGATATTCTGCGAGCCCATGCGGAGGGCTTTTCCCAGCCGAATCGACATCCGACTGACATACGCTGCGTGGGTCGTCAGGTGTGCGAGTTGCGTGGGTCCGAGTCGCCCGTTGCCCCACTGCAGCAAGGCCTGGAGACGTGAATCGAGAGACTCGTTCGTTGTCTGACGGACGGCCCGCGCCGCTTCATGGAACGCCACCATTTCCTCCAGACACGTTCGATTGCGCCCGGACGCCTTTGCCAGGTACATGGCTCGATCCACCCGCGCGAGCACGTTCGGCGAAAGGTCCTTACTTGAGCACCTCATGAGTCCGAGGCTCACAGTGACGGGAATTCTGCCCACCTCTGCGGGACACGCCAGCCCTTCAATGGCCACGCGCAACGTCTCGGCCCAGTGCAATACCTCCGCATACGGCGTGGAAGGTCGGATGACCACGAACTCTTCTCCGCCATACCTGCAGACGACGTCCCCCCTGGCAACCGATTCACGAATCGCGCTCGCAACGAGGCACAGCACGCGATCGCCGACTTGGTGGCCATACTGGTCGTTGATGCGTTTGAAATGATCGAGATCGATCATCGCAATCGAGACAGGTCCGCGACGGTCGATTTTCTTCCGATGTCTGCTGAACAGGCGATCGAGACTCCGGCGGTTTGACAACCCGGTGAGTGGATCGCGCTCTGCCAGCTCGGTGAGGTGTTGCGCTCGCCGTTGGGATTTCCTACGTGTCTCCTCCTTACGCCGCCCACCGGCAATCGCCAATTCCGTCCGCTCCTTGAGGTGGGTCCCGCGGAAAGCCTCGCTCTTGGGAACGAAGTCGACGCTGCCGCATCGCAGGCTCTTGATCACGGTCTCCTGGGCATCGCTGCTGGAGATGATCATCGTCGGGCACTTGCAGCCTGCCGCTCTCAGGCGCGGGAGCAGTTGCGTCGCATTCTCGCTCACCAGGTTGAAGTCGAGGACGACGCAGTCGAACGCGTTCTTGCCGTGCTCCTGAATCGCACGCACGGCATCGTCTCCACTCGCTGCGATATGGGTCGCAGAGCGGCTGGACCCGGCGCTGAGGGCGGTGCGAAGAAGCTCCCGGTGGTCGGGATCGTCTTCGACGATCAAGATGTTCGACGTTGACATGTGGCAACTCCGAGCAATACCTTTCAGGAATGCTGGAGAACCCGATCGTTCATTACCATCGACCACTAGCCCGGAGAACTTCGAAAAGTAAATCAACGAATCCTATCGGACGGCACCGACGTCTTTGCCTTCGAACGCCAGGGCAGCCCGATCTCGCTGAACTCATTGACGTTATGGGCTCGCCGGCGCGACGCGCCCTCACGAGTAGCCGCCGATTCGATGAACGCATTGCCGTATTCCCACGTACGTCCGTACGCCAAACGAGCGTCATGCGCCCTGGCGTGGGACCGCATCCCGGATCACTTCATGAAGTCCTTCCCACGCGACGGATTTGGTGAGGAAACGGGTCGCATGATTCCGATACGCTTTCGCCTCATCACTCTGGGCTTGCGATGTTGTGAGCACGGCAACGGGAATGCCCTGAAGTCCGACGTCCGATTTGATCTGACGCAGCACGTCGTGCCCATCGACCTTGGGAAGCTTCAGATCCAGGAGCACAAGGTCAGGGCGATGCGCCTCCACATCATCGCCCTTCCGCCGCAGATAGTCCAACGCCTCTTCGCCGTCGCGCACACGGTCCATCGTGGCGCCCGTCAACCGCTCGGTCAGCTGGATACGGATCAGTTCCGCGTGGTCGTCGTTGTCCTCAACGAGCAAGATATGAACGGGTCTTGCCTTCATCAAAAAGCCTCGAGCCTATCCGAGGGCGGCGGCTTCCGCCGGGACGGGAGCCTCGCTGTCGCCGGGAAACTCGACCCAGAAGGTCGCTCCGGCGCCAGGGCTCGACTCGACCCAAATACGCCCCCCATGAACCTCGACAATGCGCTTGACGATGGCCAGTCCAACGCCGGTGCCGTCGTTGTCTGCTTGAAGTCGCTGGAACAAGCCGAAGATTTTGCCTTGATGTTCTTTCGCGATCCCTCGGCCGGAATCTTTGACGAACACGCGAACAGCGTTGTCGCCTTCCTCGGCTCCGATCTCGATGCGAGAATCCTCGACGTCACACCCGTGCTTGATGGCATTGGTGATGAGATTGTCGAGGACTTGAATGATCCGTTCCTCGTCGCCGCGGATGGGCGGCATAAACTCCGGGATCACCACGGTGATTCCCAGCTCGGCGATCCGCTCGTCGTGCATAGCGATAATCCGACGGATGACTTCCACCAGCCGGATGGACTCGTGCGCCTCCGCCACCAGGCCCACTCGGCTCAGGTTCAGGAGTTCGTCGATCAGTCGCTCCATTCGATTCGCCGCGCCTTCCACCCGCCCGCAATACTCCGGGAGCCGGTCATACCGTCCGCCCGACGCATCATGGGTCAAGTGGCCGACAAAGCCCTGGATCGTGAGAAGGGGCGATTTGAGATCGTGCGACACGGTATACACGAACTGCTCCATCTCTGCGTTGGCCTTCTCGAGCTGCGTGTTGGCCCGCCCGAGTTCGTCATACGCTCGCTCAGCGGTTGTTCGGGCTCTCTCCACGTCCTGCATGATGTTGAGTGTCGCAACCTGTGCCGATTCCAATTCTGACGCCTTTTGCCTGAGAAACTCGTTGCTCGCCCGCAAGTCCTCTTCTGCGACTCGCCGCCGATCGATCTGCCTTTGAAGGCGATCGTTCGTCTCAAACACCGTGACCTCGGTCTGAATCCTCGTGTTCCTCCAGGCTCGCAGCCGGCGGTACCCAGCGCCCAGCCCCAGCATTCCCACGAGCCAGGCAGTGCCGTGCCCCACCAATGAATGGACCGTCTGCGCTCGCGCCAGGGCGCTGTAGGGTGCCATGCGCACGGAGACACTGACCCCGCCGCGTATATCCCCAACGCTGTAACCCTGCTCGCCATGGCACTTGAGACAACGTTCTTCCGTTACGAGTGGACGCATCAGGCGCATGTGCATGGCACCCGACATCATCTCGAGACCGGTGACCTCGGTCTCGCCCTCTTCGAAGGCGCCCAATGCCTCCCTCTCCCACGGATCTGGCGCGTTCTCGGGACGGATCGGCCTCAGACTCGTGATATGACCGAGCAGACCATACTCCGCGACTTCCAGTTCCTGAACCTGGCGCGTCATATAGGCCGGATTGACCAACGTCAGACGCCTGTTGGAGGGCGTGACGATATCCCGCTCCTGAACATGGGCGAGGTAGGGATTCGGTGGAGTCCTCTCCGTAACAGGTACGTACACACCGCCGTGACCCGCCGCCCAGCGCCGATACGCGACATCCTTGTTGTAAGCGCCTCTGGCGGCGGCACGCGCCTCCTCGCTCGCGCAGCGCCACACATGATCGACATTCCACGCGAGTGATACAGCCATCGCGACAGTGCACAACACCGCCAGGACCACGATGGCACGCTCAACGCGGACCGGCCGCTCCCTGAACTCACTGCATTCGGACATGCCACGTCTTCCATGTCATCCGGATGAGCCCCTCCGGAACGCATCGCCAAGAAACCGTGAATATCCGCCCCTTCAACTCAGGTCGCGACGGGCACACACACTTCAGTTTCGGTCTCTGCGAATTCCAGATCGTACGGCGGCTCCTTGTTGAGCAACACCGAAAGCTTGTTGACTTCGTGTTTGAGCTCAATCATGCGCCTCTCCCGTCCGACGGCGAACTGATTGAACTTCTGAAGCCTCTCCTGTCGATCCAACAACTGACGCTGAGTGGACTGCGTCATCTCTTCCGCTCGCTGGCGCTCCGCGATCTCGTGACGAAGTTCCTGATTGATTCTCTTGAGTTCCGCCGTTCTTGCATGGACTCTTGCTTCAAGGGCCGCGTGCATCCGCGCCAACTCCAAATGGGTCGCCACGCGCGCAAGGATTTCGCGGGCGTCGAACGGTTTCGTGATGTAGTCAGCGCCGCCCGCGCCAAAACCACTGACCTTGTCGGGAATGCGCGTCATCGCGCTGACGAAAACGACCGGTATTTCTCGGGTGCGCGCGTCTTCCTTCAAGCGCCGACAGACCTCGGGACCGTCAAGTCCGGGCATCCGAACGTCAAGGAGAATCAGTGAGGGAATCTTGGCCTGGACGCTGCGCAGCGCCAGTTCTCCACTGCTCGCCAGCCGGGTGCTGTAGCCCGCCTTTCTCAGGATCGTCGCCAACATCTTGAGGTCTGATTTGTTGTCGTCAACGATCAGTATGTCGCCGTCAGGGGGCGATTGATTGTTCACGTCGCTCATCAGAATTCACTCCAGGCAAGGCGTCCAGGATCGTCAGCACTTCTTCGTACTGCAGGTCTTCCACCATGCTGCGCAACCGATCGCCCAGTTCATGGTCATAATCGCTGATCATTCCGGCGGCGTTCAGGCAGCGTTCATGATCCAGAAGTTCGGCACCATGCCGAAGCGCCGAGATCAAATCCCTCGGTATCTTCTGCAACGGCTCGTCCAACCTCCGCTTCGGCGCGGCGGCCGGAGTCTCCGCTTCCTCGCCATACTGAAACCGAACGCCCAGATGCTTCGATAACGCATCAAAGACCTCCCCACTCCGATACGGCTTGCGCAGGACATCATCGCACCCGGCCGCCAGAATCTCGCGCCGCTCCTCTTCCATCGCATGCGCTGTCAGGGCGACGATCCGAGTGTCGCCGCCCGCTTCGCTCGCTTTGATCTGCTTGGTCGCAGTCATCCCGTCCATGACCGGCATGCGGATATCCATCCAGATCAGGTCAGGACGCCACGTCTCGAACTGCGCCACCGCTTCCTGACCGTTGATCGCCTCGCGAAGATCGAAACCGATGGGCTCGAGCAACTTTCGCATCAAAAGACGATTCTCAAGCTTGTCTTCCGCGATGAGTAGGCGATAGGGTCTCTGCCCTTCGGCCAGCCCCGTGACGCATGCGCGCCGCACCTTCGTGTACGTAAACCGAACGCCCAAGTGGCGCGTCAACGCTCCATAGATCTCCGTATCTCGGTACGGTTTGCGGATGACGTCGTCGCAACCGGCCTCCAGAATCTCTAGCCGCTCCGCCTCCAACGCGTGGGCCGTCAGCGCAACGATCTTGGGCTGATCGCCCGCTTCGGCCGCCTTGATGATACGGGTCGCCTCCAGACCATTCATCACAGGCATGCGGATGTCCATCCAGATCAAGTCCGGATGCCATTGTTCAGACAGGTCAACCGCCTCCTGTCCGTTGACCGCCTCTCGAAGCTCGAAGCCCAGCGGCGCCAGCAGCTTGCGCAGGAGCAGGCGATT
The DNA here is from genome assembly GCA_029260135.1 of Phycisphaerae bacterium. GTDB lineage: Bacteria > Planctomycetota > Phycisphaerae > UBA1845 > UBA1845 > OFTM174. Next base: position 6,659 of record JAJDDV010000077.1, on the reverse strand, counting down.
CTCCAGTTTGTCCTCCGCAACGAGGAGCCGGAACTTCTCTTGCCCGTCCTCCACACCGGTAACTCGTTCGTGCTGTGTTTCCCATGCGGTGCGATCAGACTCCGGAGCAACGCTGACCGGTATCTCGAAGTAGAAGATCGACCCCTTGCCCACCTCGCTCGTAACGCCGATCTGTCCGTCCAGGAGTTCGACAAACTGCTTGCATATGGCCAGCCCCAGACCGGTCCCGGCCTCAGACTGCGGTTGGTCGCCAATCTGCTCGAAAGGCAAGAAGATGACCTCCCCATCCTCCTCGCGGATGCCGATCCCGGAATCCTCGACCTCGAAGCGCAGGTGCGCCTCCATCGGCGGCACACGCTTTTCGACGCGCGCCCGCAGCAAGACCTTCCCTTTTTCAGTGTACTTCACGGCATTGGCGATCAGGTTGGTCAGAATCTGACGCAGCTTCCCCGAATCAACCGTGATGTCCGTGGGGAGATCCTCAGACAGGTCCATCCCGAAGCTCAGCCCCTTCTCGGCGACACGCACCGACATCAGGGATTCGAGTTCGTAGAGAAGCCGGTGCAGACTGAACGTGGCATCTTCCTTCACCATGTGCCCCGCCTCGATCTTCGAAATATCCAACACGTTGTTGATCAGGCTCAACAGGTGCTCGCCACTGTTGCTGATGATGTTCAGGTTCTTCTTCTGCTCATCCGTAGTGTCCTCTGATTTCCTCATCACCGTCGAGAAACCGAGGATCGCGTTCAGCGGCGTGCGCAGTTCGTGACTCATGTTGGCCAGGAATACGCTCTTCGCCCGATTCGCCGATTCCGCCAGCTCCTTGGCTTCCGTCGCCCGGGCTCGCGCACGGTGCATCGCCCCGCTCATCAGGGAGATCAGCGTGCCGTTCACCGAGAACACACCCATCCCAAGCCAATCCCCGGGATCGTCGATGAAGGGCTGCCCCGTCGGTGACCACAACAGGACCACAACAACCGTCAGAATCGTCGCCAGCAGACCGGAACAGAATCCTCCGAAGAGAGCGGCGGCCATCACCGCCGGGTAGAACGTTACCCACGGGATGCGCAGTTCAAGAGCACCAAGCGGCCAGATGCGCAAGCACGCCGCAAGGGCGACAATGGACACGGCAACGGCATACCGCAACACGGCATGGTGACCGAGTCCCCGGCGTACGCCGGCGTTGTTGTCCTTCATTCTGGGTCCTGCCTTTCAAATGTGTTTCCAGGCGTCTTGAAGTACTCGCCCGGTTCCGTGCGTCGCATCCCGCGCCAATCAACGGTCCGAATCGCGACGCCGCGCGCCTGGAAGGGATTGTTGTAGCGATGGGGAGAGACCCGGCGATGCACCGAACGCGATGGGCCGACAAGCGACAAGCGCACCGTCACCCCAATCCAGCGTGCCAGGCTGGCGAGGTCCGTCGATGCACTCTCGAAGATGAGATGCACGGTCAATTCCGGATGATCGGTGGACGGCTACAAGCCGATGCTAACCGACGTCTCGGTCCCGGACGTTCCTACGGTGGCCGGCGGCAGCGGCCAAAGTGAAAAGCGCCGCGCCGCACGAACTGCGAATGGCACGTACCGATTCCAGGAAGGACGTTCGAGTTCCTGTTCGCCTCGTATCGCGGGACGGCGTGCTCGCAGAACCGCGATCGTGACCGAGCGGGCAACTCGAAAACGCCACAACCTTACTCGATGTGGCACGAAGCGGTCTGACGAAAGTCCGTGGCGGCAACATGGTTCGATCCGCTGCCCACAGCGTTCAGGACAAGAAAGAACATACGACAGACCGCTTGATGCCTCGTCTCACCGCCCTCGGTAACGCCGATGACCTCGATTCATCGACCGATTGTGTGCGCCGTATTCTCGAAATCTGCTGACTCGAATCCGGTGCTGTTCTCAACCCGCGGGTATCGGACCGAGGCCAAAGAACTGAGTCATCGTCAGGGCTAGGAACCTTCAAACCGACATCCCGTTGCCGCGATCATCGCTACACGACATATCGAGTCTCGATACGCAATGGCTCAGGCGAGCTACCGGACGCAAGAAGGACGACACGGGAGTGGTGTCGAATGGCCGAGCCCAACGACCGGGGCACACCCAAACGGCGAGGTCTCGCCGCCTTCCTTCCGATGGGCCGAAGAAATGCGCACGCCCACGGCTGGGACATCGGCGTACTCCCCCGTCGTCTCGGAAAGAAAACGCCTATAAGAAACGACCGTGCGCACATGGCACACGGTCGTTTCGATCCTACGGATTCGGCGCCGCGTTCTACCCGTCGCGCTGTTTGAGCGGAAGGTGCTCGTGCGTGCCTTCGTCCTTTTTCGCGTCGAAGTCAAACGTCGTCCCCGGTGCCGTCGTCGGGCTCTCATCGTTGTGGCACGACGTGCAGGCGCTCGCGTCGATTTTTCGCATCCCGGCGGCGTAGAGTTCTTCGACCTTGTACTTCCGTTTCGACTTCATGATCTCGTCGAAGACCTTGACGTACGCACTGCCAGGTCCGTGGCACGACTCGCAACCGACTCCCGCAAAGCTCTTCGCCTTACGAACCGCCTTCTTGTCGCTCGCATCCGGAACGGTGTATCCGCCCTCGTGTCCGAATCCGACGGTATGACACTTCAGGCAGGTCGGGTCCGTGCTGTAATCCTTCGCAGGATCCAGTCCGTGCTTCTCCTTCGCTTCCTTGGCGTTGCCCGGCTTGAGCGTCTCGAGCGCCTTACCCATCTTCGTCTTCGCCCAGCTCTTGTGCTGCTTCATGTGACACTTCTTGCACTTCTTCGATCCCACATACGTATACTGAGTGTCACCATCCGTCACACCGGTCACGGCGGCAACCGACACCGCCGCCACCGTGTCACTTCCGGCCGGCGGACCGGCCAGAATCTGAACCGACAATCCCATGGCTCCGATCACTGCCGCTGCGCATACAGCCACTCGAGTTTTCATCTCTGCCCCTTTGCTTGTAGGCCACCTTGCCAACTCTGACACTCCCGTGTCACACTTCGTCCAGTTCGACGAACCCGGAAGCATAAAACGCGCCGCCTGACCACGCAACAGCCTCCGCAGGACTCACGGATAATCAGTCATACTTTTAGACGTCACGCAAGAACGGAGGTTAGGCCAAAAACCGACGTTAAATGTCGATCGCGCGATAAGATTGTCAGCGCTGAGATGCCCCAGCCATCCCCAGCAACCACTCTGCGGTTCTCTGCGACGCCAAGGTGTCTTTGAGAGGTGACACGACCTCGGCCAGATCGCGGATCATCGATTCTCGGGCCTCCGGGCTTTGAAGAAGGTCGATCGCGCGGCGCGCGATCGGGGCCGTGGAGGCGTAGTACGGCATGAACTCAGGAACGATCTCGCGGCCCGCCAGAATGTTCGGAAGTGACAGGTGCGGCGTGTGGATCATCCATCGGCCGATCAGGTGATAGAACAGCCGTGAGGCGTTGTACATCACGATCATCGGGGTTCGATGGAACGCAATCTCGAGCGTCGAGGTGCCGGAGGCCACCAAAGCGAGATCGGCGGCCCGGATCAACTCGGCGTGATGGCCAGGAAAGGTACGCCGCGCGCCGTCGACTGCGGATGCGCCCTGACCGGCGGCGATGAAGCCTCGCTCGACCGGCTGTTCTTGTAGTGCGCGGTTGAAGGCCGGGACCACCGTCGAGTTGGCCACTGAAATGCCGAAACGCGCATCGGGCATGGCGGCCGAAATGGCTCGGGCGACTTCGAGCTGCCCGGGCAGGATCGACTCGACAACGTGTGCGCGCGATCCTGGAAGTAACGCGATCAGTGGCGAACCGGCGCTGCGCATTTCACGGATCGTCTCTTCGCAGAGGGGGCTGGCGAGGCAGTGTTCGGCGAGCGGGTGGCCTACGAACCTGGCGTTGACACCCTGGTCGCGAAAGAACTTCTCCTCGAAGGGGAGGATCACGGCGACTCGATCCACCCGGTTCCGGAGCTTGTGAACTCGGTAGGCGCCCCAGGCCCAGAGCTGCGGAGCGATGTAATACATGACGGGGACGCCGGCGGCGTGCGCCTTGGCGGCCAGTGGCAGGTGCAGCGTCGGGGAATCGATGACGACGGCTGCGTCGAACGGATACCGGCGCAAATGGCGGTCGCTGACGTTGAGCATTCGGATTCCGCGACCGACCACCCGGATCGCGCCCAGCAGCATGGCTGAATGGCGGGTCATGTCGAAGATCTGCTCGCAGCCGGCGGCGACCATTCTAGGCCCGGCGACGCCCACAAAGCGGGCTGAGGGGCACTGGGCGAGGGTGGCCCCGATGAGGTTTGCGCCGTGGAGATCGGCGCTGGGCTCGGCCGCGCTGATGAAGATCAATGGTCCTGGTTCGGTCTGGCGATGATCGGTTGACAAGGGCGATTCGCGTCCTGGACCGCCGGTTCCCGGCCGGCGGCGGCACTCTCGGCGTCCTCACGGGATGGCGGCACGGTATGGCGCTATCTGCGGGGGGTCAAATCGCTCTGAGATTGGGCGGATTGACCGAGGGTCTCAGGGTCTTGGGTCCTTGCCCCCGCTGAGAGCGATTCTGAAAATAAATCCGGAAAGCGTGGCTTGATCCGCGGCGCGATCGTGGTAGACTTGCGCTGTCTAGCTGTCCGGTTTTGCGACGTTGGTCTACTAAGAGCGATAGGAGGTTCTTTTTGGCTTCGGAGTTGGTTCGTCAACTGATTGACACAGGCATTCATTTTGGACATCGTGCCAGCCGCTGGAACCCAAAGATGGGTCCGTACATTTTCGGCAAGCGGAGTACGATTCACATCATCGACATTCGCGAGACGGTGAAGGGTCTGCTTCGCGCGAAGAAATTCGTGACGCAGGTTGTGGCTCGCGGCGGTGATGTGTTGTTCGTGGGTACCAAGCGACAGGCACGCGAGCAGATTCGCCAGCACGCGAATCGGGTGAACATGCCGTTTGTCGCGGAGCGTTGGCTGGGCGGAACGCTCACCAACTTCTCCACGATTCGCTCTCGTGTGAAGCGCCTCGATGAACTCGAGTCGGCCGAAGCGGATGGTACGGCACTCGAATACAGCAAGAAGATGATCGCGTCCCGCACGAGAGAACTCCGGAAGATTCGGCGTAACCTCGAGGGGATTCGCGACATGACGCGCCAACCGGCGGTGCTCGTGGTGATTGACGTTCACCGCGAACGCAACGCGGTTCGCGAAGCCAGAAAACTGGGAATCCCGACGGTCTGTTTGATCGACACCGATTCTGATCCGGACTTTGCCGATCTTCCGATTCCCGGCAACGACGACGCGATGCGCGCGATCGATTTGGTGTTGACGCACCTGTCGGACGGCGTTGAAGAAGGCCTTCGAGGTCGCAAGGCGCCGGACGCCGCCGAAGAGAAGCCGACCCCGCCGCGTCGTACGACGCGCCCGGTCACGACCTCTGCCGACGGTGGCGACGCCGCCGTACCTGTTGTAGCACCCGCGCCGCCAACGGCGCAAGCCGAGGCGGCAACGAGAGACGCTGCCTCCCCGAAAGAGATGAATAGCGGCTCTGAACCCGGGTTGACGCCCGCCACAGCCACGGAGCCGGATGGAACCACGTAATGATGCGACTTCCCCGTATCGCTCGCACTTGGCGAGCGGTTGCGGCGTTACGCGCACGTAAGCGACAAGACGATCAATCATGGCAGCAATTACAGCAAAGATGGTGATGGATTTGCGCGGCAAGACGGACCTGCCGATGATGGAGTGCAAGCAGGCGCTGGTCGAGTGCGACGGTGACCTCGAGGCGGCCCTCGAATGGCTTCGCAAGAAACACAAGGGCAAGATGTCCGAGCGAGCCGATCGCGCGACGGGTGAAGGCCGCGTCTCGGTCTATATCGACGAGGCACGAAAGACGGGCGCGATTGTCGAGCTTCAGTGCGAGACGGCTCCGGTCGCGAAGAACGAGCTCTTCATCGAACTGGCCGAAGCGGTTGCACAAAAAGTCGCCTCCGGCAGTGAAGCGTCTCCCGATCCTGAGTCGATTCGCAAGGACCCGGAGATCGACGCGAAGGTGACGGATGTCTACGGCCGGTTGCGCGAGACGATGAACCTGGTGCAGTGTCGACGCCTCGAAGGCGCGCATCTCTGCTCTTATGTTCACCATGATGCCAAGAGCGGTGTCTTGCTCTCGCTGGACAAGGCCCCCGAATCCGACAAGAACGTCGGTGCCGACCTGTGCATGCACACGCTGTTCACCAAGCCGCTGGCGATCGACCGGACCGGCGTTCCCACCGACGCCGTCGACAAGGTTCGAAACGACGCCATCGAGCTGGCCAAGAGCGAAAAGAAGCCGGAGCAAATCGTCGACAAGATTGCCGAGGGCAAGGTCAACGCCTTCTACGCCGAGCGCGTGTTGATGGAGCAGATCCACGTCAAGACGGACGACTACGGCAAGACGAAGATCGGCGACTGCCTCAAAGAGGCCGGTGTCGGCGCGGTAACCGACCTGTGCGTCATGCAGGTGGGCAGTTAAGCATACGCGTCAGGTTATTGGCATTCGTTTCGGCTGGACGCCATATCCATGCCCATGAGTGAACCGAAGTACCATCGCGTGCTCCTGAAGATCAGCGGAGAAGGTCTCTGCAAGACCGGCGGGTCCGGGATCGACGGGGACCAGACGCGCAGGCTGGCTGAGGA
>JAJDDV010000076.1 GCA_029260135.1 Phycisphaerae bacterium | reverse complement strand
GGGTCGGTGGCGGGGTCGCTGTCGTACGCCAAGTTGAAGGGCGTCACGTCCCCGAAATCGGAGTCTCCGTCGCGGTTGAAGTCGCTGGGCGGATAGCCCCAGACCGAGACCTTGCCGTACGCGTCGTAGGTGTAGGCCTCCGCCAGCGAGCCGTTCTTGGTGATCAGACCGGTCACGGTGTCGAGCTCTTGGAGCACGTAGTAGAAGGTATCCGGGAAGAACGGACCTGAGAGCATGACGGCTCGCTCGTCGATGCGGTGCGTCCCGTGGATGTAGCGGCGCGAGCGGTTGTCCGACTCGTCATACTCGGCAATGACATTCTGACCATCGTAGTAGTACTTGAGCGTCTCCTTCCTGGCGTTGGTATCCGCATCGTACCGAAGCTGCGATGTTCGTGCTGCGACCACGTGAGTATTATAGCGTGTCGAGCCGCCCGCGTCGTCACCATCTACGTGCTTGGCGTGTGGTGCGCGGGTTCCCCACGTCGGCGCTCCGCGCGCGACGGGCCACCCGCCCTGCCTGGTTTGGTCTGCACAGCGGTCCCGACGAGCCTTCGTTCGTTTCGGACTGCGCGGCAGCAGGTTCGAGTGGCGCCGCTGTGGACTTCACGCGTTACAGCGGGAGATTGAATCACTTCCCCCGCAGCGCTTCGCGAACGAGGTGGGCCACCGGCCTGTGGCAAGGTCATCGCGATTCCGCAAGTCGGCGGGCTTCATCATGGCTACTGCCGCGCGGCCTGAACGATCACACCTGTAGGTCGACCGAAGAAGACAGCGGCGATAGTCTGCGCGTGCATGTCAAACCGCATCGATTGCTCACTCGAGCGTGCTCTTCGATCGAACCAACAGCTGCCTCACAGCCCTGAGCTGCCTTGAATGAACGTCGCCGAAGAACGCTTTCTGGCCCGGATGGCATTATTGCCAGGGGCAGGCGTCGAAACGACCGCGCAATATTCGCTGGTCCATTACACCAGGGACAATGATTACCAGTGACAACAACCGCTATCACCCTCCGTTAGGCCTGCCGCATTCCTGAAGCTCGATAACCGCAGACCCACATACGGTGCTGACTTTCACTGCCGGGGTGTGCGACAACTCACGAACCGTCGGAAGTGCCTCGGATAGGCAGAGTCGAGCCACAAGCCGACATGCTTCCCATCTGTCCGCTGCTCGTTCATGCCGCTTGGCAAACGCCAAGTACGCGAGTGCCGCGTCAACCAAGCCCTCCACCGCTCGTACTCGGTTACTGGACCAGCCATACTTATTAATCCAACTCGCAACATAGACGGCCCCTACATGACGTGACTCACGGGTGTCACCGTTCATTGCGCCGATCAATACGCGGAGACTATCCTCCGTCTCAATGTCGCGCAACGCCTTTAATGCGCCGAGCCTGTTTCCATCACGCATCCGGAGAATACGTGCCAAACAGAGCACTCCACCGGAGCCCAAGCCAGTAATCTGTGCCTTCGCTCGTTCCTGTCGCTCTGCTGATGTATCTGAGTACATCTCCAGCGCGTTATCCAACGCCATGCGAACTGCTCTGTCGCAGGATTCATCGTGTCGGCTGCATGATACACACACCCAACAGGCAGCCATAAGTCCAGAATACCGAATCAGCCACCTCCAGTATGATAGGAGTCCAGGGTGATTCGTCTCCTCCCTGAATGTAGTCTCTAATCGCACGGGCTCACCATGTCGAATCCCTCAAAGAACAGTCCGACGGAACACACTACGCAATCTGCACACTTGCACAAATCTGCACCCAAATCCTCCGTGCAGTCGGCCAGCCCATCATCTCTACAGTTTCGGAAGCCTTCGCCACCTTCGGGGCCGAATCCACCGCCGGGTGGATGACAATGCGCAACGCATTCCTCCGAACTCCTTCCATCATCCTCGCAGTCTACTATACATTTGTCGTGACCCGGGCCAACGTTGCAGTCAGAATGGACATTGAAGACACAGGCATAGGCGCCTCCACAGCCGAGGCAGGTGCAGGCACAAGTGAACAAATCCCATAAGCCTCGACCACTGGGGTCTCGGTAACGCAATGGGTTCCCGCCTTGATAGCCATTCAGGTTCATCCCGTCCTGATACCCGCTCCGTGCCCTTGCCAACAGCGCCAGCGGATCCCTCTGCACAAACCGCCGCTTGCCGGGATCATAGTGGCGCGCGCGGTTCTGGTAGCCGCGAACTTCCGGTTCGAAGAGCAGGCCCTGATGGCCGAAGGGCTGGGCAACGCCGGTAGCTATGCGACCAGGATGCGTGGCGACGCCTTGCGGTAGTGAGTCGAACAGCGCCGCGTCGGCGCTGTCGTAGTCGCCGTCGAAATCCAGGTCGAGAATGCGGCAGGCGCCGCTCACCGTGCCGGTACACGGCGTGCCCGGGGTGCCCTTGTCCGTGGAGTCAACGTCGCCATCTCCGTCGCCGTCCCGGTCGCCGTACCCGGTCTCCTGGTTCACGGTCATGATCCCGTATGGTGTATTGACATAACGCTCGACAAGACTGCCACCCATGTCGGTCAGGCCAATGACGTTCCAGTTGGCGTCCTGGTGCACGTATAGACCGCCTTTGTCCTTCACCCGCATCATGACCAGTTCGTCGATGTACTGGGTGCCATGGATGAACTGGTGATAGGCCGAGGTCTCGGCGCCCACGCGCGTCTCCACGATCTTGGACATAGTCCCTTTGCTTTGGCCATCATACAAGTATACCACAGTCCCGTCGTCATCGCCGGAGTTCGCGACAACATTCTTCAACCTGCAGACGAGTGTCCCTTCGGTCTGAAGCAGCCGTGCGGGACGGATAGAACACCGGGTGCACGCTTTGGTCTTGCAGCCATTCCCGACCGCTTCGAAAGCGTCTTTTGGTCTTCCTCCATCGCTTGTGGTTTCTTGTTTCTTCCCCCTTCGCGGAGCCTGCCCGTCTCGGGCGGGTCGCTTCTTCGTCTTCCTCCGCCCCTATGTCCCTTCCTCCCCCCTCCCCCCGGTTGCATCCCGCCGCACACCGCCTACCATCCCCGCATGTCGTTCCCGTGGACGCTACAACGCTACATCTTCATCGAGATGGGCAAGACGTTCGTCTTGGCCGTCGCTGCGCTCACGGCCGTGCTCGGTCTCGGCGGCGGCATCATGAACATGATCAAGCTCGGTGAGGTCACGCCGTCGCAGCTCATACGTCTCATGGGCCTGGTGCTCCCGCTCGCCGCAGCACTCACGCTGCCCATCGCCGCTCTCTTCGCCGCCACGTCCACCTACGGCCGACTCAGCGCCGACAACGAGTTCGTCGCCTGCCGAGCCAGCGGCGTGAACCTGCACCTTCTCTTCGTTCCCACGCTCGCGCTGAGCTTGTTCGCCGCCGCTGTCAGCTTCGCCCTGACGAATTTCCTGATCCCCGGCATGGTCCGAGGACTCAACGACTTCGTCGGCTCTGACGTCGGCGCCCTGATCCGCCAGCGCTTGAACCAGCCGCGAGGCATCACGCTCGGCGACAAGTACCGAATCTACGCCGATGAAACATCCGTCGACGCGGCGGATACCAACCGTGTCATTCTCAGCGGCGTGGCCTTCGTCGAGGTCGACGCTCAGGATTGGGTCCGCTATGGCACCGCACGCGAGGTCCACCTCTCCATCGACCGGACCGAAGAGGGCATCCGCATCGCGGGCCGCATGCGAGGGCTGAGCTGCTATGACCGAAAGCTCGACTCCTTCTATGAAGAGGGCGACCAGGCCATTCCGCCAAACGTACTTCCCGCGCCGATGCCCGAGAAGATCAAGTTCCTCAAGCTGCCCGAGCTGCTCTACTACTGGTCCCGACCGACCGAGTGGGTCGATGTGCGCGAGGAGATCGACCAGGTGCGAAGGGCCGTTGGGGCTCGACTCGCCTATCAGCAGTTCCATCGCGATTGGGATGATGACCATACGCTGACGCTGACCGATTCAGCCACCCGTTACGACATTCAAGCCGGTGCGTGCGACCTGATCCCCGGCGACCGTGGCGTGGAACTCGCCGACGTCAACATCAAGGAAGTCAGCCGCGACAGTGAGCGTAGCATCACCGCCGGCCGGGCCATGCTCGAACTGGCGCGCGGCGATAGCGTCTCCGACAGCGGCCTCGAGCTCGACCTCTACGACGTGAAGCTCAGCGACGGCACGACCACCGTCGAGCGTGCCAAGTCCGTCGTCGGGCCCGTTCCGCTCAATCCACAACTCGTGGCGCAGGTCGAGGCGCTGGGCGATGAAGAACTTCTTCGACAACGTGACGCCGCCCCTGACGACCGTTTGGCGCGGCGGCGAGCACAGGCGCGAGAAGAGCTGGCCAAGACCTCGCGCCGAATTGTCGGAGCGATCAACGAACGCGCCGCTTTCAGCCTCTCCATGTTTGTGCTCGTCATTCTCGGTGCCGTGCTGGGAATCGTCTTTCGCGGCTCGCACGTGATGACCGCGTTCGGCATCAGCTTCATCCCCGCACTCATCGTCATCGTGGCGATCATGGCCGGAAGACAAATGTCCCACAACGTCGGTACGCACCTGATGGGACTCTTGGTGATGTGGAGCGGGATCGTCGGCGTGGCCGGACTCGATCTCTGGACTCTGACGAAAGTGCTGCGGCGGTGAGCGCAGATTCCGAAAAGTGTGGCACGGGTTTGTAACCCGTGGGTCCTAAGCCGACTGATTCGTGAAGACCGGCCCCAAGTAGAACCGACTGTTATGCTCAGCGTACTCAATCGCTACATGCTGAGAGCTTTGCTCTTCAACTACGCCGTCGCGCTCGGCGCGATGCTCAGCCTCTACGTCGCGCTCGATATGTTCGTCAACCTGGACGAGTTCACCGAACAGGAAGGCGTCACGCTGACCGCCGTCATCACCAACATCGTCAGCTACTATTCCGCCAATCTCGTGCTTTACTTCTCGCAATTGTCCGGTGCGATCACGCTCTTCGCCTGCAGCGCCACCCTCGCGAGAATGCGCAAGGCCAACGAACTGACCGCCGTTCTGGCCTCCGGCGTCAGCCTCTACCGCGTCGCCACGCCCGTCGTCGCCTTCGGACTCGCCACCACAGGCCTGCTCGTTCTCGATACGGAATGGGTCATCCCATCCGTCGCGCCGAAGATCGCCCGCGACCATGACGACGTCGACGGCTCGCGCGCCTACGCCGTTCTCTTCCTCCACGACCGAGACGACGCCCTCGTCTCCGCCGCCCGGTTCGACCCCCGCACCCGCGACCTTCATCGACTTCTCGTGCTCCAGCGCGACGCCGATGGAAACGTGGCCGGAATGCTCGAAGCCGATCACGCCACCTGGCAACCGCCCGATCTCGTCCGTGAGACCGGCCGCTGGCAACTCGAGCGCGCTCGCCTCACCTCGCGGGAGGTCTCCGCGCAGGCGGGCCTCGGGCCTAGAACTGCCAGACGCGTGACACACCCGGCATACTACGAAAGCGACCTCAGCCCCGACGCCATTCAAGTTCGCCAGTCGGAAGGGTGGGTGCGGTTTCTGAGTCTGTCACAGTTGCGTCAGTTGGAGCGCCGCGGCGGAAGCAATCTCGCCGAGATCGCGCAGGTCAAGCACGCGCGGCACGTCGCGCCGATTCTGGGTATCGTCATGCTGCTGCTGGGGTTACCGTTCTTCCTTGACCGTTCCCCGGCCAACATCTTGACCGACGCCGGCAAGTGCATGATCGTCTGCGGTTTGTGCTACGTGTCGTCATTCGTGGCGCAGAGCCTTCGGGCCGAGACCGCCTCCGCCCTGCCGTTGTGGATTCCGGTCTTCATTTTCGGGACGCTGGCGGTGGTGATGCTGGACCGGATTCGGACCTAGCGTGTCACGTAGGTGGCACATTCGGCGGACCCTTCCGCGACTGACAACGTGGTGTCACTTCTGGTGCGTTCGTTTGGTCGTTTTTTCCTCGACCGCCACGCGAATGCGTGCGCAGGCTTCGGGGCCGACCGCGACGGTCTTGGCGCCGACGCGAAGCGTGATGGGCCCGGCGAAGGGAGCTTTGTTGCGCAGGTGAATCTCGCTACCGATCTTGATTTTGAGAGCGGTCAAGTAGCGGAGGAACTCGGGATCGTCGTCGGCGACTTCGACGACCTTTCCGCGCTCACCTTCGTCGAGTTGGTCGAGGGGGCGGCCTCGCTGCGGCGCGATGGAACCGTCGGGGCCGGGTATCGGTGCACCGTGGGGGTCGAACTCGGGGCAGCCCAGGTACTCGTAGATTCGCTCAATCAGGCGGTCACTGACGGCGTGCTCTAGGACTTCGGCGTCGGCGTCGACCTCGTCCCAGCTCAGGCCCAGTGTTTGGCTCAGGAAAAGCTCGATGATCCTGTGGCGACGGATCATTTTCAGTGCGACGTGTTTTCCTTTTTCTCGTGTCTCCACGCCGCGGTAGGGGGTGTGGCGGACGTAGCCTTCGGCGGCGAGGTGTTTGACCATGCCGGTGACGGAGGCCATGCGCACGCCGAGGCGTTCGGCGATGCGTTTGGTGGTGGCTTTCTGGTGTTCCACTTCCAGGGCGTAGATGGCTTTGATGTAGTCCTCGATCGAGACGCTCAACATGGCGGAACGGGGCTCCTGAGAAGGTCCAGGAGGTCATGTTGCCGTATCGACGGCGTGTGGACAACCAGCGCGGGCGAATAAAAAAATTAGGCTAGGCAAATTCTAAACTTGAAACAACCTACTTGGCGATATAGACTGGGGGAAGTCTACATTGAGGTGACGTATGCGCAGTGCGGTTTTCTTGATCCTTACGTTCTCGGCGGCGTTGTGCTTTGCGGTGGTCGCACCGCTGCTTCCGCGCGCGTTGCAGCCGGCCTGGTGGCGACGCCTGTGGGACAACCGGCGGCGTGGCCGGGCTGAAGACGCCCTGAAGCACATGCACCACAGCGCGATTCGCGGCGAGCCGGTGTCGCAGGAATCACTGGCCGCGGCGTTGGGGTTGAGCGGCGGAGCAACGTCCAGGCTCATCGTCCGGATGACGTCGCATCGCTGGATCGAATCTACGGATGCTGGGTTGACGTTGACGCCGGCGGGTTCGTCGCTGGCGCTGCAGGTGATTCGCGCACATCGTCTTTGGGAGCGTTACCTGGCGGACGAAGCGCGCATGCCGTTTGAGAAGTTGCACGGGGAGGCGGAGCGGCGCGAGCACGAGCGTAGTGGCGAGACCCTGGATGTTCTCGAAGCGTCGATGGGGCATCCGGCGGTGGATCCGCACGGTGATCCGATTCCAACGGCGGAAGGTGAAGTCGCGGAGTTGGCCGCTTGCGTTCTGTCGGACTGGCCTGTCGATACGCCGGCGCGGATTGTTCATCTCGAGGACGAGCCGCCGGCGCTCTTTGCTCGGATCGCCGCGAAGGGACTGCGACCGGGGCAGTGCATCACGGTCGTCGAGCACGGCGAAGCGCGGCTTGTGCTTTCCGACGGTCAGCGAACGATCTCGCTTCCCGTCGAGGCGGCGGCGAACATCTTCGTCGCTGATGTGGGTGCCCTCCGTGAAACCGTGCCTTGCCGACGGCTGACCTCGCTGCGCGCGGGAGAACGAGCGACCATCGACGGGCTGGATCAAACACTTCGCGGCTTCACGCGTCGTCGTCTTCTGGACCTGGGGCTTACGCCGGGTGCGGCGATTTCGGCGGAAATGTCGGGCGTGTTTCGCGATCCGATGGCCTATCGTGTTCGCGGCGCGTTGATCGCGCTCCGCAGTGATCAGGCGTCGCACGTGGTGATACGCCCGGACGACGAGGCGGGGAACTAGGTCATGGGCGATTGCGGATCGTGCCCATCGAAGATCGCGCTAACGCAGATGGGTCTGGACATTTCTCGGTGGAACCACGTCGTTGCGCTCGCGGGGAATCCGAACACGGGCAAGAGCACGGTATTCAACGCGCTGACGGGTCTTCGGCAGCACACGGGGAACTGGCCCGGCAAGACCGTCACGCGTGCAGAGGGTGGTTATCGACTCGGCGGAAAGCGCTTCAAGCTCGTCGATCTACCGGGGACGTACTCGTTGCTCTCGGCTTCGCAAGATGAGCAGATCGCCCGAGATTTCCTTTTGTTCGGCCGGCCTGACTGCACGATCGTGGTTGTGGATGCGACGTGCCTGGAGCGGAACCTCAACCTGGTGCTCCAGGTGTTGGAGATCACCGACAAGGTGGTCGTTTGTGTGAACCTGATCGACGAGGCGAAGCGCAAGGGTATCGAGGTGGATCGGCGGACGTTGGCGCGGGATCTGGGAGTTCCTGCGGTTCTGACGGCCGCACGGCGATCGGAGGGGTTGTCTGAGTTGATCTCCACGGTGGCGGACGTCGTTGGCGGTGAGATTGCGACGTCGCCTCATCGCGTGCGCGGAGACGGTGCGATTCGGCAGGCGGTCGACGAACTGGCAGAGCTGGTGGAGGAGGCTGCACCGGGGTTGCCGAACGCGCGTTGGGTGGCGATGCGTCTGCTCGACGGGGATCACCGCGTTCGACAGGCGCTTCTGAGCGGTGAGCTTTCGCAGACGGCGGCGCGTCAGCAGGAGCCGGTGAGAAAGGAACAGCCCCCCGTGGTGTTGCAGGGCGTGTGATGGAATCGACGGACTCGCATCTCTTGCCGGCTGAGCGTGTTCTCGAGCGTGCGGATGCGCTGCAGCGGAAGCTCGCGGGCGACTTTCGCGACAAACTGGTTCATGCCCTCTACGCGGATGCCGAGAGGATTGCGGCTCGATCGGTCGGGGAGGGTGGCGATCATCCCTGGGATTTCGATCGGCGCATCGATCGTTTGATCACGTCGCCGCTGTTCGGCCTGCCGATCATGGCGGGTTTGCTGGGGGTGGTCTTCTGGCTGACGGTGGCGGGGGCGAACGAACCGTCTGCATGGCTTGCCAACGGGTTCTTCTGGCTGGAAGCGCAGGGTGCGGCGGCGTTCGCGGCGCTGGGGTCGCCCGCCTGGATGACCGGGTTCGTCTGGCACGGCGTGTTTCGCGCGCTCGCGTGGGTCGTGTCGGTGATGCTGCCGCCGATGGCGATCTTCTTTCCGTGTTTTACGATTCTGGAAGACCTGGGATACCTGCCGCGCGTGGCGTTCAATCTGGATCGGCTGTTCAAGAAAGTGGGCGCTCACGGCAAGCAGGCGCTGACGATGAGTATGGGGTTCGGGTGTAACGCGGCCGGTGTGATCGCGTGCCGTGTGATCGATTCGCCGCGAGAGCGGTTGATCGCGATTCTGACGAACAACTTCGTGCCCTGTAACGGTCGGTTTCCGACGCTGATTCTGCTGGCGACGCTGTTTGTGGCGGCGCAGTTTCCGCCCGGCCTGGCCTCGGTGGCGGCGGCCGGCACGGTGGTGATGGTCGTGGCGATCGGCGTGCTGTTCACGCTGATCGTGTCGGCGGGGTTGTCGCGCACGGTTTTGAAGGGTGAGGCGTCGGCGTTTACGCTCGAGCTGCCGCCGTATCGGCGTCCCAGCATCGTGCGGATTCTGTACACCTCGTTGATCGACCGGACGCTGTTCGTGTTGTGGCGGGCGATTGTCGTGGCGGCGCCGGCGGGTGCGGTGATTTGGATTCTGGGGAACGTGACGGTGGGGGGGGCTGCGCTCTCGCAACATGTGGCGGGATTCCTTGACCCGCTCGGTGAGGCCATCGGGCTCGACGGGGTGATCCTCCTGGCCTACATCATTGCGATTCCGGCCAATGAGATCGTCGTGCCGACCATGATCATGGTCTACATGGGCGGGGGCATGATGACGGACGACGTCTCGCACGATGGGCTGCGCACGCTACTTGTCGAAGAGAACGGCTGGACGCTTCTAACGGCTGTGAACCTGATGCTGTTCTCGCTGCTGCACAATCCGTGTGCGACGACGATCGTGACGATGTGGAAGGAGACGCGGAGCCTGCGCTGGACGATGATCGGCGCGCTGCTTCCGCTCGTGCTGGCGTTTGGGGTGACGTTCGGCGTGGCCCAGGTTGTGCGGTTGGTGGGGTAGGGCAGCTCGTCGGATCGAGCCTTCCCCGCAGAATTCACCACAAAGACCCCAAGGCACGAAGTTGTTTCGTACTGCGGTTCGTTGTCGGTCGAGCTTCGCGGCTTTGTCCTGCGCTGCGGCTATGGTGAGTCTCGCACTGCTGACACAGCAGTGGCACCCGGCACGTGTTCGTGCGGATTCCGATGCGTCGCGCAGGCTGAAGCCTGCGGCTCAGGGGTGCGTCGCTGCTCGAGGCTACAGGCCTCGGAGCCATTCGGCGCGGAGGGGAACGGCTCCGTCGGGTGCGGCGTCGATGCTTTGGACGATGCTGTCTCGGTCGCGCGGGAGTCGGCCCTGGATCGGCGGGTAGTTCGAGGCGAGATTCGCACTGAAGATCACGTCGCACCGAATCCGATCCTGTCACACCTGACACAGTACTGGCACCCGCCTGGCCTAGCAGGCCGTTGAAAAATGTAGCGTCGCCCCTTGTGGGCGACGAAAACCACAGTAAGACGCCACCCACAAGGGGTGGCGCTACACCTGGGCAACCGAAAGCGACTTCTTCAACGGGCTCCTAGGGTCGCGCATCGCGTCCGAGTCGGGGTTCGGCGGTGAGCACAAGTCTCCGACATGTCGTGCATGCATTCCGTTCGTGGATCCGAGCAACAGGGCGCCACCAACGTGCTTGCCGGTTGAGGCCTTCGACGCGCCTTCGCACATGCGAGCGCATTGGGGGTTGAACATTCCCTAGGCAAAACGCCTATTGTTCAGCGGGATCTGATGTGGTCTCTTATCTTTGATTCAGTAGAGCCTATCACGTAGACGGAGCCGAGCCCATGAAGATTCGCAATTCGCACAGTCTGTTTCATTTGACGGTGCTCGCGGCATGTTTTGGCGTGTCCTCAGCGTCAGGTCAGCTGGTCCAGCTGCGGCCGGTGGTGTCGCAATCCGGTTCTGGTCCCGATCTGGGAATACCACCACTCTCGGATTCTGTGATCGCGGCGAACAGCGCGTTTGTCGTCGAGCTATGGGCGCAGCAGCGCGACCCATCGGTTTCGGTGCTGCCGGGCTTGGCGTGTGTATATGCTGATCTTGTGTTTGACGGTACGGCAATGGTGTGTGACGGCGCCGCCGTAGAGTCAAGCTATCTGGGCGTTCCGCCGAGTTGGGCTTGCGGTGTCGATTCCGTCACCGATTTGGGCGGATGCACGTTCAGCCTGGGACTTGGCGTTATCCCCGAGTGGGTGCGCGTCGGGACGTTGCACTTGACGGCCATGGGATCGGGCGGAGGTTATCAGATCCATTCTGGGCCTGCGGCGTTGGATTGCTCCATCATTGCGTTTGGCGTGGTGCCGACGGCACAGATCGATTTCGCGTCGAGCCCACTGTTTTCCATTGGGTGCGTTTCGGCGGCAGACTGCGACGACGGAAATCCCTGTACGATTGACTCTTGCGACGCCGGTATTGCGTGCGTTCACGACGGCACGGGTGTTGTCGATCTCTGTGATGACGGTCTCGATTGCACCGTGGGTGATTCCTGCCTCGGGGATGTAGGCGGGACCTGCGCTGGAAGTGCAGACATGTTCGCGACCCCCTGCGATGACGGGGATGCGTGCACGACGGATGACGCGTGTGTTCCCGGCGCCGGCGTCTGTGGAGGAGGTACTGCGATCGTATGTGATGACCTCAACCTCTGCACGGACGACACCTGTGATCCGGTCGTGGGTTGTGCATTCACGAACAACACGGCGCCCTGCGACGACGGGAATTTCTGCACGATTAACGATGTGTGCCAAGGCGGTGCTTGTACGCCCGGGTTTGACGCATGCACTCCGACCACCTCGGGTCCCGAGGTGGACCATGTATCCTGGACGCACTCTGACACCGAGAACACCAGAGATTTCCTGTGGACACCATCGGTTCTTCCACTAGGTGGGTCTTTCGACGTGGGATTGAGTAGCGTCGAGTTCTATTCTGAAGCGTCCACTCGGGGTGATCAGGGCGCGGTCCGCGCCTGGATCCTCAACGATGCCTCGACGGCCTACGGCGTAGTCGAGGCCTTCGTGCCGGAACAAGGGGCCGTGGTGCCGGCGTATCGATGCGCGGGACAGGCTCCCGATACCTGCGCGCTGACGTTGGCTGACGGTTTCGGTGGTTCGAGTTTTGTGGTTCGCCTCGCAACTCGCGAGAAGATCACCGTGACGATCAGTCGTGTGCGCTACGTTTGGGATTACACTCCCCCCGTCGGAGGAGGATGTACTCAAGACGCCGACTGCGACGATGCGGATGCGTGCAACGGGCAGGAGGCATGCGACCTGGCATCCGGCCTGTGCCAGGACGGCATGGGGGTCCTGTGCGACGATTCCAATGTCTGCAACGGCCTGGAATCGTGCGATCCGGGTTCTGGGTTGTGTCTGGGCGGAACGCCACTGGTGTGCGATGACGGACTTTACTGCAACGGGCGGGAGAATTGCGGACCTGCCGTCGGCTGCGTCGGTGGAGTCGCACCGTGTCCTGGTGCCTGTGATGAACTGAGCGATCTTTGCGCGGGTTGCCTTGACGACGCTGCCTGCGACGACGGCGTGTTCTGCAACGGTCAGGAGACGTGCGTAGGCGGCGCCTGCCAACTCGGTGCGCCGGTCTCGTGCTGGGACGGAATCCCTTGTACCGATGACTCCTGCAACGAGGC
Source organism: Phycisphaerae bacterium (assembly GCA_029260135.1). GTDB lineage: Bacteria > Planctomycetota > Phycisphaerae > UBA1845 > UBA1845 > OFTM174. The sequence continues at coordinate 6,868 of JAJDDV010000076.1, read as the reverse complement.
GCTCGGTGTGTGCGACCACGTCGCGAACGACGTGCTCTGTTCCGATGGGTTGTTCTGCAGTGGAATCGAGATCTGTGATTTGGCCTTGGGAGGCTGCGTGTCAGAGACGCCGGTGCAGTGCGACGACGGCGTTCCGTGCACGGTGGATACGTGCAACGATCTGATCGGCGCCTGCGAATACCTCCCAGATGATACCGTTTGTGATGACTTCCTGGTCTGCAATGGGGCTGCAACGTGCGACGCGACCGTGGGTTGTGTGGCGGGTCCGGCACCGGACTGCACGGCGCTCGACGATGCGTGCAATGTCGGCGCGTGCGTCGAGGGGGCTGGAGGTTGTGTGGCGACGCCTGTTGCCGATGGAACCGGCTGCGACAATGGCGACGCGTGCGCAGGCGATGCTTGCGTGGGAGGTGTGTGCGACCCGGTGACGCCTTGCGGGCCGGCTCCGCCGTCTAACTTGACGGCTCAGTTCCGTGAGACCGCCAAGCTGAGTTGGACGCCGAGTTCCGATGCGAATCTCGACGGATACAACGTCTACCGGTCCAACGTGGCCGGTGGCCCGCACGCACTTCTGACGGTTCTGGATTTCGAAGAGCGTAAATACGACGATGAATCCGTAGCACCGGGCTTTTACTGTTACGTCGTGACGGCGTTTGACACGGCGGGTGATGAGTCTGTCGCTACGAATGAAGTGTGCGGTACGACATCGCGGAACTAACGAACGACGGCGCCTTCTTCTTCGGTGGGCGAGCGCTTTGTGATGATGAGCAGCGTCTATAGGCCTCGCAGCCATTCGGCGCGGAGGGGAACGGCGCCGTCGAGTGCGGCGTCGATGCTTTGGACGATGTTGCCGCGGTCGCGCGGGAGTCGGCCTTGGATCGGCAGGTAGTTCGAGGCGTGGTTTGTGCGGAAGATGGCGTCGCGCGGGTTGGCGCCGGCGACAAGGATACGCATTTCTTTGAGCAGCGCTTCAACGCTGGGGATCTCGAAGCGGTTGCTTTGGGACTGTTTGTGAATCGGCGTTCCCGGGATGAGAGTGAGCGTCAGCGCGGAGAGAAACTCCGGGTCCATATCGGTGGCTAACTGCGCGGATCCGGCGGCGTGTTCTTCGCTACGATCGGTTCCGCCCGCACCCAGCAGGAGGATGACGGACTGCTTCATGTCGGCGTTGCGGGCTTTCTTTGCGGCGTCGACGTGGTCGGCGGCGCTGGCGCCTTTGGCGATGCGCTTGAGCGTGACGTCGTCTCCGGATTCCGGGCCGATGTAGAGCAGCTTGAGGCCCAGCTCGCGGAGGCGCTGCAGATCTTCCTGGGACTTGGCCAGCAGGTTCATGGCGGTCGCGTAGCAACTGACGCGGCGGAGGTTGGGGAAGGTGTCGGTCAGGGCGCGGAGGATGGGTTTCCACTGGCCTAAGTCCATGGCGAGGGCGTCGCCGTCCATGACGAAGGCCTTGCGGACGTGCGGGCCGTAGGTGCGGCCGGTCTCGGCGATGTCGTCGAGGATTTCGTCGACGGGGCGGACACGGTAGGTCTTGTCGCGGTACATCGCGCAGTAGGTACAATGATTCCACGAGCAGCCGATGGTGGCTTGGAGGAGGAAGGAGTTGGCTTCGCTCGGTGGACGGTAAACGGTTCCTTCGTATTGCATGGCGAGATTATAGTGGCAGGAGCGCGGCGGCTGCAACGTGGTTGAGGTGGGGCGGCGATTGGCAAAGCACTGGTGGGCAAGCCACCAGTGGCATCCGGCGCGGCGGCGCTGACTTCGAGGGCGACATGACGAAACGGATTACGATTCAGACGCGCGGGCAGGGGCTTGTCGAGATGACGTCGGAGGTTGCTGGCGCGGTGCGCGAGTCGGGCCTCGTTGACGGGCTTTGCACGGTGATGGTTCAGCACACGTCGGCGAGTCTGACGATTCAGGAGAACGCGGATCCGTCGGCGCGGCGTGATCTGGAGGTGTGGTTGAGCCGGCTGGTGTCGGAGAATGATTCGCTCTATACGCACACTTCGGAGGGGCCTGACGATATGCCGTCGCACATTAAGGCCGCGCTGACGTCGACGACGCTGTCGATTCCGATCGTGGACGGCCGGTTGGGGCTTGGCACGTGGCAGGGGATCTACCTGTGGGAGCACCGGCGAAGAGGTTCGGCGCGCAGCTGTCTGGTGCATGTGGGGGGGTGAGGGGAGGGCGTGGGAGTACACTGGTCCGCACAGCGGACCCTACAAGTGCGGCGCCGTTCCGGTCCGCACAGTGGACAGTACAAGTGTATGGCGCCATTCCGGTCCGCACAGCGGACCCTACGATCGTGTGCCCACGACACCCAGGCCTTGCATGAGGTGTCGTTGGCAGAGGATGAAGACGATCACGACGGGGATCAGCTCGTAGGGTCCGCTGTGCGGACCATTTTCTTCTTCACTCCGCGGCGGTGGCCGAAAGATCATCGAACGACGGCGCTGCGAGCGTTCGACCGCTGCAAGCGCAGAGCCAATCGTGTTCGTACAGGCGCTGTTCCACGCACCGGCTAAACGACGAATATGGCCACGAATGTGGACATGCGACCAGCTCATGTCGCACCGGATTGTAATGAATGTAGTCGCAATGCTGCTCGAGGTCAGCCTCATCGCGGATCAGGTGTTCCCAGAACCGGCGCTGCCAGACGCCACGGCGCCTGTCTTCCCGTTTCGATTCGCTGACCGGCCGTTCCTCGCCGCCGCGGGCGAGCCACCGCGTTGTGAACGTCTTCTTCAGGAACGCCCACCGGGTGGAGAAGTCGGTATCGTTGTCTGGGAGAGTCCAGATGGTGTGGAGATGATCAGGGAGAACCACGAGCGCTGTGATCTCGAAGGGCCAGCGCTGGCGCGTTGCCGCAATGCTCTCGCGGAGCAGTGTAACGGAGAGCGGGGAAGCGAGGATCTTCGCGCGTCCCGCCGTGACAACGGTAAAGAAGTACGTACCGCCGGGTTGATAAGCTCGTCGATAGTCCGGCATGATTCCATTGTATTGGAGAGAGGATGGTCCGCAGAGCGGACCCTACATATGTGGCGTCATTTCGGTCCGCACAGCGGACCCTACAAATGCACAGCGGACCCTACGATCGCGTTTCCACCACACCCAGGCCTCGCATGAGGTGTCGCTGGCAGAGGATGAAGACGATCACGACGGGGATCAGTGCGACCAAGCTGACGGCCATCAGTTGGTTCGCCCAGGTGCCGGCCATTGACTGGTACATCCGCAGACCAAGTGAGATGGGGTAAGTCTGAAAGTCGGAGAGGTAGATCAGCGGGTCGAGAAACTCCTGCCAGTGGTAGACGAAGCTGAGCAGGGCGGCGGTGATGGTGGCGGGTCTGACGGCCGGTAGAAGAATGTGCCAATAGGTCTGCCACGGCGTGGCACCGTCGAGGCGGGCGGCGTCTTCCAGTTCGGGCGGGACGGTTCGAAAGAACTGGCGGAAGAGGAAGATGTTGAACGCGCCGCCTCCCAACCACGCCGGGACGATCAGCGGTTTGTAGGTGTCGACCCAGCCGAGCAGGTCGTAGATCAGGAATCGGGGGACGAGTAGCACCTGGGCCGGGATCAACATCGAGATGATCACGAGGAAGAAGCAGAGCGATCGGCCCCGAAAGCGCGCTCGTGCGAGAACGTATCCCGTCATGGAGGCTGTCAACACCGCGCCGACGACCGAGGCGGCGGAGATGAGCAGGGAGTTCAGCAGAAATCTCGCGACGGGGAGGCGCGTGAGCGCGTCGCCGTAGTTGGACCACTGCGGATCGTCGACGAGAAACGACGGCGGAAAGGCGTACACTTCGTCGAGCGGTTTGAGCGAGGATGCGAAGGCCCAGAAGATCGGCGTCATCATGGCGGCGCTCAGTGTGATGAGCAGAAGATAGACGATCGTGCGCCGCAGTGTCATTTCTCGCTCGCGTAGTAGACCCACTTCCTGGCTGACAGGAGCAGGGGGAGAATCAGAATCAGCAACACCGCAAGGAAGATCCAGGCCAATGCGCAGGCATAGCCGAGTTGATAGGGCGGCTCGAACGCGGTGCGGTAGAGATAGAGTACGTAGAAGAGCAGGCCATCGTTCTGTTGGCGGTTTTGAAGAAGGTAGGCTTCGTTGAACGACTGCATCGAGAAGATGATGCCGAAGGTGAGATTGAAGAGTATGGCCGGGGTGATGTGCGGGAGCGTGATGCGTCGGAATCGCTGCCAGGCGCCGGCGCCGTCGAGTTGTGCGGCGTCGTGCAGGACGTTCGGTACACGATGCAGTGCGGCCAGGAAGATCAGCATCGATGCGCCGAACGTCCAGGCGGACATGATGATCGCGGCCGGTTTGCACCCGCCGGGTGAGTATAGCCAGCGAGGGAGCAGCCAATCGGATGTGCCGTTTTCGGTGAAGACGCGCACGATGGGATCCATCGCCGCGTAGGCAAGCCGTATGGCTTGGTTGATCCAGCCGAACTGCGGATTGAACGTCCAGCTCCAGATGACGATGGTCGCGACGCCGCCCAGAAGATGCGGCAGGTAGACCAGAGCGCGGAAGATCGGGGCACCTCGAACGGGCTGATGGAGGAGTAGTGCGACGGCCAGCGAGGTACCCAAACCGAGTGGGGCAGCCAGAAGGGTGAAGAACAGGCTGTTGGATAGCGCGGTGTAGAACGCGGTGTCGTTGGTCAGGGCGCGATGGAAGTGCTCGGTGCCGATCCAGGAGACGCCATGCCCTTGCCGTTGCGGATCGACGCGCGTGATGGAGAGAACCAGCGACGCCATCAGCGGAATCAGGGTGAGAAGGAACAACCCGATCACCCAGGGGAGAAGCATCCGACGATGGTGAGTCGCTTTGTCCATGATTACGGTGTGGGCGCGGGATTGGAGAAGGCGGACGTGATCACCGGGTGACGCGAGAGCCGTTCGAGGATCGACGCAGGAGTTTCGGCTCGGTGAGGATCGACGAGCTGCTCGAGATGCTCATTGACCGTGCGGTCAATCTCACCAAAGCGAGGGAGGAGGGGTTGAAGTCGTGAGTGCGGCAGGGCTTCGATGAAGCGGAGGCGACGCGGGTCGTCGGGCGACTGCACGAAGGCCGAGGTTGACTCTCTTCTGGCGGGCAGCGCTCGCCCGGTTTGGGCGATGCGGTTTTGGATCGGCGCGGAGAGGACGAACTGGATGAACTTCCACGCGGCGGATTGGCGCTGCGGCGCAAGTCCGTCGGCCATGACGATTCCATCCCAGGTAACGCGCGTGATGGAACCTGCCCGGCCGCGCGGAATGGGGGCGACGACGTAGCTGTCTTTCAGCCGAGTCTTGGCGAGGAACGGGACAAACCAGGGGCCGTTCACGCATAGCGCGACTTTGCCGGTGAGGAATCCGACGTCCTGGAAGAGCTGGGGGACCTCTTCGTCGTGCGGGCATACGCGATGGTCGACGGCCAGGTCTCGATAGAAGGAGAGGGCTTCGTCGGCTTCGGGGCTGTTCAGCCTCCATTGGGAGAGTGATTCGTCCGTCAGTTCCGCTCCGAAGGACCAGATGAAGGGCAAGAAATAGAGCCATCTTGGTAGCCAGAAGCCAAACTGATCGATCTGCCCGTCGCCATCGAAGTCGCAGGTGAGTCGCCGCGCGGTTCGGCGAAAGTCATCCGTTGTCCAGTCGTCGCTGGGAAGGGGGATGTCGACTCCGTGGAACCGGCCGGCGCGCCGGAAGCACTCGACGTTGGCGTAGATCATCAGGTTCCCGCCGGAGACGGGCAGGCCTCGTTGGCGTTCCTTGAACCGAAACGCGGCCATCCCCGTGGCGTCGAGGGTGTTCGCGAAGGCACCGACACCGCAAGACGGACCCTCGACGAGTTCCGTCAGGTCGGCAAAGTGTGAGGCTAGTTCGTGAAAGGGCCCGAGTTGGACGAGCGCGACGTCGGGGAGGGTCTTCGACAGGACTTGTTGGCGCATCTTGGTGTTGTAGTGTCCGCTCAAGCCGAGGACGTACTCCTGCTTGATGGTTTGACCCGGGTGGTCGCGCTGGAAATCGGAAATGATGCCGCGCCACAGCATGTAATCGTGATAGGTGCCGAAGTGCGCGAAGCGGATCCCGTGATCTTCACGTGGCGAAACGGCGTATCGCGCGCACGTGTCGCCGAATACCCACCAGACGACGAGCAGGCAGAGGGACGCCCACACCAGACGCAGGATCATCCGCCTCAAACCACTGTGCGTGGGCAACGTCATGTTTCCGCGCCGCCTGGAGGATGGCGATCTGTGTATCAAAGATGGCGGAACGCGCCGGGCGCGGTGTCGTCATTCCGCGATCGTACGGGTCTATTCGGGAGCAGCCTGAAGTTTCGCCAGCTCCGTCGCATCGTCGATGGTGATCAGGCTGAGTTCGCCGTCGACCTTACGGAGTTTGAGCCGCTTGAGCCACAGCTTTCCGTTCTTACCGTGGGCGAACCAGCTTCCGGTCGGTCGGTCTTCCCATTCTTCGACCACACCGACCACCTCGCTGACGAGGGCCCCTTCTCGCCGGCGCGACTTCTGCCGGACACTCACCGGTGTTCCCGGCGGCAATAGTGACTCGACCCTTGGTAGGTCTTCCATGGTTTTACTCTTCTCGTGAATCGGTTCTTTGCTTCAGTTCTCGTCGTCGCACAGGGCGCTGGCCAACGACATCAAGTCCGGGTACTGGGCCAGCGGCACGACGGCCGTGGTGTTCGTCTCGTTGTAGCGATTCACCCACACATAGGCAATACCGAGCGCCTTGGCGGGTGCGCCGTCGTGGAAGAGGCTTTGCGCGACGTGCAGGACTTCATTCTTGGCGCCATGTTCAGAAAGCAGGCGATCAAAGTGGGCGCGGGACGGTTTGTAGGCGCGAACGTCCTGGGCGCACA
>JAJDDV010000075.1 GCA_029260135.1 Phycisphaerae bacterium | reverse complement strand
ACCACCTCATCACGCCGATCGACGCCTTTTGCGCCTCCGTTGAAAGAGCCTTTGACACCGCGGACAGGAACGCCGACGCACTGGTCACGATGGGAATTCGTCCGATCCGACCCGACACAAACTACGGGTACGTCTGGCGGGGCGAGCGCACCACCGAAGGTGTGTTCGTGGTCAAGAAATTCACGGAAAAACCGAGCATGGCCAAGGCGATGAAGTACCTGGCCAGCGGCGAATTCTATTGGAACAGCGGCATGTTCACCTGGCGCGCCGCGACCATTCTCGAACAACTCAAGAAGCACTTGCCCCAGTCGCACGACGCGGTCTGCGAGATCGCCGATGCCTGGGGGACGGAGAAACGGCAGCAGAAACTCGAACGACTCTATCCGGGGCTGATGAAGATCAGCATCGACTTCGCCGTCATGGAGCAGGCGGACCGGGTCCTCGTCGTAGAGATGAACTGCCATTGGGTCGACGTCGGCGCCTGGCCCGCGCTGGAGTCCGTATTGCAGCCCGACGCCGACGAAAACTTGCTCGCCTCCGGCGAAGCGGTACACCTCGGCTCGCGCGGCAACATCGTCGTCTCGGATAAGAAACACCTGATCACGACGATCGGCGTCAGCGATCTCGTCATCATCCACTCGCCGGACGCAACGCTGATCTGCAAAAAACGCGACGCGGCGAGCATCAAGGAACTCGTAGACGAGGTCAAAGGGAAGTACGGCGAAGAGTATCTGTGACACAACATCCCGACCCGCACGCTTCGACTTCGCATTCCCCGAATCCGACTCCACGCCCTTCGACGTTTCTGGGCATTGACTACGGCACGAAGCGCATCGGTCTGGCCATCGGCGACGACGAGCGAAGACTCGCAACGCCGGTCACGACGGTCACCGCGCGCGGTACGGTCGACGAACACGTTGACGCCATTCTCAACGACGCCCAGGAATACGCCGTCGACGCCTTCGTGATCGGACTCCCGCTGAACATGGACGATTCAGAAGGCGAACAGGCCAAACTGACCCGCGGATTCGGCGACAAGCTCGCCCGCCGCACCGGAAAGCCCGTTCACTATTTCGACGAACGCCTCTCGAGCCGAACCGCCCGGGAACTCCTCCTGCCGGCCCGTCTCACCCGAAAGAAACGCAAGGCCGTCCAGGACGCCGTGGCCGCCGCTGTCATGCTCCAGGAGTTCCTGACGGGACTGGACGACACATGATCGGACGCGGCCGGCTCCTTGCGGTGGATTCTCTGCGCTCGCAGCAATGTCGGGGTTGATCGGGCGTTAAACCCTTCGGACGCATGATTGGAACCGTGGAACAAAAAGAAAAGAACTCGATGGAGACGCTGATCGGGCAGGCCCAGCGAATGGAGCCTGAGGCCTTCGATCGGATCGTCGACCTCTATTCAGTGAGACTGTATTCGTTTCTGTCTCGCCTGACCTCGAATCGGGACGACGCCCAGGAGCTCGTTCAAGAGGTCTTTGTCCGGGTGGTTCGAATGATCCAGCACTACGAACACGACGGTCGCTTCGATGCCTGGTTGTTTCGCATCGCGCTGAACCTCGCCCGCGACCGGGCGAGGAAGCTGACGCGTGCCCCCGGCGTAACGTCACTCGAGGCGTTCACCGCCGACGCGGATGACGACCGAAGTGGTCGAGACCGAATCGCAGACCCGGCGCAGCCCTCCCCGCAGGATCGTGCCCGGTTGGATGAGGACGTCGACCGGATGCAGCAAGGCATGGCCAGGCTCTCGGAGCCTGAACGTGAGGTCGTACTCCTTCGACACTACAGCCAAATGAGCTTCGCCGATATCGCCGCGATGATGGAAACGCCGATCGGAACGGCCTTGGCCAGGGCGCACCGTGCGCTGGCCAAACTGCGTGAATGGATGGAGTCACAGTGATGACACCGCGAGAAGAAGAGCGACGCGTAATGGAGCAGGGCATGCGGTGGTTCCGAGACGTGTGCCAAGACACGGACTGCCCCGATGTCGACCGAATCAAGCGTCACGTTCGCATCGCCGTCAACGAGAAATGGCTCGCGACTGAGTTGGCGAGCGAAGTGCCTGCCACCCTGGCGGATGATGCAAAGCGGCGAACGCGCCAGGCCTTGAGCGAAACGAACGATCGCCCTTCGATACGACGCGCGGTCAATGCTCATCGCGCGTGGCGATGGGCGGGCGTAGGGGCACTCGCCGCCGCGGCGTGTCTCGTCATGATCGTCCGCGTGAACCGATCTCGGCCAACCGAAGACAGTCTCGTGTTTGTGAGTGCGTTTGAGCAATATGAGGAGGACGACCTCACACTGTCGCTTCGAGCACTGAAGGACGACGTGCTCGACCTCGAGCAGAATCTTGAAACGCAGGTCTCCGCGACGTTTGGAAACTCGGTCTTCGACACGCTTCTCGACGACCTCGACCGCAGTCTCCAAGAGGCGGAGGCCGACGATGATTGGTCCTAGCCGGACCTGAGAGGACACTACGATGAGATCAAACCATTCGAAACGGGTGCTTCGCTACAGCCCACTTGGCGTGTGGCTGATAACAGCGACCATCACCGCGTGCACCACCTCGGCGCTCGGCGCGGAACTCCGCCAGCCGGGCGACGACGATAAGAAGTCGGCGCGTGCCATGCAGCGCGGTAAACGCGCACATGGAGGTCCGGGCGGCCCCGGTGGACGAAGTGGTCACGGCGGTCCGCCCGCGTTGTGGAAGAAGATGTCGGAGCAGGACCGCACGCGCATTCAGAACTTCCTGGAAGAGCACTTTCCGAAGATGTACCTGGAACTCGAACGATTGCAGGAATCTCATCCCGAGCGTTACGCCCGTCGCATCAGACGCGTTGTACCGGACATGTGGCACATGATGGAAGTCCTGCAAAGTCATCCCCAGCGCGGGCAGTTGATGATCCAGGAACGCCGCCTCGACATGGACATCTGGCGCGTCGCCCGGCGCCACCGCGCCAGTGACGACGTAGACAAACAGTCCGGTCTGCAGGCGAAAATGCGGGAACTCTGCGAGCAGGTCTTCGACTGTCGCCATCGGCGGCGCGAACTGCAGATCCAGGAACTCGAGACCCGGATCATCGAGCTCAAGCAGCGTCACGCACAAGCCGCCGGACTTCGCGAGAAGTTGATCGAACAGGAAGTCAAAGAGCGCCTGGATAAGCCGTTTCCGCGTCGAGGCATGCGTGACGACCCACCGCATCCTTGACGCCGTCTCTGTACCTCGCACCCGACGCTGCGCATTCAGGACCCACTCCGACTCTCCCTCTCCTTCTCACGGAGGAGAGGGCGGGTGCGGGGGCATCGGCCTTCACGCCCACTCCGGAATCCCGTTCTTCCTCTCTCCGCCGCCGGCTCAGACAGACAAGTTGCCCGCCACGACCCATCGCGTACACTTGAGCAATGTCCAAGACAGCAGACTTGGCCTTGCTTGCCATGGTCTCGGCGGGCCTGGTCGGTGCCTGTGCGGTCCGCACCGACCACCCCCCCGCCGATCCACTCGCCACGCCCCCTGCCGCTGAAACGCCAAAGGCTCTGAAGTCGAGGCGTACCCACGCCGGACTTCACAACGTGTGGATCGTCACGGAGGGTCTGATCAGCGGTTCACAGCCCGACGGCGACCCCGGTTTCAACGACTTGGCCGAGATGGGCGTGCGGACGATCATCTCCGTCGACGGCGCCCGACCCGATATCGAACGGGCCTCCGCGCACGGGATGCGATACGTCCATCTTCCGATCGGATATGGCGGCATCGAACCGGCCCGAACTCGGCAACTCGCCCGCGCCGTGCGCGACCTACCCAAGCCCGTCTACCTTCACTGTCACCATGGTCGCCACCGCGGCCCCGCCGCCGCAGCCATCGCCGCCGTCGCACTCGGACGTCTGAACAACAAAGATGCCGTCGACTTCATGAAGAGAGCCAGGACTTCGCCTGACTACGCAGGGCTTTACGCTTGTGTCGAACGTGCGCCCGTCGAAACACCGGCCTCGCTCGCCACGGTCTCAACCGACTTCCCGCAGATCGCAACCGTGTCCGGCCTGATCCGAACCATGGCCTCCGTCGATCGCGCGTACGACAATCTGAAGAGAATCCGCGACGCGGGATGGACGACTCCACCTGACCATCCCGACCTCATTCCGGCGGCCGAGGCGCGGCAGGTGGGCGACCGATTCACCGGTCTGCTGGGTGAAGCCGAGACCCAAAACAAGACCGAGGAGTTTCGCTACCTTCTCGGCGTGGCAGCCGCCAGCGCGGGCACGCTCACGCAAGCACTCTCTGCGAATAGCCGCGACGATCTCCCGGACCGATTTTCCGCCCTGGCTTCCTCGTGCAAGGACTGCCACATCAAGTACCGCGATTGACCCTTCGCCTAGGCCGATGCACCGAACCCGCTCGGGTGACTTTGATGCCACGCCCATGCGGTTTCAACGGTTCGACGGATGTCGGTGTAAATCGGCTTCCAGCCAAGTTCGGTCATGAGCTTCGTCGGATCGGCATAGAGCTGCGGTGGATCGCCCTCCCGGCGTGCGGTCGGAAGGGCGGGGATCGCATGGCCCGTCACCTCTCGACTCGCTTCGATCGTTTCCTTGACGCTGACGCCCTCGCCCGTTCCGACGTTGTAATACCGGAACTGCCCCTCCGACTGCGACTCAATCGCAAGCCGATGGACCGTGGCCAGATCTTCGACATGGATGTAATCGCGAACGCAGGAACCGTCCGGCGTGGGATAGTCGACACCGAAGATCTTGATCGCATCGCGCTGGCCAAGCGCCACCTGGAGCACCAGCGGGATCAAGTGCGATTCCGGATCGTGATGCTCGCCAATGGTCCCATCCGCCGCCGCACCGGCGGCATTGAAGTAGCGCAGTGCCGTTGAGCCCAGCCCCCACGCCGTCGCACAGTCTCGCAGCATCCATTCAATCGCCAGCTTCGTGCGGCCGTAGGGATTGATCGGCGCTTGCGGCATCTCCTCCGTGATCGGAACGGTCGGCGGAACGCCGTACGTCGCGCACGTGGAACTGAACACCAGACGCCGAATCGCGAACTCGCGCATCGCCTCGAGCAGCGAGAGCGTGTTGGCAACATTGTTGCGATAGTAGTGAAGCGGATCATGCACCGACTCGCCCACCTCAGCCGAGGCGGCAAAGTGCATGACGGCGTCGAAGTGGCCCCGTTCCAGTGTCGCGCGCAAAAGGGTCGCGTCCGCCAGGTCACCCTCGATCAGCTCCGCCCGCTCATCGACGGCCCCGCGATGCCCCGTCGACAGATGATCATACACGACCGCCTCGTGACCGTCGTCGAGCAAGCCCCGCAAGCAATGGCTTCCGACATAACCTGCCGCGCCGGTAACAAAAACCCTCATCGATTCTCCGCCAGTACGGTTCTCTTCTTGGAAGCTCGTCAGCCGACTACGACATCCGCCAGACGAGAAAGACTGATGACCGTCGATCGCATGACGACGATTCTGCGGCGATTAACGACGACCTGGTCGGCGAAAACCTCCGCCATCTGCGCCACATAGACTTCCTTGTTCGCATGCCCATCCCGGCAGTCGTGCATGTCGGCGTCGCGCAAAACGAACGCATATTCTCCGATCTCCGTCAGCGTACCGATGTAGACGATCGACGTAGCCGTATCCAGGACGACCTTCTCATTCAACAGATTATCCAGCGGATCAGTCATCAGACACCATTCGCGGTCCCGGATCTCGCTCGATCACTCTGAGGACATCATACCGGCGCGCGGCTTTGCGTCCAAGTCGCGCGATCGCTACCATGACGTCCGATGACGAGCGAAGTGACACCACCGGATGACACGCGCTGGGGACCCGACGCGCGAGGGCGATACGGAAACTTCGGCGGACAGTACGTTCCCGAAACATTGATGGCGTCCGTCACCCGGCTAGCGGACACCTACCGTGCGATCCGCAACGATCGACCCTTCTGGGAGGAGTTTCGAGAGTCCCTCAACCGTTACGTCGGACGTCCCAGTCCGCTCTATCACGCCAACCGACTCAGCGACCGAATCGGCGGCGCACAGCTCTATCTCAAACGCGAAGACCTCAACCACACCGGCGCACACAAGATCAACAACACCATGGGGCAGACGCTGCTGGCCCGGCGAATGGGCAAACGCCGCGTCATCGCCGAAACCGGCGCAGGCCAACACGGTGTCGCCACCGCCACCGCCGCGGCACGCTTCGGGCTCGATTGCGTCGTCTACATGGGCGCCGAGGATGTCAGACGCCAGAAGCTCAACGTTCTTCGCATGGAGCTTCTCGGTGCAGAGGTCGTCGCTGTCGACGCGGGACAGAAGACGCTCAAAGATGCCATCAACGCCGCCATGCGAGACTGGATGGCCACCAGTGACCACACGCACTACGTCATCGGAAGCGTGATGGGACCACACCCCTATCCACAGATGGTGCGCGACTTTCAGACGGTCATCGGGCTCGAAGCGAGGCAACAGGTCATCGAACAGACCGGACGACTTCCCAACGAGGTGGTCGCCTGCGTGGGTGGCGGGAGCAATGCCGCCGGCCTCTTTTTTGCGTTTCTCGATGACGCCGACGTCAAGCTCTTCGGCGTGGAAGCCGCCGGTGAGAAGCTCGCTCCGGGTCGACACGCCGCTACGCTCAGCGTCGGAAGGCCCGGAATCCTTCATGGCATGCACACCTATGTACTTCAAGACGAAGACGGTCAGACCTCTCCCGTACATTCCGTTTCCGCCGGACTGGATTATCCCGGCGTCGGCCCCGAGCATGCGCACTGGAAGGAACTCGGACGGGTGTCCTACGTCAGTGAAGACGACCAAGCCGCCCTCGAGGCCTTCACCACGCTCAACGAAACAGAGGGAATCATCCCCGCGCTGGAACCGGCACACGCGGTAGCGCATGCGATGAAGCGCGCCAAAGCAATGCACGCCGATGACTCGATCGTCCTCAACCTCTCCGGCCGAGGCGACAAGGACGTTGTCGAAGCCGGCCGACTTCTGGGGCGAATCGCGACAATGGGCGATTCACTCGACGCGTAGGCGTGCCATGGCGAACACACCCGGTTACTATGCGAACAAGCTCTCCGCCGACCGATTGCGCCGATGCTACGACATCGCCCCTCCGCGCGTTCGACAGTACTTGCACGCGGAAACCCAACACGTCCTCAGCAATACCCGTCCAACCGATCGCGTATTAGAACTCGGTTGCGGATATGGCCGCGCCATCAAGGAGTTCGTCCCCGACGCCGGGTGCGTTGTTGGATTCGACGCGTCGGCGGCGAACATCGCGTTGGCCCGTAATCATCTAGCCGGATGGCATAACGTACATCTCTTCGTGGCCGACGCCGCAGCCCCGGCGCTGGCGGACACGACCTTCGACGTCGTCGCCTGCATCCAGAACGGTCTCTCCGCGTTCAAGGTCGATCGTCGTGCGCTGGTCGCCCAATGCCTCCGCATGACCAAACCCGGCGGACTCGTCCTGCTCTCAACCTACGCGGAGCGGTTCTGGCCCGATCGTCTGAACTGGTTCGAACGGCAGGCGAGGGAAGGGCTGATCGGAGAGATTGACAGGAATAGAACCGGCAACGGCACGATCATCTGTAAAGACGGCTTCACCGCCACCACCATCACGCCCGGCGATTTCGAAAACCTCTGCGCCTCACTGAACGTCGCGTTCGAACTCGAGGAAGTCGACGAATCGAGCCTGTTTTGTGAGATTCGCGTCGCGCGTTGACGGCTCGCCGTTGAGACAGGCCTAGCAGCCCGTTGAACAATGTAGCGTCGCCCCTTGTGGGCGACGAAAACCGCCGCATGGCGCCACCCACAAGGGGTGGCGCTACACGGGGGCGGCCAGAAGCGGCTTCTTCAACAGGCTGCTAGGCGTGAACGCCTTGTGCGATGAGTGATTGATAGACGTGGGCATACCCGCGCGCCATCGCCTCGTCGCTGAACCGGGTCTCGGCGTTCCGCCGGCAGGCCGCTGGAGAGAGTCCACCCAGCTTGTCGACCGCGGCCACACCTTCAGCCACCGAATCGATCACGAACCCCGTCTCACCCTCGACGATGATCTCCGGAAGTGCACCGAAACGCGTCGCGATCAGCGGCGTCCCGCTCGCCTGCGCCTCGACCGCCACCAACCCGAAGGGCTCGCACCAGTTGATCGGGAACAAGACCCCAGCCGCCTTACGGTAATACGGCGCCAACGCCTTCTGCGAGAGCAGACCGAGATACGCCACGTTCGTGCCATCGATGTGCGGTTTGACGTGGCTGTCGAACCACCCCTGATACTGCCCTTCGATCAGCCCAGCCATCAGAAGACGCCGACCACTCTGCTTCGCGATGTCGATCGCGACGTCCGGCCCCTTCTCCGGTGACAAGCGCCCCGCAAAAAGAAGATAGTCCTCTTTGTCGGGCTCGAACGGGAATCCATCCATGCGAATCCCGTTGTGGACGGTCGCCGCGTAATTCAATTCGGGGAGCATCGTCCGCTCCGCCTCCGACAGCGAAACGAACGGCATGTCCTTGTAGGCCAGCAGAATCGGATGCGTCGCCCGCACCCATGCGCTACCGTGCAGCGTCGTCACCATCGGGCAGGGGATCAACCGCGCGAAGACCAGCGCGTGAACGTGCAGATGCGAATGAACCACGTCGAACTCACCGCCCGCTGCACGCTCCATGCATTTGCCGATGTGCAGCTCTTCCAGCACGCGCGCATCGGGCGGACCTTCCAGCAACCCGGTCTTACGATCAAACGCCTGCATCCGGCTCCGCTGAGGCTCGGGCCAGGTCGACAGTGCATGCGGCGTCGTAACCACCACCTCCGCCGTGCTGGCGGTCCCCCCGGCGGCGAACACCGTCACGTCATGCCCCAACTTGACAAGCTGTTCGGTGAGATTGTACGCGACCAGCTCCCACGGCCCGTACCCCGTGGGGGGCAGAGGCCAACTGATCGGGGCGAGCATGGCAATTCGCATGGGAATGTCACATCCACGGTCCCAACGTCAATCGGCAGATACGACCCTCAAAAACGGCGCAACGATCGGTCAATCCTCCGGATCGCCCGGCGTGCTGTTCTCCTGCAGCCAACCGAGCATTTCACGAACGCTCCCGGTCGCCAGGGCGATCGACGTGTCCGCCGCACCATAATACAGATACATCGTGTCACCGTCCGGATCCATCGTGAACCCGCACGGAAAAACCACGTCTCCGACATCGCCCGTCCGCTCATACTCCGCCTCGGGACCCATGATCCACTTGGTCGACCGCATCACGCAGCGCGTCGGATCCTCCAAATCCATCAGCGCAAGCCCCAACCGGTAGATACAACCAGCCGGTGTCATGCGGACGCCGTGATACATCATCAACCACCCCTCCGGCGTCTCGAGCATCGGCGGGGACAGGCCGATCTTGTTCGCATCCCACCAGGCGCCGCGCCGAGCCTTGAGCACCACTTTCGGATCACCCCAGTGCTTCAGATCCGGTGAGTACGACATCCAGATGTGCGCCCGCCCCGCAGCCGGGACAGGACGGTGAATCATCACCCACCGACCTCCGAATCGACGAGGAAGCAAGGCGGCATCCTTGTCCTCCGGTGGCATCGTCATTCCCATACGGTCAAACGTCCGGAAGTCCTTCGTCAAGGCCAGCGAAACGCATGGACCGCGTTGAGAATACGCCGTATACGTGATCGCAAAGCTCTCCAGCTCGTCGACCCAGACAATCCGGCAATCTTCGACGCCCCACAGTTCTTCGGGATGACCCTCAATATCCGGGATAAACGTCGGATGCGGATCGATCCTCCAACCGGTGATCCCGTCGGCGGAACGCGCCGCACACAAGTGCGAGTGCCCAGTACAATCCTCGACCCGAACCAAAAGGAGCGTCTCCCCGGACGGCAACCGCGTCGCGCCCGCATTGAACACCGTGTTGACAAAGTAGGGCCAGTCAAACGCCGTGAGGATCGGATTGCCCGGATGACGCGTCAACAATCGCCGGCGTGGGTCTTCTCGCAAAGGTGGCATCGAGGCTTTAGCTCCTGCTAAGGGTCCTTCCGGTCGTGCGAACAGACGCCGACCACAGGCATACTATCGGCCATCTCCTGTCTGCGCTGGAAAACCACGGTGCGGGAAGCGGATGCGCCCCCCCCGAACACATGGCAGCCTACCCCACGTCCGGTGCGTCGCCCGTCTGCATCTCGTGCATAATCAGCAACGAGAGCAACCACGACAACACCGACTCGGCACCCTGGTTTTCGTTCACTCCGGCTTCGGTCAATCCGTCGAAGCAACCGCGGGACTTGAAGTCGACCATCGATAGCCCCAGATCGTTGCGCCCGACGTACCACTCGAAGCAACGGCGCATCTCGCTGAGCCACTTCCCGTCTCCCGACGCCCGAAACGCGGCCTTGCACGCTCCGATCAACGCCGCCGGTTCCAGTGATTGCTGATCGAAGCGCGATCGCTCGCCGTCGCGCGTCAGCCAGCCCTTGTTCCCGATAATGGAAAGATGTCCCTGCGAAGCCGTCTGAACCTCGAACAGCCAGCGCAACACGTGCAGGCCGAGATCGACCATCTCACCCCGATCGAGCGTCAGCCCCGCGATAATCAACGCCTGGGGAAGGCGGCCGTTGTCATACGTCACGGAATCCGCGATCCAAGGCCAATCGTCAGACGCCACTTTCGAAAACTCCGCCATCAGCTTTTCCGCCAACCGCGCCTGATGACCCCGCATCGACGCATCCTCGGGAAACTGGCGGAGATAATAATGGAGACCCAAAATGCTCATCGACCACGAGCGCGTCCACTGAACCGTCTCGAGCGCCGCAACCGACGATCGAAACAGATCCGTCGCCAATCGCCGCGCCGCCTCGTCCGGCGCATGGGAGATCAAATAGCCCAACGCCCAGATCGCTCGACTCTGGCTGTCGTCACTGCCGTCCTCCTCCAACCACCGCCGGTCATACGACATGAAATTGCGGAAGCGCCCGGTCGCCGAGTTCTGGGCGAAGTGAAGGAACGACAGATACGTTCGAAGGTACGGTAGAAGTTCGTCGCTCTGAAAAAGCTCGCATCCCATCGCGGTAACGATCAGCGCGCGGGCGTTGTCGTCCGTGCAATATCCGTGGCTTCGATCCGGTGTGGCGTAGACCGCGTGCTGCAACATCCCCGTGTCGTCGGACATCGCGAAAAGATGGTCGAAACGAGGTTCCGGAAGCGACATCCGCATCAGCAACTTGCGCTGCGCGACCTGCTCTCGAGCCGCATCGGCGAACTCGTGCTTGGCTCGCTCGATGACCTTGACGTATTCCTCCCCGACGCGCGGCCAGATCATACTACGCCCGAACTCGTAGGCGGCTTTGCACACCTTGTTCCGCTCCGCCTCGTCCGAAAGAAGCTCGTTGAAGCATTTGGCGAAACCGTCGACGTCGTCGAACTCCACCAGGCGACCGCGACCGTTAATCAAAAGCTCCTGGGCGTGCCAGTACGGCGTGGAGATGACGGCCTTCCCCGCAGCCACGGCATACGCCAGCGTCCCCGACGTGATCTGCTCCTTGGCTCGGTAAGGCGTCGTGTAAATGTCCGCCGCCTGGAGATACTCATAAAGATCCTCGTTCGTGACATACCGGTTATGGAACAGCACGTTCTTCTGAATACCCAGTTCCACCGCCTTCCGCTCCAGCGAAAGGCGGTACAGCTCTCCCGACTCACGCTTGATGCTCGGGTGCGTGACCCCCAGGATCACATAGGCAACGTCCGGATGAGCCTCCACCACCCTGGAAAGCGCTTCGAGCGACGTCTCGATCCCTTTCCCGGGCCCCAACAGACCGAACGTCAGAATCATCGTACGCCCCGACAGACCGAATCGCTCCTTCCACGGCTCCGTATCGCCGAACGGAACATCAGGCACCCCGTGCGGAATCAGTCGGATGCGGTCCGTCGGAACATCGTACACCTCTGTCAGGATCATCCGAGCCCGGTTGGCCATCACGACCACCGCACTGCTCTGTTCACACAGCCGCGAGAGAACCTCACGCTGCTTGGGCGTCGGTTCACTCAGAATAGAGTGCAGTGTCGAGACCAACGGCCTTCGCAGACGATCCAGCAACTCGAACAGATACTCCCCGCAGTCACCCCCGAACAGACCGTACTCGTGCTGAAGACTGACCGCATCGATCCGCGCCGTGTTGAGGACGTCCGCGGCGTTTCGATACTCCTCCCGGCGCTGCTGATGGACCTCGACCACCACCTCCGGGCCGTACTGATACTCGTGGTCACGATCGTTCATCGCCACGATCGGAACCGGGTGACCGTCGCGCTGACCCGACCGCTGACACGCACCCGCGACGGCGGCAGCGACATCACGCGTAAACGTGGCGATACCGCAACGACGAGGGACATAGGAGCCGATCATGGCGATCCGTGGGGTGGCATTCTCGGGCATTATCCATTCCTGATGACCGGAGTTCGAGTTCCCCTACCGCAAAGGGGACCACCTCAGAGTCTACTCATTTTCGGCGCCCTGCCAAGCGGGAATGGCGAACGTGATACGCTCGAGAGAGGAAGGCGAAGTGCGAAGCAAAGACCGAAGAGCACACCGGCCGGTCCGCAAGCGCCGGCAGACCAGCCCCTCCGGATCGCGGAAATCGTGTGGGGACCACTACGCCGTCAAGACCGGTAGGTCTCGTAACGCCTCGACAATGTGAATCCCGTTAACCTGGGCGAGATCAAGCTCGTCGCTTGTGTCCGTTCCGTCAGCCTGCAACGGCAGAACGACCGGTCTGGTGTGCTGCCCCGGGTTGGCCCGAAGCACGCGCGCGGTGCGCCCGTCCGACAGTCGAACGAACGTCCCGATCGGAAACAGCGAGATGCAGTCAAGGAGATCCCGTATCACCTCTCGGTCAAAGCGACCCTCGTGCGTTTCTTGGAGCAACCAGGCCATCCCCTCGTACGGACTCATCGCCTCTCGGTGCGGACGCTCGGAACAGATCGCCGCATACGCATCGATCGACGCCACAATTTGGGCGTAAGGGTGGATGAACATCCGGTGCCGACGTCGTGGATATCCCGACCGGTCCAGCCGCTCGTGCGATTGATACGCGATCAACTTACTGATCCCCGGGACACCACCGATCTTCTCGAGGGCATCGAGCGACAGGAGCGGGTGTTGACGAATCGCCTGGCGCTCGCCTTCCGTCAGCGCCCGCGGCGCCAAGCGGAGCTCCTTGGGAACATGCAGCATACCGACGTCCTGAAGCAACGCCCCCAACCCGATCTCCAGAACATGCTCCTGAGACAAACCCATATGATTCGCAGCGTTCATCGACAGCAGCGACACGTTGAGCGCGTGCTGAAACATGTACTCACCCGATGCGTTCTTCAGGTCGACGATCGCCGGAAGTATGGAACCGTCAAGATAGCTCACGTCAAGAAAATCGCGGAGTAGTCGCTTCGCGGCAGGAACGCTCGACGCCATCCCCTGATCGACATCCGCCAGCAACTCGCTGACCTCATCGATCGATTGAGAGTAGCTCTCGTGCGCACGCGCCGTCTCGGATCGCAGGTCATCCAGCGGCAAACTCGGACCGACCAACGCGCCGGAATCGTCCGAAGCGGACGGATCGCGGTCCCCAAGATCGCGCACACGCCGAGTCTCTGACGTCGACTGATCGGCCCGAACCGCCCGTGGACGCCCTGGCGACGCCGATCTTCCGGAGGCCTTGTGCGGTGCGCGCCCCGCACCTGACTTGGATCGGGCGAGATCCCCAGCGGCACTCGCATCGAGAAGAACCTCGAACATCCCGTGTTGGCGAAGCTTGTCAAGGAAGTGGGGCGTCACCTCCATCCCCTTCGCAAGCAGCAACACGCCGCGAGATGAGAACAGAGCGCTCCCAAGACGAATACCGGGGCGAAGGCTGTTGACCGATACGGAGACCAGCTTGACCTCCGACGATCCGGACGACGCCTTCACACGCCCGCCGGCGGTGCGCTTGGTGACACGAGAACGGCGTGAAGAGGCGGGTGCCTGATCAAGCTGGCGAGCCGATTCGCCCCTGCAGAAATATGACTCAGGCCATCCCACACCGCCGAAGATCCCACGAGCACTCCATCGTCGTAGCGTCGCGATGTCGCCCGGCTTGAGGACCCGACCTTCTTCGTGCAGAACACGCCCCAGCGCACTGACAATCGCCGCGGGCAACGGTACGCCGACCGGAAGCTGCGACGCATCAAGCTCGCGCAGCCGCGGCCCGGACATGGCGGACTTCTTCTTGCGTTTCATCGGCAGCGCACTCCCGGCTTCCGCTTGGCACCATCCCCGACAAACGTCGGAAACGACCGACGCCTCCGTCGTTCAAGAATACGATTCTTCGAGTACGCACGGACCAGGCTTACACTCGGGGCACAGAACGTCCGATAGAACGATGAGAATGGCGCACGCTGCGCCAAAACCGAAACCATCGGGCGAAATGGACCACGATCGACAGACCAGCGACGGATCGGACGACGCCCCCACGCGCCGCAACGACGTCAACGTCCACAAACTCGACGACGAAGCACTTCTCTACGACCCCGCCCACGGCGCCGTCCACCGCTTCAACACCTCGACATTGTTCGTCTGGGATTTGTGCGACGGTACAAACGATCGCAACACCATCGCCGTTGCCCTGGCCCAGCGGTTCGCCATCGAACCCCAGCAAGCCCAGTCCAACGTGGATCGCGTCCTGATGCATTTGCAGACGCTTGGCCTTCTTGATTGACGCACACCATCAGGCGTCTAGAGCGCGAACATCACAGAAACGCAGCAGCCCCGCCTCACGAACCCGGACTGCGACAATCGCCGAATCCCCGGCGATACAGATAGGCAACCCAACATCCACCCGGGATCCCAGCGCCGGCTGTCGCTAAACCCTCCAATCAGAATGTCCGATAGAACGCGCTAGACGACACTCGCCGGAGAGAGATGTGAGAGAGTGAGGGAGAACCTCGACCGCAAACCGGGCCACGACCGAAGACCAATCCGACGATCAGACGTGACACTGCGTGCGCTCGACGACGAGTATGTGGGGTACGATCCACGGTTCGGTGCGGTGCTGAGGTTCAACGAAGCGACGCGGTTCATCTGGAACCAATGTGACGGCTCACGAACGTCCGATGACATCGCGACGCGTCTGACCGCGCGATACACCGTCGAACCGAAACTCGCGAAACGGCACGTCGACGTTACGTTGGACACCTTCCAAACGCTCGGACTTCTCGAAACCGAAGACGCCGCCGAGATCGTTCAGCCCGACACCGGACCCTCCCGAAGAGAGTTACTCCGATGCGGCGGAACCAGACTCGTCTTTGTCGCACCGTTAGTTTCCGTCTTCTTCACGACCGGTGCCTTCGCCAGCGGCCCCTCCGCCAGCGCAGCCATCGGCGCAGGTGGATGCAAGAACGTCGGCTACTCCTGCGCCGCCAACAACGACTGCTGCGGAAATCAGCCCAGCGAAACCGCCATCTGCTGGCAGCCCACCAACACCTGCTGCATCAAGAAGGAAAAGAGCGGCTGCACCTCCGACGCCGACTGCTGCCCCGACGCCTTCAGCGGCTGCGTCGCCGGAACATGCGAGGAATAAGGCCGGCGATCGAACTTCAGACGGAACAGGAGCACCCTCACTTCAACGACGAGCTACATTCCCGGCCGCGTAACTCCGATAAACAGAGGCCGACCCCGGGCACCGAAGGCGAGCGGTTTAGGCGCGTCAGAACGCCGAACGCACGCCGCTCGCGACGTGCAAGCTGAGTCGGCCGGAGCATAGCGGCGGGCGAACGGGAAAGACCGGATTCGCCCTGCAAGGAAAGCCCAGAGACGGAATTGCCGAACACCGTGAAGCAAACCTGCACCATCTCACTCTGCCTCGCTGGCGCATGGATCAGCGGCCAACTCCTCAAAGAGCACGCCGGACCCTGGCCCTCCGCGCAGACTTCGCAAACGTTCTTCACCCGACTCTGCGGGGAAACGTCAACCGGACAGTCCGGGTGCACCACCCTCGCACAGAGCAACTGGTCCGCCATCGACGTCACCCTGCCCATACTTACTTCCTCCTTCACCATCGAACGATCCCGCGTCGTCATCCCCGTCGCTTTTCTAGGCCTCGCCTACTTCATCTTCCTCGGCATCTGGTTCGCACTCTCACCGCCGCCAAATCGAACCGGATACTGGTACGCCGTACCTCTCAGTGCAACCCTCGCCGGATTCAGCGCCTCGATCACACTGCTCTGGATCATGCGATTCAAGCTCGACGCACCCTGCCCCGCCTGCCTTCTCGTACACGCGGTCAACCTCGCCCTCCTGATCGCCACCCTCTACGCCAGGCCGCGCAGATCCAACCGCGGTCCCCAGACCCCCGAACCCACAAGCCAAGGCAGTCCGCCTGCACCGCGACAAACGCGTCTGACCTCACTCGGCGCCGTTCGAGCCGTCGCCATCGCCACGATCGTCATCCTCGGTATGTGGGTCTACTTCACCGCCAAACTGGACATCCGCCAACAGGTCGCCCGCCTGCTCCCCTACAAAGAATTCGTCAACACAAAGAAGAAGGACCCCGCCTTCCTCCTCCGGGAATACTTCGCCGAAACGCAGCAGAACATCGCCCCGCGGCCCGACGCAACCAAACACGACACACTCGACTCCGTCAACACGCTGGTCGTCTTCGGCGATACCCGGTGCGCGCAATGCGCCTGCTTCCTCGAGCGCTGGACCAACGACTTCAGCCAAAACTGGAAGACCCAGATCCGCGTCGCACTCCGCCACTTCCCACTCTCCACCGAGTGCAACCCGTTCGCAAAGAAGGACACCCATCCCGGCGCATGTCGCGCAGCCTACGCAACCGAATCCGCACGACGCCAGGGGGGTGATAAAGCCTTCCTGCAAATGAACGCCATCCTCTCCGCGCGCCGCTCCACCTTGAGCGACCAGATGCTGACCGCCGCAGCCGAACGACTAGGCCTCGACAACACCCGACTTCTCGCCGACATGAACGACGATCGCATCAAACAGAACGTCGCCGACGACATCACACTCGCCATAAAGCTCGGCGTCACGCACACACCCACCGCTTTCTTGAACGGGCGAAGAATCCCGCAGCTCTGCCTCTCCAACAACGTCTTCTGGAAAGCCGTCGCCACAAAGCTCGAACTCGACCCAAACGCCCCCAAACACTGCGATTCCGACGACGACCCCAGCCCGGCCACCTTCCTCACCGCCGGCCGATCCGAACCATGAACATCCAACCGCTCCATTTTTCAATCGGTGCCATAAACGTCGCACTCCAAAGCGACCTTCGCTCGTTCCTCGACGAGTTCCTCACCCTCTACGCGCCTTACCGTACCGATCACGCCGGCGACAAGACGATTGAAATCCAGGTAAAAACCTCCCGCCGAATGCCCTGGCGACGAGGAACCTTCACGATCCACGGCGACCAAGGCGAGGGATTCACCGTCGAACGACGCTACGAAGTCCTCCCCCACATCGAATGGATGATCAACTGGCAGATCATCCGCCAACAAAACAGCTTCCTCCAGCTCCATGCCGCAACCCTCGAACACGACGGCCACGCCATCGTCCTACCCGGCGCACCCGGTTCCGGAAAATCGACACTCACCGCCGGACTCCTCGCCAAAGGATGGTCCTACCTCTGCGACGAGTTCGCCCTCATCAACCCCAAGAGCCTGCGCCTCCACCCCTTCCCCCGCGCGCTCTGCATGAAGGCCCCCTCCTTCCCCGTCGTGAAGGAACTCCGACTGCCGCTCCAACTGAAAACCCCCTATCACAAACCCACAAAAGGACGCGTCGCCTTCCTCGACCCGCTTCACATCCGCCCCGACATCACAGGAAGACCCTCGCGCGTCCGATGGGTCGTCTTCCCCAAGTACACCCCCGGCGAAACCCCCACGCTCCACCCGATGAGCCGCGCCGAAGGCGCCTACGAACTCGCCCGACAGTGCTTCAACCTCCGCGTACACGAAGCCCGCGCCATCCACACACTCGCCGGCATCGCCCGCAACGCCGACTGCTATCGACTCATCAGCGGCGAGATTCACGAAACCTGTGAACTCATCCGGAACATGACCGCAAACACAACGCTACCCCGAGCCCGATGCGCGTGAACCAACACACCGACATCCTCTTGATGCAGCAAGCGATCCCGCAACTCGCCCGCCGGCTCACCGCGCGCAGCTCCTCCGACCTCGACAACACCTCCAACACACTCAACTGGGATGACTTCGTAAGAACCGCGCGCGACGCCGGCGTCGCCGCACTCCTTCGCGAGCACGCCCTCAATCACAAACTCCCCCTCCCCGACGACGTCCTCGCCGCGTTCACCCGAGACGCCATGCTCATCGCCGCCCGATCCATCGACCGCGACGCCGCACTCGAGCAAGTCGTCTCCGCACTCAACAACGCCGACATCCCCGTCATGCTACTCAAAGGCGCCGCCCTCAACCTCACGATCTACGACCGCCCCAACCTGAGACCCATGACCGACGTCGACCTTCTCGTCCATCTCAAACACGCAACCCGCGCCATCGAAGTCCTCATCCGGTCAGGATGTCGCCCCGGCTTCGACCTCCTACGCGACGACTTCTTCCCACGCTTCCACTACGAACGCGAACTGATCACGCCAAACCCCAACGCCGTCCGCATCGACCTCCACGCCAGACCCTTCCGCCCGATCCGCCTCTCGCAGATCATCCCCGACAACGCGCTCTGGCAAAACGCTCAGCCCGTCTCCATAGGTAAGGCCCGCGCCTGGATCCCCTCCCCCGAAACCATGTTCATCCACCTGGCAGCACACGCCGCCTACCATGACGGCGAGCGCCTCCTCTGGCTCTACGACATCAAACGACTGACCGATCGGCAAGGCCACAACATCGACTGGACACGCGTGATCCAACAAACCCGCGCGTGGCGACTCTCCCTTCCCATACGCCGCGCAATCCAAACCACGCAACACCTCTTCGGACCCATCTGCCCAACAGAGGTCACCGCCGCGCTCGCCACCCACAAGCCAAACTGGCGCGACCGCCTCGCCCTCTACCACGCCCCGCGCGACGCAGCCTCACCCGCCGCCCACCTGCTCGTCAACCTGCTGACCACGCCCGGACTGCGCTTCAAGCTCGCCTACCTCCTCGCGCTCTTGCTCCCCGGCCGAGCACACCTGCGAAGCGTCTACCCCTACCGCCATCCCGCCTGGGTCCCCTTCGCCCACGCCTGGCGAATCCTCCGAGCCCTCACCCGACTCGCCAAACTCCCCTTCCGCGCCGCCGCTCTTCGCCACCCCTTCCGCGCCGCCGCTCTTCGCCCCCTCCTTACCAAGGAGGGGGTTGGGGGGAGGTGAGAATGACTCACGCTAGACCCTATCCCAAGACCCCTGAGCCGCGGGTTTCAACCCGCGCGAACCAACGAAGTCGTATGCAAGCTACGGGCACCACCCCCGACGCACCGCCCCCAATCCGAACCGCGACCGTAAAGGAGCGGGCACATCCGAACCGCGACCGTAAAGGAGCGAGCACATCCGAACCGCGACTGTAAAGGAGCGGGCACATCCGAACCGCGACCGTAAAGGAGCGGGCACATCCGAACCGCGACTGTAAAGGAGCGGGCACATCCGAGCCGCGGGCTCCCATGAGCGAACCAGACCGGGCGGGCCAATGACCTCTGGACATGGGCGAGACGATCACCTGCAAGGGCAACGGAACTGTCAGACGGCGAGTGCCATGCCTCCCACGAAGCGGGAGCATGCTGACGGCTCTTCCCCCTCCACTCACGCCCCCCAACGACCGATATATACAAAACAGTGACCCACAGCCCTGCGACATCCTCGAACACCACCGACGCGCGTCTGGTGTCGCCACCAGACCGCCCACGCTCCGTCGCCGTCATCATGACCGTTCGAAACGACGCCACCGCCTGCGCCGCCACGCTCAAGTCACTCCTCCGCCAGACCCGCGAGCCCGACGAAATCGTCGTCGTCGACGGCGGATCCAACGACGACACGATCGAAATCATCCGCGAGCACGCACGCTGGAACCCCAGACTCAGACTCATCGAAGCCCCCGGCACCAACATCGCCCAAGGCCGCAACCTCGCCGCCCGAAACGCCTCTTCCCAGATCATCGCCGCCATCGACGCAGGCTGCCGTGCCAAACCAATCTGGCTTCAACGCCTGACCGAACCGTTTGACGACCACCCCCCCGTCGAGTTCGTCGCCGGCTTCTACCACATCGATGCCCGCAACCTGCTCGAAGAGGTTGTCGGCCTCGCGACCATGCGCGGACAGCTCGACCCCGTCGACCCCGAAACCTTCAACCCCTCCGCGCGCTCCCTCGCCTGCACGAAGACCCTCTGGTCGAACGCCGGCGGCTGGCCCGAGTGGCTCGGCTTCTCGGAAGATACGCTCTTCGATCACAAGGTCCGCGCCCTCGGCGTCCCCCGCCGGTTCGTCGGCGAGGCCGTCGTCGAGTGGCGACCGCGAGGGTCCCTTCGCGCCATCGCCAAGCAGTTCTACAACTACGGCACCGGACGAGGACACACACGAATCGGCGTGCCCGACTTCCTCTACAACCTGCGCAACGTCGCCGTCATGCTCGCCCTCGCGGGACTCTGCCTCCTGACGAACTGGGCCGCCCTACCACTGGCGATCGCGTTTCTCTACTTCTATGTCGGAACCTTCCATCACAAAGCCGTGCGAATCACGCACCGCACCGCGCGCTGGACCGCCTATCCGCTCACGATGATCGTGCTTTGGATCGTGCTCTTCGCGAACCTGGGCGGCTTCCTCGTGGGTACCTGGCAGCGATGGCGAGATCGCGAGCGATTTGAACGACCCATCCAAGCCTACATGGCCGGTGCATGAGACGTGAGCACACCCACATCACGCTACCATTCCCGCAACGCGTGAAGCAGCGACGATGACGCACGACCACCAACATCACTCGGCACCCCAGCGACCCGAACGGTTCGCCCGGAATTCCGACGACGGCCGACGACGAGGGCGATGGCTCTGCATCGCCTACGCGTTCCCCCCGATCAACCGAAGCGGCACCCACCGTACGCTCGGCTTCGTAAAACAGCTCGACCGGCTCGGCTGGGACGCTGCGGTCATCACCGCGAATCCGAACGACGATCCCCTCGACGACGCCTTGCTGAATGAAATCCCACACACGACACGCGTCGTCCGAACACCCTGGACCGACCCGATAGCCCAACTGAAGGATTGGCTCAACCTCCCGGAAAGCAAGACAACATCCACGACTCAATCCACACACCCGTCGGACCCTTCGTACCTTCGTCGCTCCGTCGCTTCGTCGCTTCGTCGCTTCTCATCACTCCGCGACTGGATCTCCCGACTGCTGATCACCCCCGACTCGCGAACCGGTTGGATCGCACCTGCCGTTCGCGCCGGTCTCGATGAAGTCGCCAGGTGTCAACCCGATGTCATCTACTCGACCTCGCCCTGCCACAGCGCCCACTTGATCGCCTGGCTGATCAGCAAGCAAACACGCATCCCCTGGGTCGCCGACTTCCGCGACCCCTGGGTCGACAACCCGTTTCGAGACATGCCGTTCGCAAGCCTGGCTCGCTGGGATGCCTGCCTCGAACGTCGCGTCCTGCGCCGCGCCGACCACATCGTCTGCACGACACCGACCATGACGCGCCGTTTCATCGAGCGAGTCCCCGAGCTAGCCGGCAAGTGCTCGACAATCCTGAATGGCTTCGACGCTGAACGTTTCTCATCGCTGACGCCCAAACGCGTTGCCCCCCCCACCGACTTCGTGCTCACCCACGCCGGACAGTTCTACGGCCCCCGAAGCCCCATGATCTGGTTCAACGCGCTCCGCAAAGCACTCGTTCAAGCGCCCGAACTTCGAGGCCGCCTCCGATTGCTCCTGATCGGCCCCGAAACCTACAAAGACCGACACCTGATCCACTGGGCAAAAGACGCCGCCGTGAATGACGCCGTCCACGTGATCGGCCGACAGTGTCACGCCGAGACACTTTCCTTACTCGCCGGAAGCGACGCCCTCGCCCTCGCCGCTTCACAAGGACCCGGCGCCGACCTCCAGGTCCCCAACAAACTCTTCGAATACCTGGCCCTGAGAAACCCGATCATCGCAACCTGCAGCCAAGAGTGTCCCGTCCGTGACATCCTTGGCAGAGCCCGCGCCGACGCCCTCACCCCGCACTCAGAAAACGACTTGGCGGAGGCGATAGTGGCGATGGCAGTCGGAGATCGGCCAAAGGTGTCATCGGCGTGGCAAAACGTGCAGGAATTCGACAGAACTCATCGTGCGGCGGAACTGGCGGATATTATCGGACGGGTGTCTGGTGTGAGGTCTGGGCTGGGCGCCGAGTGTGTCCGCAGGGTGACATTCATGGTTCGGCCGAAGAGTGACATTCCGTTGACATCGATGGCGCCCGGCTTCGACGACGCCTTGTCCACCACAAGGTCGCGCAGGTGCGAAGAATCCAGTAGCCGGCCAGCGCCGCGCCCTTCCACGTCCCGGCAATCTTGTCCCGACCCAACCGGCGCCGTCGATGCGGTACGGCCACTTCCCTGATGCGCAGTCGAAGCTCGACCGCGCGGATCTGCATCTCGATCGTCCAGCCGTAAGCGCGGTCCTGCATATCGATGGCGTCGAGCGCCGGGCGAGCGATGGCGCGGAACGGCCCCATGTCGGTGTAGCGATGCCCCCAGCCCAGCCGAACCAGCGCGGGCGCGAGCCAGTTGCCCAGTCGCTGCGCGCGTGTGGTGGAACCGGGTTCTCGGAGTGCGGGCGGTCGGGCGCCGATGACGAGGTCGGCGACTCCGCGCTCGATCGGATCGAGCAGACTCGCGATGAGGTCGACGTCGTCGGCCTGGTCGGCGTCCATGAAGAGCACGATGCGGATCGAGGGTGATATCGCCTGCATACCGGCCCAGCAGGCTGCGCCGTATCCGCGCTGCGGCGCGTTGACACATTGAGCGCCCAGCGATTCCGTCACGCCGCGCGTTCCATCGGTTGAACCGTTGTCGCAAACGAGGATTTGTCCCGGGGCGAGTGATCGGAGTCCGGGGAGCAAGACCGCGAGGTTTTCCTCTTCATCGAGCGCCGGGATGATGACGGCCACGTGCGCAAGGTTTGTCGTATTGGTGTCGGCGCTCACAAGCCGTGGAGGATATAGGGGTTGGAAGCGCGTTCGCGGCCTACCGTGGTCTCGGGTCCGTGGCCTGGCAGGAGCCGTGTGTCATCGGGCAGCGTCATGATCTGCTCGTGGAGATTGCGTATGAGTTGCTCACCGTTGCTATGGTGGAAGTCGACGCGGCCTACGCTGCCGGCAAAGATCGCATCGCCGACGATCGCGAGTCCGAGGTCGGCGCAGTAGAACGTTCGCCCGCCCGGCGAGTGGCCTGAGGTATCGCGCAGCTCCCATGTGCTTTCTTCGAGCGTAAGTGTTTCGCCGTGTGGAAGGTCGCGCGGATCGGTGACCTCGGTCGCAAAGCCGGGACCCATCCGATCGGAGAGATTGTGCGACGCGTCGGACAGCGCGGGCCACTCTTCCTTGGCCAGGTAAACGGGTATCGCGCCGAGCCCTTCGCGGACCTCATCGATGCCGGCGATGTGGTCGGCGTGCGCGTGTGTGAGCAGGATGGCTTCGGGCGTGAGGGACTGCTGCTTGACGAATTCGGTGATCTGCCCGGCTTGGGGCGGCAGGCCCGGGTCGATGATCCAGCAGGAACCGCCTTCGCGGAAGTAGAGCGTGAGGCCGTTTTCCATGTAGGTCGGGTCGTTGGCGACCTGAATCTGCAGCGTTGGCTCGGTCATGTTGTTCCTCTGCGGCGACGACTCGTTTCACCCGGTACTCCCTGGGCGGTGTCGCGGAGCATCGTAGCGGATGTTGGGGGGAGAAAAAAGGGACCCGCCTGCGGCGGGCAGGCTCCGGGAGATCTAACCACAAAGTCACCAAGGCACGAAGGAAAGAACGGGAGGAAGGGCCCAAGTGGACCCGAATCGGCGGAGGGAGCGGGCATTGCGAAATCGGGCTTGGAGAAACAGCAGCGTCGGAGGAAACTGGGGCGGAAACGCAGATACGCGCCCGCCCGCTCAATCTCGGAGGCGAAGCAAGCGAGCGCAGTTGGAGCAACGATAGCAGTAGGAACGCCCGAGCAGGCCCATGAAGATGTACTTCGGGGCGCCACACGTACACCGCTTCCTCATCGATACGACACGATAGTTGAACACGAAGATCAACGGCACGAACAGAATAGCGCCGAACGACGCAACGTGGAACTTCGGCTTGAACGCGAACTGAACGATAATCGGCAGCGCCACGACGAGAACGACGCCGACGACAAAGTAGGCGATGAGGCGTTTGTTCAACTTCGACACGGCCATGTCGGAGAACATGGCGACAAGCTGCTTACCGGCCACGTCGCGCAAGTCGTGAGCACATTTTGAACACGCGATGAGAGCAAACATCGTGGGCGTGCTGCCGAAGTTGATGGACGTGTCGGGCGTCCAGCCGTCATACCGCGGTAATGCTGTGTGGCCACACGAGGGGCACGTCAGCTCGACCTCCCACCCGTGGTCGTTCTGCACGGCGCTTCGGTACTTGGCCAACACGTGCTCGCTCTCCATTGTGTTTCGCGGTCGTCCCGAATGCCAGAACGGGTACCGCGGCGCGCCGGGACAGTCTGATAAAACGAATACTGGTGAGCCGCGCTCACGCATGCCCCCCGGATGATGTTGTCACAAACCGTTTGACGCGATCTACTTGCACGCTACGTGTCAGTTGTCGTCACTCCGGAAATGCCTGCGCGCCGCCTCCAGGAAGTCGCTCAGAATGCCGGGCAACATTCGCGCGCGTGTGTCCCTCTTGGACGCCACCCTCACTAGAACACCATACGCAACAAGCTCGTTCCTCACGATTCCGTCGAACTCGTCGGTATTGCGCTGCGTAAGAATCAAGACCGGAATTCTCCTGGTCGCGAGCGAATCGCATCCTGCCTCAGGAGGCGACGCCCAGCACGCGGGCAAGGCTATGGCGTTGCTCCGGTTTGATGTCTCAAATACTTTCACGCGCGTCGACGCCGATTCAAGCGTTAGGTGAATCCTCGATGGCTCGCAAAAAGACATTCACCGGGTGAACTACGTTATGGCCCACTAGTTGCCATGACATCACTGACTTGCCGTGCCGCTGAATAATAGGTATGGGGATCGCCAGGACACGTAATCCGTCGCCATCGAGTATGAAGTACGTCAACCCAGCGACTTCGAGCGTCCGGTTGTGGACCACATCGTTCCAGTCTGTGATCCATGCCTTAAGGTAGTCAAACACTTCTTGCGCGTCCGTGCCATCTTCATGATCCAGCCGCGCCGTGAACACATCAAAGTCATCGTCGCGGACAGCGCGCAGTATATCGGCGAGAGCCCTTCTAGGTGTCTCGCGCTCAAACGTCTCGCTCAGGATCGCGGTGACGGGCTCGTTCATTCTGGTGAAGTTCATCTTCAGGTAGACGCCGGACGCGATGAATTCGCCGTTGCCGACCTCCACCGGAAGCGGGTAGGTAGCGACCGATTGAGTCGACTGCGCCTGCGAACCAGGTGGATACGCAAGAACCACGGCAACAACAACCGCTTTCGATAGTGCCTTGTTCATCAGAGTGGTCCTACTTAGCGTTGGGGTCCAAGTCTAACGTACCCGAGCCCCCGCCCCCTGTCTGATAGACATGCCAAAGACCGCCAGCTTTCGTAAGGCCGTTCGTCTCGAATCTCAACCAAGAATAGCACGGCCCCTTCTGCTCTTTGGAGTCATTTATCCGGCGCCGCGCTGACGAGCCCGGCAGGGAGAAGATCCCGAAACTTGTTCCAATTCAGAAGATGTTCAAGAGGACCGGAGAAGCCAACGTTGACGCGCTCGTATCCGCCACCGACTTGTTCAACGATCATATCATATCGTCCGCGTCCCCCCTCCTTGCATAGAATCGTCAAACGTCCTGACGCAATGACACCGACAATCCTCAGCGATCTTGATCTGCCTTCTATCCAGGGGTCCAGAGCATCTTTCGCTTCTGCCTGCTCCCAGTTTTTGACTGCACGCTGGCGGCTCTTTGCATCGAGCGTATTCATGTATGCTTCTCTGTCTTTCGACCTCAAGGCATCGTACGACGAGCGATAGAAAGCCAGCACACTGCGCGAAACGTGGTCTGGTACGCGCGTGGGTTCATGATCGACGCCGACGATTGGGAACGACAGCTTGGATCCAACGACCAGGAAGCTGACGGAATCCGGCGAGCCTATATCAAAAGGGTCCTCAATCACCAGCCGATGGGCGCCAGGTACGCTTGGTTGCCTTTCATAATCGCCGGGCTTCTCTAGCCTTGCGCGAATCAGCTCAGGCAGAATCTGGAAGATGGGATGCCCCGACAGAGACCATGTGAATACCAGCCGATCGCCCTGTCGAGCGATTGGAATCAACATTCGTCCGGTCGCGGTCGATGCGCCCTTCACGATGAAGACGTTCACGCCTCCGACGCTTATTTCCTCTTCGATCACAACGTTTCGAGGTTCTGGAAACACCGCCGATAGAATCTTCAAGACCGCTGAAGGATCGAATGCGTCTGCATCATCCAGTAGTCTCGCGAACGCCTTGCTATCGGTGTCGCGAACACATCGCAGTACCTCAGCGAGAGCCGCCTTCGGCGCGGCATCGCGCAGGCGTTCTTGGGGAAGCGCTCTTGGCGGATCGTCGAAAACTGTGCCCGACACCTGTAAGTATACGCCGGAAGGTAGAAAGTACTTCGACTCAACGCTAATGGGTAGCGGATATGCATAGGTAGCGTCATCTGCTCGAGCCACGGCTGACACGCCGAGGCCTAATAGCGCAACCTCGATGACGACTGCGGTCAGCGCCATTGGGCGCGCCCGCACGGTACATGTCGGCATCGAATTCATGGTGTGGACCATCACCCCTCTCGGCGTCGCGCGGGTCGCCTAACGACCCGTCGCCGTCTAGAGCAAGCTCTATCCAAGTGTAGCGTCCGGGGGGGGGCAGTTTTGCCCGGAGCATTGTTCCCGTCTGCCGCTACGATTGGACTGGTTACGCTATAAGACTGGGCTACTTCTCCTGCAGCGTCAATGCTGCCTCGAAAGCCTCCAGAAACCGATCCCATTTGAGTAATCTTTTTAACGGGTCGGACCTCTCGATGCGCTGGAACGTGCCGGGCGGATCCTCAAGTACATATTCGG
>JAJDDV010000074.1 GCA_029260135.1 Phycisphaerae bacterium | reverse complement strand
GCGTCATGCGCGAGCATCGCCAGCGCTCCGAAGAGCATGGCCAGAAGCGCGTTGCGATTGGCGATCCACGCGGCTGGTATGACATGCGCGTCGTCGATCGCGAACAGCAGCGCAGCCACACCCGCGACGAAGTTCGCGCCGATGATCCGCCGGTACAGAAGCGCAACGACGCCGACGAGAAGCGCGAACCAGAGTAGGTTCTGCGCGTGCATCATCGCGGGGGACTTCGACCACAGCACGTGATCCACCCAGTGTGTCGCTGCCGTGACCGGCCGCCAGAACGATGCCTTGATTTCGCCCACGGTCCACCACGGCAGAACGCCCAGATCCTGCAACTGTCGTACATGATCGGGATCGCCGTCCAGGAACCGGAACAGATCGAGCCGCGACTCTTCCACGCCATCGAGCAGCGACAGGCCGTTGAGCCGTAATCGGTGCACGTGATCGTCCAGCTCCCAACCGGTCCACAGCGACGGCAGGGTCAAGACGACGGCCAGCCCCCCCACTGCCCAGGGCATTCGCCGACTGACCAGCAGGGCGGTCAGTGGACGGCGCGCGCGATGAATCAGTGGCGTCAGCATGTTGTCACTCCGGCCATGTCCCCGTGAAGACTTCGACCGCCGGTCCGGTCATGAAGACATGGTTATTCCCCGACCATTCGAGCGCCATTTTGCCACCCGGAAGTCTCACGGTCACGACACGTTCGGCTCGGTTTGTGGCGACGGCGGCGACGCATACGGCACAGGCCCCGGAGCCGCAGGCGCGGGTGGGGCCGGCGCCGCGTTCCCAGGATTTCATGGCGAGTTCGGCGGGCGAATGGACCTGGACGAAATGGGCGTTGGTTCTTTCGGGGAAGGCGGGGGCGAATTCGAAGAGCGGGCCATTGGCGGCCAGGTCGACGGATTCCAGATCGTCGACGAAGACGACGGCATGTGGGTTTCCCATGGACACGCATGTGACACGGTATTGACACTCACCGATGCGCATCTCGGTGTCGATGACCTGATCGCCGTGGCCGATGACGGGGATGGCGGCGGCGTCGAGCCTGGGTTCGCCCATATCGACCTTCACGCTCTGTACTCGGTTGTCATGGATCTGACACTCGGCGATTCGGAGGCCGGCGTCGGTTTCGACGCGGACGGTCGTGCTCGGCGTGAGGTTGTGGTCGACGGCGTATTTGGCGACGCATCGCAGGCCG
Organism: Phycisphaerae bacterium; assembly: GCA_029260135.1. GTDB lineage: Bacteria > Planctomycetota > Phycisphaerae > UBA1845 > UBA1845 > OFTM174. Next base: position 2,124 of record JAJDDV010000074.1, on the reverse strand, counting down.
TTGCCGCACATCCGGGAGCGGGAACCGTCGGCGTTGTACATGACCATTTTCACGTCGGCGGTCGTCGAAGGTTCAATCAGGATGACGCCGTCGCTGCCGATTCCGATGTGGCGATCGGAGACGGCGCGGGCCAGTCTCGCGGGATCGTCGACGCGCGTTTCGAATCCGTTGATGTAGACGTAATCGTTGCCGAGGCCATGCATCTTGGTGAACTTCATTCGTCGATGATCTCACATTCCGGGAGGGCTTTGAGGAACTGGCGACCGTAGGGTTTGGTTCTGACGCGTGGGTCTAGGATGGCTACGATTCCGGTGTCTTGCTGGGTCCGGATGAGGCGGCCTACGCCCTGACGGAATTTGAGCACGGCTTCGGGGACCTGGAATTCCATGAAGGGGTTTCCGCCGGCTTCGCGGATGCGTTCGATGCGTGCCTCCACAACGGGTTCATTGGGAACGGCGAATGGGAGTTTGACGATGGTGACGTTGCTCAGCGCGGAACCGGGTACATCCACGCCGGTCCAGAAGGAGTCGGTGCCGAAGAGGACACAGCGCGGCGTGTTGCGGAACTTGTCGAGCATCTGTGAGCGTGGCATGGCTGCGCCCTGGACGAGGAGCGGCATTTTCTGCTCTTCAAAGAAGTCGGTGAGCTGCTCGGCGCACTGCCTCAACATGCTGTAGCTCGTGAAGAGTACGAAGGCCCGGCCTTGGGTGCGCTGGACGTACTTCTTGATGGCATTGCCTGCGGCCGGGGTGAAGGCGGCGGCGTTGGCCGGTTCGGGCAGGCTTCTCTCCACGTACACTTTCAGTTGTCTGTGGTATTCGAAGGGTGATCCCAAGGCGAGTGTGTTCGCGTCGTCCATGCCGAGGCGGCCTCGAAGATAGGCGAAGGGATCGTCGGCGGAGGTGGTCAGTGTGGCTGAGGTGAGTACGGCGCTCTTGACGACGTCGAAGAGGGACGATCGAAGTTCGGGTCCGACGTCGATGGGTCTTGCGCCGAGGGACACGCGGTTTCGCGGCGCGCCGGATGAAGTCATCCAGTGGACCCAGCCCGCGCTCTTCTGCGCGTGCCAGTGATCGACGGTGAGTGCGAGGGATTTGCAGCGGTCCATCAGCCCGGCGTATTCGGAACGATCCTCTTCGTCTTCAAGATCGCCGCGGGCTTCGCGGATGGCATCGTGCAGCAGGGTCAGGTGGGTCGAGAGTTGTTGGTCGATGGGAGGAGGTTCGCGCAGTCGTCCGTTCCAGCCCGGCTTCCGGGCGGACCATTCGGCCAGCGCATCGAAGTAGTCGTCCGCGGCCTTCCTCGTTTGGTTGACGACGGGAACGACGTCTCGCGCGCTTTGTGTGGATAGAACGCCGCGGCCGGTTCGCTCGCTGTAGAGCGTGTTGAGGAGGTAGCGGACCTGCACGTTGGAGAGGCTGATGCCGAGATGGTCGCCGGCGACGCGTTCGGCGGTGTGGGCTTCGTCGAGGACGATGTAATCGTAGTCGGGGAGGATTGACGCGCCCTGTCGGCGTACGGCGAGGTCGGAGAAGAGCAGTGCGTGGTTGACGATGAGGAGCTGCGCTTCGGCGGCGCGGCGGCGGGCGCGTTGAAAGAAGCACTTGGCGTTGAGTGAGCAGCGGCGGCCCATGCAATCGTCGCCGTCGCTTCGGACGCGGTCCCAGATGGCGGGGCTTGTTTGATGCTCGAGGTCGGAGAGTGTTCCGTCGGTGGTTTCGTAGGCCCAGTCTTCGATGTCGTGGAGTTCGGCACGTTGGCCTTTGGCGTCGAAGAGGGTTTTCTGTCTTTCGCTGGCCCGGGCGAGGCGGCGCAGGCCGAGGTAGTTGGATCGTCCTTTGACGAGGACGGCTTTGAACTTTTCGGTGAAGACGGATCGGAGGAAGGGAATGTCCTTGTCGATGAGCTGTTCCTGGAGGGCGATGGTGTGTGTGCTGATGGCGATGCGGCCGCCGTGTGTCAGGACGCGCTCGATGGCGGGGATGAGGTAGGCGAAGCTTTTTCCGACGCCGGTTCCGGCTTCGACGAGGAGGTGTCGGCTGGATTGGAAGGCCTCGGCGACGGCGACGGCCATCTCGAGCTGCTGTGGGCGGACTTCGTAGCCGTCGAGCTTGGTTTCGACGG
>JAJDDV010000073.1 GCA_029260135.1 Phycisphaerae bacterium | reverse complement strand
AGTATCCCGCCCGGTCCGCGTTGAAGATCGTGCCGCAGCGATGGCACTCACGGTTTGTTGCGGGCAGAGCCGGTCCTACGTCGACCACGATCTACTCGGCTTTCCGGTGCTGCACCCCGTGCCAAGAACATTATCCTCTTGGTCCGCGAGCGCGAGCCGTCCATCATCACTCCCCCACCTCAGCGCTTCGCTAACGAGGTGGGCCACCCGGCGCGAGCGCGAGTCGGCCATAATCACTCCCTACCTCAGCGCTTCGCTAGCGAGGTGGGCCACCCGGCACAAGGATTCGTACCGGAAGCCTGTGAGACGAAAGTGCTGCGTCTGGCGAGATAATACTTGTGCCGACAAATCGAAATGTGTATCCTGAGGAGTGTCCATCAATTGGTGTGTCGCGTTGTACGAAGACGCAGCGTCGGAGGGGAAGCTCATGGCGACTTTGAGGCATATCGCGGTTCTGACTTTTCTGTTCTTCTTCGGTCTCTGCGATACAGCGGATGCGGTCGGCCCGTTCGAAGTCTATCTGGTAAAGGACATCTACCCCGGCCCAGAAGGCTCGGGCCCATTTGGAACACTTACTGGCGTCGAAGTTCTTGGCGACTTCGCTTACTTCAGTGCGTACACAGACAGTACTGGAATTGAACTGTGGAAAAGTGACGGGACAGAGGCCGGCACCACCTTGGTAAGAGATATTAGCCTGGGCACTGGTTCGTCGATCTTCCCAGGTCAATCTAAGCGATTTAAATCCGTCGATAGTGTTATATTCTTTGCGGCGACAGATGGTGTCAATGGAGTTGAGTTGTGGACAAGCGACGGCACCGCAGCCGGTACGCTTATGGTGAAGGACATAAACCCCTTGGGTGATTCCAACCCTTCACATCTGACTGACGTCGGCGGACTTCTGTTCTTTGCCGCAGATGACGGTGACCATTCTGGTGAGCTATGGAAAAGCGATGGAACTTCGGCAGGAACAATGATGGTAAGGGACATCAATGTTAACGGTGGATCCGGCGCATCATGGCTAACGTCTGTTGGAGGAGTTCTTTACTTTGCTGCCTTCGACGGAATACACGGAACCGAACTTTGGAGGAGTGACGGTACAGACGGTGGAACCATCATGCTGAAAGACATAGTAGTCGGAAGCGGGAGTTCGGCCCCGTCGTATTTGGTGGATGTGAATGGCGTTGTCTTTTTCAGGGCGGGCACTGTCGGAGACAAAGAGCTTTGGAAAAGCGATGGAATGGACGCCGGTACTGAGTGTGTGAAAGATATCATTCCTGGACCAGGTTCGGGAAATCCTGAATTCTTGAGAGCTGTGAACGGACTTCTTTTGTTTACGGCAACTGATGGCTTAGATGGAACCGAGCTGTGGAGAAGCGACGGAACCGAAGCTGGAACGGTAATGGTCAAGGATGTCTATACGGGATCTATGTCGTCCAGTCCTCGATCACTGACTGTCGTTGGCGATGAGCTCTATTTGTAACTCCTCAGCCACGTGCAATGCGTGGCGATTGAAGTGCGAATGTACTTGCGCATTGGGCGGGTAGGTGGTATGTCATGAGTCGTGCAAGTAACGACCGTGACACCGACAGCAGCACGTGATTTGATTCGGGCCGCAGTGCGGGGTGAGTTGACCGAGGAAGAGGCGCGATGTCTCGCTCGCTTCGGACCCGAGGTGGCGGCGTTCACGTTCCTGGCAATCAGTCAACGGATTGCGGAACTGGAATCACGCGATGGCAATGCACAGCCTTCACCTTCCACGCCTTCGGGCATGGTCCCGGTCTACACGAAGCCGAATGCAGCCAAGCGACGCAAGAAGCTCGGCGCCAAGCCGGGCCATGAAGGCGTTCGCCGCGTACGCCCGGCCAAGGTCGATCAGCGCAAGACGCACCGTCTGAAGTCTTGTCCCGATTGCGGTCAAGCGCTGCAGCGCTGTCGGCGTGCGCGCACGCGAACAATCGAGGACATCCCCGAAGTAATCGAGCCGGTGGTCACCGAGCACACGATCCACCGAGACTACTGTGCGACGTGCAAGAAACATGTCGAGCCCGTCGTGCCCGACGCGATGCCCAAGGCGACGCTCGGGCATCGGCTGATCGCCCTGACCGGGTGGTTCCACTACGGACTGGGCCTGACCATCGATCAGATCGTGGAGGTTCTCGATCATCACCTGCAGACGAAGCTGACGTCAGGCGGCCTTGTCGATGCGTGGCGGCGGTTGGCTGAGGTGATCGAAGCGTGGTACGAGCAGATCGGGGAAGAGGCCAGGTCTTCCGCGCATCTCCATGCGGATGAGACCGGCTGGCGTGTCAACGGCGTGACGCATTGGCTGTGGTGCTTCACGAACGATCGAAACTGTTACTACATGATCGAACGATCGCGCGGCAGTCCGGCGCTGCAAGAGTTCTTTACCGACGAGTTCGAGGGCGTACTGATCACCGACTTCTGGTCGGCCTACGAATCGGTCTGCGCCGAGGATCGGCAGTATTGCCTGGTGCATCTGCTGCGTGAGTTGGAGAAGGTCGACGAGCGCAACGATTCGCCGGAGTGGCGGGCGTTCGCCAAGAAACTGCGGCGTCTGCTGCGCGACGGGATTCGTCTGCGCAAGCGGCCGGACTTCTCGCCGGAAACTCATCGTGGTCGCGTCGACCGGTTGAACAAGCGCCTGGCCGAACTGGCGGACGCCGAGCACGTCGACGGCGACACGCGCAGACTGACGAAGCGTCTTCGCAGGTATGCGGAGTACCTCTTCACGTTCCTCGACTACGACCATGTGCCGTTCGAGAACAACTTCGCGGAGCGTCAGATTCGCCCGGCTGTGATCCTGCGCAAGAGCAGCCAGTCGAATCGTTCAGGCCAGGGCGCAGCGACGCAGGCGATACTGATGAGCGTCTACCGCACGCTCAAGCTCCGCGGCCTCGACCCGACCAAGACGGTGACAGAGGCACTACGTACCTACGTCACCACCGGAAAACTGCCACCACTGCCCGCATGAGCAATTGCACATGGCTGATGTGTTACGTCTGCAGAATAGACTCTGTCGTTGAGATTCCCATCCACGAGTGACACGCGTCACTGTTCCCCGATCGATGCCGATTCACTCGTCAGGCCCAAATGCCATATCATCGGACCGCACTGCTCGCCCGACAGCGCATGCAAGTCTGATCCTACGACAGCCCATTCCAGAGAAGTGAGACCGATCGCGGTCAGATACCGACCTGCTGGACTACTGCATCGCCACGCCTAAATATTCGGGTATAGGCGTTTCAGTTTGATCCGAGCATCGGCTGTCGTAAATCGCCAGTTCACCTTGGCTTGGTCGGCGTTACGTTGAGCCTCCCAAGTAGCGACCTCTCTGGTCAGCGTG
>JAJDDV010000072.1 GCA_029260135.1 Phycisphaerae bacterium | reverse complement strand
CGGCGAACCGGTGCCCATGGAGACCACCATCTTCTGGAGCCGCGGGACCGCCATCGGATTGCGGATCTCCAGCGCCTCCATCAACTCCGGGACAATCTTTTCCTTGTAATGATCCAGCAATCTAGCCATCGGGCTTCTTCTCACATCCCGGCTTGCGCCGGCGTTTTCTACTTGCCGGAGCGCTCCGCCCTGGTCAACGTGTGCAACGTCGTACCGGCCGTGTTGACGCGGCGTTTCGCCCGCCCGCCATCCGCCGACGTTTCAAAATGAACGCGAAGCCCCTTCCCTGTCCCGGAGTCGTAGGGCAACACGTTCGACAAGTGGATGGGCGCCTCTTTCTGCAATCGCCCCCCTTGCGGATTCCGTCGCGACGGGCGAACGTGGCGGTAGACCATGTTCACGCCCTCGACGACCACCAAAAGTCGTTTCAGATCGATCCGGAGGACCTTTCCCCTCGCACCGCGGTGGTCACCCGCGATCACCTGCACGACGTCGTTCTTGCGAATATGTGCCGCCATCAGATGACCTCTTCCGCCAAGGAGACGATCTTCATGAAATTCTTCTCGCGCAGCTCACGGGCGACCGGTCCGAAGATCCTCGTACCGCGCGGTTCGTTCTTCTCATCGAGCAGGACGACGGCGTTGCTGTCGAACCGTACGTAGCTTCCGTCGGGCCTGCGCGTGGGCGCCTTCATCCGCACGACGACCGCTTTGGCCTTTCGCCGCTTGGACCGATCCTTTCGATCGGCCCCGCCAGAGAACTCGCTATTGGGCAAGGACTTCTTCACGGTCACCAGAACGATGTCGCCGATTCTCGCCGATTTCAGGCGTTTCTTGCCTCGCCGGGCGGTGCTCCCCTTGTAGACGTTGAACACCATGGCGGCCTTGGCCCCCGTGTTGTCTGCAACATCGACCATCGTTTGCAGTTGAATCATTGTGCTCGTCTCAACGTCTCGGAACGACCCTTCGTGCCCGGCGGGCGAGGTTTACGCCTCCCGAACCACGCGCAACAACCGCCAGCACTTCAGCTTGGACATTGGCCGGCATCCGACAACTTCCACGGAATCACCGACCTTGGCCACGTTACTCTCGTCATGCGTGTGCAGCGTCGTCGACCGCCTGTAATACTTGCCGTACTTCGGATGCTTGACGGTATACTCGAAGCGGACGCGGATCGTCTTATCGCCCTTGTTCGATAGGACCTTTCCCACGCGACGCTCGCGGATTCCTCGAGTTTTGTCACCTGCGATAGCCACTACGATCATTCCTTCCACAGACCCCCGCCGACCCACCGGGCCGACCGGAGGCTCTTGACGCCTCACTATCCGCTACGACGATGCGCCGCGACCGACTCCAGGTGTCGCTGCGTTTCCTCAATATTCTCTTCACCGCGCTCGTTCATGATGGTGAGCACGCGTGCGATATCCTTGTGTGTGATCGTGAGCTGATTGGGGTTTTCCAGCTTCTCGGTGACCGCCTGCGATTTCAGGTCAAACAGGTGACGGCGAAGCCGCTCCAATTCCGCGTGCAACTCCGCGGTCTTCATCGCCCTTAGTTCGCCTGCCTTCATAACGCGCTACTCCGCTGCCCAACCTAGACGCCGTGACGCCGTTTAACAAAGCGACATCGATACGGCATTTTGTGAGCGACGCGACGCAGCGCGTTTCGCGCCACATCTTCCTCGACCCCGCCCAACTCGAACATCACCATTCCTTCTCGGACACAGGCGACCCAATACTCCGGGTCACCCTTTCCCTTTCCCATCCGCGTTTCAAGCGGCTTGGACGACACGGGCTTCTGCGGAAACAACCGCACGTAGACCCGTCCCTCGCGGTGGAGGTAGTGCGTGGCCGCCACACGGCCCGCCTCAATCTGCCGGGCGGTGATCCAACCCGTCTGCAGAACCTGCAGGCCGTACTCGCCAAAGACCACGGCGTTCCCACGCGATGCCACGCCGCGCAGTTTGCCACGTTGGCTCTTGCGCCACTTGACTCGCTTGGGCATCATGGCCATCGGAACATCTCCTTACGCCGCCGTCCTCGCGCGGCCTTGCTTGTACTCTAACCTCGCTTGCCCCGCCGCTCGCGACCCCCGCGCCTCGAGGAGCCGTCATCGACCAGCGTGACCTCTTCCCCGTAGCGACCATGGTGCAACCACACCTTGATACCGATGGTTCCGTAGGTCGTTCGGCAAGTCGCCGTGCCGTACTCTACGTGCGCCTGCAGCGTATGCAGCGGAATGGAACCACGAATCTGCGTCTCGCAACGCCCCATTTCCGCGCCGCCGAGGCGGCCTTTGCACATGATCTTGACACCCTTGGCGCCGGCCGCCATCGCGGCGTCCGCCCGCATCTTCATGACGCGACGGAAGCTCGAGCGCTTCTTGAGCTGCTCCGAAATCGCCTCGGCGATGAGCTTGGAGTTTCCGTCGGGCACCTTGATCTCAACGATGTTGAGGTTGATCTTCCGGTCGATCAGGTCCTCCAGCGCTTCCTTGAGCTTGTCGACCTCCGCCCCTTTGGCACCGATCACCAGCCCGGGTCTGGCGGTGTGAAGAAACACCTTGACTTCGTTTCGGGTACGCTCGATCTCGACCTTCGCGACAGCCGCGTAAGGGGGCTGGCGGTTGAGCTTATCATCGATGTATCGCCGGATGTTCTGATCTTCGATCAGAAACTCAGCATACGCCGCCTTCGGTGCGAACCAGCGTGATCGCCAGTCCTCCGTAATGCCGATGCGAAAGCCAGTTGGATGTATCTTCTGTCCCACGCGCTACTCCCGACGCGACCCCCAAGGGGTCGCGCATCTACGCCACTGCCACCGTCACGATAATATGGCTCGTCCGCTTCGCGATCGGATGAGCGCGACCCCGGTCCTTGGGACGCCACCGACGAAGATAGGGACCGCCGTCGATCCGCGCATCCTTTACGAAGAGGCGCCTCATGTCCGCCTCCTGCTCGTCGGCGTTCACCATGGCCGATTTCAAGACCGCCTCAATCATGCGAGCCGAACGGCGGCGATTGAAGCTAAGCTGCTCCAACGCCGCGCTGCACCACTGCCCGCGGATCGTGTCCACCACCAAACGGGCTTTGCGCGGTGCGATTCGAGCGAACTTATGGCTGGCCTTCCAGTTTTCTGTTCCGTTCACGGTCGATTCCATCCACGCAGTCTCGTGCCTCCGGCAGGGGGCACGATCATCGTCAGCCTATGCAACTACTTCTTCTTCTTGCCACCCACATGACCGCGGAAGGTCCGCGTCGGGCTGAACTCACCCAGCTTATGCCCGACCATATCCTCCGTGATGTACACGGGGTGAAACAGCTTTCCGTTATGCACCTCAAAGCGCACCCCGATGAACTCGGGCACGATGGTACACCGCCGCGCCCACGTCCGAATCTGCGTGTTGGCACCGCTCGCCTTCAGGTTCATGACCTTCCGAAAGAGCTTCTCGTCGACGAAAGGTCCCTTTTTCTGCGACCGCGTCATGTTGATTCCTCATCCGCTCCGTCAGCGGCGCTGACCTATCGGCCATTCCGGACGGCCGGCGACCGACCCCTACTTCTTAGGAATCGGAAGCTGCCCGTAACGCTTACTCTTACGCCGACGGAGAATCCGACGGTTCGATACCTTCTTTGGCGCTCGCGTCCGCGATCCCTTTGCCAACTTTCCGGTCGGACTACAGGGGTGACGACCACCGCCGCTTCGCCCTTCACCGCCACCCAGCGGGTGCGATACGGGGTTCTTCGCCGTTCCGCGTACATGCGGTCGACGACCACGATGGCGGTTTCGCCCCGCCTTGCCCCACCGAAGGTTCTGATGGTCGGCGTTACCAAGCTGACCGATGGTCGCCCGGCATTCCACACGAACCTCACGCATCTCACCGGAGGGCATCATCAAGATTGCCCAGTTGTCATCTCGCGAGACCAACCGGGCGGATGAACCGGCACTTCGGGCGAACTTGCCGCCCTGACCGATGTTCAACTCCACATTGTGAACGTCCAGCCCGGGCGGAACGTTCTTGAGCGGCATTGCATTGCCGACCTTGGGCTCTACGCCGACGCCGCTTTCCACGGTATCCCCGGCCGTCAATCCGGATGGGGCAAGTACGTAACGCTTCTCGCCGTCCGCGTACTCGATCAATGCGATGTGGCAGGATCGATTCGGATCATATTCAATCGCGGCCACCTTTCCGGCGACGCCGTCCTTATCGCGCTTGAAGTCGATCCGCCGGTAGATCTTACGAGCGCCTCCGCCACGGTGACGAGCGGTGATGCGACCGTGATGGTTGCGCCCACTACTCTTACGCAGCCGCTCACAGAGCGACTTCTCCGGCCGCTTCCGCTTGTCGGTCAGCTCGGCAAAGTCGTTCACCGTTGAGCGTCGCCGCCCCGGCGATGTCGGCTTATACGTCTTGACACCCATTCGTACTTCTCGTCTTCAAGAAAAGGGCGGCCGACAAACCCACGCCGGCCAGACCTGATCAGAACAAATCTATGTGGTGGTCGCCACGAAGAACCACGACCGCTTTCTTCCAGTCCGCCGTCTTGCCCACCTTGAACCGAACACGGCGTGCCTTGCCCGTTCGCCGCGACGTGCGAATCGACTGTACGCGCACGCCGTAAATCTTCTCGATCGCCTGCCGGATCTGCGGCTTCGACGCCTCCGGGTGAACCTCAAACGTATACGCACCACTCCGCGGGGGCATGTGCTTCGTCCGCCCGTGCGATTGCTGGGACTGGTGCGTCCCCTTCTCCGTCACCAGAGGACGTTTGACTATATGGTAAATATCCATCCGCGTTCCCCGGCGCTATTCGCCGTTGCCCTCCGCACGAAGCGATATCGGATCTCCGAGCAACCGCTCAAAGGCCGGTTTCGTGAAGATCAACTTGCGACCCCGCAACACCTCGTAGGCGTTGAGGTCCTCTACCAAGCAGACAGCCGCACCCTGCAGGTTGCGGCTGGATAGGTACACCTTCTCGTCGCGCTCGTGCATCGCCAGGAGACAGCCCCGCTGCGCGCCGAGCACGGAAAACATCGAGGCCAAGACCTTCGTCTTGACCTCGGGAAAGTTGAGACCGTCGACGATCATCGTATCGCCCGCCTGAATCTTCGCGAGGATGGCACTGTTTCGCGCCAGGCGGCGCATCTTGACGGGCAACACCTTCGTCGACCGCGGACCTCGCTTGGCAAACGTGTGCCCACCCCCGCGACGCAGGGGCGTACGAATATTGCCCGCACGAGCGTTCCCCGTGCCCTTTTGGCGATAGATCTTCCGTGTCGATCCCTCGACGTCAGCTCGCCCTTTCGTCCGCGCGCTGTGCTGGCGTTGATGGTCCTGAAACGTCACAACCGCCTGCTTGATCAGCCGAGGGCGAACGTGACCACCCAGCAGCGCCGGGTCGACCTGAACCTCGCCGCTGGGCTTGCCTTGCATGTCAAAAACGGGAACGGCCAACATCGAACTAGCCTCTCTTACTCGAACGCCGCACAACAACCGCGGACCCATTGGGACCAGGAACGCTTCCGCGAACGAGCATCAAGTCATTTTCGGCATCGATACCGACGAGCCGGAGGTCACTGATCGTCCGGCGCACTCCGCCGCTGCGTCCGGCCATTCGCTTGCCCTTCTTGACGCCGCGACCCGTACCACCGGTCGCGCTTCCGCCGATGCTTCCCGGAGATCGGTGCTTTCGTTCAACACCGTGCGAAGCTTCCTTACCGCCGAATCCGTAGCGTTTCATCCCGCCGGTGAAGCCCTTGCCCTTCGTCGTTCCGGTGACATCGACATAGCTGACGTCACCCCCGGAAAACTGCTCGACCGTCACGACCTCACCCTGCGAAACGTCGGGCGCCTCGTCCAGCCGGACCTCTCGAATTTCCTGCTTCGGCCCGGTGCCCGCACGGGCCGCGTGACCGATCATCGGCTTCGTCGACCGGTGCGGCTTACACTCACCAAAGCCGAGCTGCACCGCGTTGTACCCGTCCGTCTCCTCCGTCTTCACCTGAAGGACCACGCACGGACCCGCCTTGACCACAGTGACCGGTTCGACCACGCCGTGGTCGCCCAGAACCTGGGTCATTCCAATCTTTGTGCCGATGAGCACTGGTATCATACAGGGCTACCTTATCCCTGCTCGCCGAATCTTCGGCGAGTTTCTCGTTTGATTGCGTGCGATGCAGCTCACACGCCGGTCTTGGGGGCCTGCAGGCAGCGGCAACATCCCATCGTTGCCTACCAATTCAGGCCTATTCGTTCTATGTCTTGATCTTAATGAACACGCCGGCAGGCACCTGAATGCGATTGATGGCCTCTACCGTGCGGGCTGTCGGTTCGCTGATGTCGATGATCCGCTTATGGGTGCGCATCTCAAACTGCTCTCGGGACTTCTTGTCGATGTGAGGACCGCGAAGAACCGTATACCGTTCGATTCGCGTCGGAAGCGGAATCGGCCCGTGAACCTTGGCACTGGTCCGCTTCGCCTGCTCGACGATTTCACGGGCGGACGCATCCAGTGCCCGCGTGTCGTAGGCTTCCATCCGAATTCGAATCGTGTTCTGTGCGCTCAAGCGACGTTAACCCTTCTCAACAAACCAACCTGGCGGCTGAATACGCCAAAAAGCCGCAAGCCTTGTAGCATAAACCCACCGCCGGCCTTGTCAACGGCTCTACATCGGAGAATTTCGTGCAATTTGGCGGTTTCTAACCCTGTCGCGGGGGTCGAGGACGCCCCCGACCCCAGAACGAACCGCTGCAGGGGCTGATCGAAGCGGCATCCCAGTGGAAACGCTCGTGCTGACGCCACAGAAAACCGAAGTTCGCCCTAGCCCACAAGCTCCTTCATCCGTGCCCCCGAGATGGGGGCGTAGTGCGACGGCGTCATCGTCGACGTTGCCCTTCCCTGAGAGAGACTCCGGAGCCGCGTGATGTACCCGAACATCTGTGCCAGTGGCACATCCGCCAGAATCACGCTGTCCGCCCCTCGGGGTCGAGTTTCTCGGACAACGGCCCCTCGGGCATTCAGATCGGTCATAATCGGCCCGAAATACTGCTCCGCCGTGACGACCTCGACATCCATGATCGGTTCCAGCAGTACGGGTGTCGCGACCGTCATCGCCTCGTAAAACGCGGATCGGGCCGCGTTTTCGAACGCGGTCTCGGAACTGTCCGTATCGTGGAGCTGGGCATCCAGAAGTGTGACCGACCAATCAATCACCGGATACCCCCCCAGAACGCCACAGTGAGACGCATCGGTCAGTCCGGTCTCCATGGCCTGGAGGTACTCGGGGGGTACGCCGTCCGTGGGCAGCTTCCGGACGACCTCAAAATTCGCCCGCCCCGGGCGGTGTTGCCGGGGCTCGATGTGCAGACGCACCGACGCGAAATGCCGCCGCCCGCCGAACTGGCGATCGAAACGCCCTCGCCCCTCGCCGATTCCGCTGACCGTCTCGCGGTAAGAGACCCGCGGATTCCCCACAGAAACCGGGACGTTCATGTCCGCCTGCAGTCGCTGGACCGTGACCTCCAGGTGAAGCTCGCCCATACCGGAGAGCAATGTCTGACCGGTCTCGGGGTCGACCGTCACCGACAGCGTCGGATCCTGCCGGCCAAGCGCCGCCAGGGCATCCAGCAGCTTCTCGCGGTCTCGTGACGATTTCGGTTCCACCGAGACGCTGATAACGGTATCGGGAAACTCGATCGACTCGAGGACGACCCGACGTCGCTGATCGCAAAGCGTATGTCCGGTCAAGGCGTTCTTGGGCCCCACGACGGCGACGATTTCGCCGGCCGCCGCGCGGTCGAGTTCCTCGCGTCTTTTTGCGAACATCCGGTAGATGCGACTGACGTTCTCCTTGCCACCCGTCACGGAATTGAACAGTCGAGAACTCGCTTTCAACGTGCCGGCGTAGACCCGGAGGTAATAAAGGTCGAGAGGCTTTTCCGCCACGATCTTGAAGACCAGGGCGGCCGCGGGGCCATCCGCGTCGCAACGCAGGTCATGCTCAACGCCCTCGCGGACCGCGTCTTGGGCCTTGACGGGAGGAACCTCGAGCGGACTGGGAAGGAAATCGCAAACCGCATCGAGCATTCGTTGCACGCCGATGTAGCGAAGCGCGCTGCCGCAAAGCACCGGCGTCAGCTCCCGTTTGATGGTGGCCGCGCGAATCGCCTTTCGAAGTTCGTCCACGCCAATCTCATCTTCGTGAACGTACTTCTCCATCAGCGAGTCCGATGTCTCGGCGACCGTCTCAACAAGCTGATGATGCATTTCACGGGCCGTCGCGAGCAGGTCTTCCGGAATCTCCGCGACGTCGAACGACGAACCAAGACCTTCCTTGTTGAAGTAAACGGCCTTCATCTCGAGGAGATCGACGAGGCCTTCAAACGTCTCTGCCGCGCCGATGGGGATTTGCAGGACGAGCGGATTGGCACCCAGGCGATCGCGAAGGGTCTCCACGCTTCGCTCGAAATCCGCGCCCATTCGATCCATCTTGTTGATCAGACAGATCCTCGGTATGTCGTACTTGTCCGCTTGACGCCAGACGGTTTCCGACTGCGCCTCCACGCCTTCCTTGGCGTCAAACACCGCAACCATCCCATCGAGAACGCGAAGCGACCGCTCGACCTCTGCCGTGAAGTCGACGTGGCCGGGGGTGTCAATGAGGTTGATCGTGTGATCGCGCCAAGGACAGCTTACGGCAGCCGAGTAGATCGTGATCCCGCGCTTTTGCTCCTGCTCGTCGAAGTCGGTGACGGTGGTCCCGTCGTCGACCTGCCCCATGCGATGGGTGCGCCGGGTGTAGAAGAGGATGCGTTCCGTCGTGGTCGTTTTGCCCGCATCGATGTGGGCCGCGATCCCGATATTGCGGACGGTGGACAGATCAACCATGGCTGTCAGCTCAATGGAGGCAATCACTGACGGCCTCCATCTAGACCGCGAGCCCACCGAATCGTTCAGGTGGGCTCAACTGGGAAATTGGCAGACGGCAAGCTACCAAGCGAAGTGGGCAAACGCCTTATTCGCCTCGGCCATACGGTGCATATTCGTACGCGTCTGCATGGCCGTTCCCTCGCCCTTGAACGCGTCGAGTATCTCCTGGGCGAGCACCTCGCACGTGGGTCTCCCTTTCTTCGCCCGCGCAGCGGCGCGGATCCAGCGGAACGCCAGAGAGACCTGGCGCTTGCGATTCACCGGCATCGGCACCTGGTAGTTGCTACCACCCACACGCTTGGAGCGGACCTCGACATTGGGCTTACACCGTTCGATCGCCTGCTCGAAGACCTCGTTGGGCGGTGTATCCGGTATGCGCTTCCCGACAATGTCCAGCGCATCGTACACGAGCCGGGTCGCCGTGGTCTTCTTTCCATCCAACATGAGGAAGTTGACGAACTTCGAAATCAGACGACTCTCGTAACGCGTATCCGGTATCAACTGCTCGGCCGAGTGTGTGAACTTCTTATAACCCATCGTTATCGCTTTCTATTCTTCAAACCGCGAACCGGACAATCCGGCGTCGCACCGCCATCGCGTTCCCCTAGTCGCTCCGAGCGGAACGACCGGACTTTCGCCAATCGCTCAGCCCGCGCATGGCCACCACCAGCGTGACGGCCAACAATAACTCCACAACCGCCTTGCCAAGGAACGGGATCAACCCCGAAGCCGCCGCCAGCACGACGTTCCCTTCGCCCAAGCCCAACGTCAGCGCCAGTACGATGCGCCAGGATACGCCGATCGTGAAAATCACGACCGTCCCTGCGAAACCCGCCATGACCAGACGCCACCATCCCGCACGATGACCGCCCTTCAGCGTACTCACCAGTGCCACCGCGGCAAGAAACCCGACGAGATAGCCGCCTGTCGGCCCGGAAAGACCGCCCGCCCCGCTGAAAACGGGAAGCCCCGCAGCGCCACATCCCAAGTAGACAAGGACCGCCCCGATCGCCTGCCCTGGTGGCAGCCAAAACCCGGTCAACAGCACAGCCAAGAGCTGCAGCGTCATCGGGACGTCGGAACCCGGGAAGTAGATCCGTACCTGCGCGCTGAGGGCGATCAGCATACTGCAGGCGACCACGGAGGCCATCGCGCGAACGCGCCGCCCCGCAGCCACTCCGCTCGGCACGCTCGTGACGGCGGCAGACTTCATTCCATTCAGCCTCATGTCCACCCTGTTCATTCGCCTGCTGGAGGAGGACGTCCGTTACCGTGCGGCGCGCTATTTCCGCCGCTTCACACCATACTTGCTACGGCTGCGGTTCCGCGGCCGACCCTCCTTGTCGCCTTCGACACCCGCCGTGTCGAGCGCCCCGCGGATCACATGGTACCGGACGCCGGGAAGATCCCGAACACGACCTCCACGAATCAGCACGATCGAGTGCTCCTGGAGGTTGTGGTCGATCCCGGGGATATACGCCGAAACCTCACGGCCGTTGGTCAACCGGACCCTGGCCACTTTGCGCAGCGCGGAGTTGGGCTTCTTCGGCGTCTGCGTCTTGACGATCAGACAAACCGCGCGTCGCTGCGGACACCGCTCCAGGTCGCGGACCTTGGATTTCTTGACGACTTTCCGCCGGCCGTAGCGCACCAGCTGATTAATGGTCGGCATACCTTCCCTCACATTTCCCAAAGCGACTTCAGCTCGCGGACGACCCGCGGACGCGAAAACCGTTATTCCTTACGTTGCTGTCTCGCCCAGACCCACATTCCCGGGTTCCGGGCCCGATTCCTCTTCGCTGACCGCCGGTGCCACGACCGTCTGAGCACCGCCGAAACCGCCGAAAGTAAACGGCGATGGCGTTTCCGCCGCACGAGCCGCCAGGGACGCCATGCCCGCTGCCAGTTCCGCCGGAATCTCGATCGCTGGCTCGATCGGCTCACCCAACTGCTTGACCCGGAGGTTGCGGTAGTTCCTAAAGCCCGTTCCCGCCGGAATCAAGTGCCCAAGTATGACATTCTCTTTGAGTCCACGCAAATCGTCCACATGCCCGCCCAGTGCCGCCTCCGTCAGGACCTTCGTGGTTTCCTGGAAGGAGGCCGACGAAATGAAGGAATCGCTGGAGAGGCTGGCCTTCGTAATCCCCAGCAAAAGTGCCGTGGCAGCGGCGGCCTTGGGCTTTTTGCCCTTGGCGGGCTCACCGCCGTTGGCGTCCGCTTCCGCGTTGACGTCGGCCAGAGCGGACTTTTCGATTACCTCTCCCGCCACCAGATCCGTATCCCCAGGATTCGCGATCACGACGCTCTTGCTGAGCTTCTCGTTGGTGATTCGGAATCGGAACTTGTCCACAACCTCACCCGGGAGGAACTTCGAATCGCCCGGCTGCTCGACCTTCACCTTCCTCAGCATCTGCCCAACGATGATCTCGATGTGCTTGTCGTTGATCGTCACGTTCTGGCTTCGGTAAACCGCCTGGACCTCCGCCAGCAGATACTGCTGCAGCGACTCTTCACCCTTGATGCGAACGATGTCATGCGGAATCAACGGTCCGGCGATCAGCGGTTCCCCGGCTTCGACCGTGTCACCCGCATGGACCAGAAGGTGTTTATCGTGCGGTACATGATGCTCTTTCTCCATGCCGCTTTCGCTGCGCACGACGATCGTCATCTTTCCGCGTCGCTTGTCCGCGCGAATCTCGACCGTACCGGAGATCTCGGCCATCACGGCCGGTTCCTTCGGACGGCGAGCCTCGAAGATCTCCGTTACCCGTGGAAGACCTCCGGTAATATCTTGCGTACCGCCCATCGCCCGCGGCTGACGAGCCAGCAGCATTCCCGGAAGAATCTTCTGACCTTCCTCCACTTCGATCCGCGCTTTGGCCGGAAGGTAGTGGTAATCGAGAACGTTGCCTTCCTTGTCCTCAATGACGATCTGTGGGTGCTTCTCACCCTTGTGCTCGATGACGACGAACTTGGTGCTGCCCCCCTCCTGCTCCGGACGCACGGTCTCACCATCGGCCACGTCCTGGAACCGGATGAATCCACCGACCTCGGCGAGGATGGGCGTGAGGTGGGGGTCCCACTCGCAAAGGACGTCACGTCGCGACACATTTTGCCCGTCCTTCACGCGGAGAATCGCACCGTACGGAACCTTGTCGCGGGAGAGCTCGCGTCCCTTCTCGTCGACGAGCAGGATTTCTCCGTTTCGCTTCAAAACGACGGTTCGCGCGCCACCCTCTTCATCGGGCACGTCGACCGGATTGAGGTCGTGATAGCGAATGATGCCCTTTTGCGTCGACCGAAGCGTGTTCTCCAGCGCTGTCTTCTGTGCCACACCGCCGGTATGGAACGTCCGCATCGTAAGCTGCGTTCCCGGTTCGCCGATGGACTGGGCCGCGATGATGCCCACGGCCATGCCCTGTTCCACCAGTCGCCCGGTGGACATATCGACGCCGTAGCACAACGCACAGACACCGCGTGTGCTGTCACACGTCAGCATGCTTCGGACGCGAATCTTATCCAGGCCGAGTTCCTCGATCTTCGCGGCCACCTCAGCCGTGATGCCCTGATTCTCCGCCACGATCAGCTCGTCGGTGATGGGGTTGCGAATCCCGTCGCGGGCGGTACGACCGACGATGCTCTCTCGCAGGGGAATGTCGACCTCCTCGCCCTTGTAGATCGCACTCTTGGTGATCCCCGCGATCGTCCCACAATCGTGGGTATCGATAATCATGTTCTGCGCAACATCGGCGAGCTTTCGTGTGAGGTAACCGGAGTCGGCCGTCTTCAGCGCCGTGTCCGCCAGACCCTTTCGCGCACCGTGCGTCGAGCTGAAGTACTCGAGCACGGAAAGTCCCTCTCGGAAGTTTGCTTTGATCGGCGTCTCGATGATCTCACCGGACGGCTTGGCCATCAGCGCTCGCATCCCCGCCAGCTGGCGAATCTGGTCCACACTTCCTCGGGCACCCGACTCCGACATCAGATAAATCGGGTTCAGATAGGGCGCCGCGCCGGCATCACCCGGGGCCTTGTAGTCATCCTTGGCGTCCCGATAGTCGTTGCGCAGCTCCTTCATCATCGCCTGGGTCACCAGTTCTCGTGCGTGAATCCAGACGTCAAGAATCTGGTTGTAGCGTTCCAGCCTCGTCAGGGTTCCTTCATTGAAGGCCTGTTGAATCGCATCGACCTTCTTCTGGGCTGCACCGATGATTCGCTGCTTGTCACCCGGAATGCGCATGTCCGTAACACCGAACGACAGACCGGCGAGCGTACTGAACTTGAAGCCGATGTCCTTGATGTCGTCGAGAAGGTCGATCGTGGCGGCCCGCCCGAGCGTCGCATGACAATCAGCCACCACGCGTACGAGTCCCTTTTGGGAAAGTGCGCAGTTGTAATACGGCATTCCCTCGGGCAGCACATCGTTGAAGAGAATACGCCCGACCGTGGTGAGCACACGCCGGTTCACCGGCGGCGTGGGATCGTCTTTGAGGCCCTCCACCACGGTCTCTTCATCGATTCGGACCCAGAACTTGTCATGGCGCCCGATCCGCTTGTGATCAAACGCCATCAGCGCTTCGAAGGTGGTGGCGTATCGCGGCGTGTTCTCCTCCGTGACCGGCGGGCTGATGTGGTCCGTCGTCAGATAGAAGACGCCCATCACAATGTCCTGCGTCGGGGACATGATGGGGCTACCGTTGGACGGGCCGAAGATGTTGTTCGTCGCTAGCATCAACACGTGCGCTTCGACCTGCGCCTCGATGGAGAGCGGCAGATGCACCGCCATCTGATCGCCATCGAAGTCGGCATTGAATCCGCGGCAGACCAGCGGATGGATCTTGATCGCGTTTCCTTCGACAAGAACCGGTTCAAAGGCCTGGATCCCCATTCGGTGAAGCGTCGGGGCGCGGTTGAGAAGAACCGGGTGCTGGTAAATCACCTGTTCGAGAATGTCCCAGATCGCTTGATCCTGGCGCTCGAGCATCTTCTTGGCAGACTTGATCGTGTCGGCCAGTCCGCGTTCCTTGAGCCGCCGAATGATGAACGGCTGATATAACTCAAGCGCGATCTTCTTGGGCAGTCCGCACTGGTGCAGCTTGAGTTCCGGACCGACAACGACGACCGAACGTGCCGAATAGTCGACACGCTTGCCGAGGAGATTCTCGCGGAATCGCCCCTGCTTGCCCTTGATCATGTCGGTCATGGATTTCAGGGGTCGATTGCTCGAGCCCAACACAGGGCGGCGACAACGCCCGTTGTCGAACAGCGCATCAACCGCCTGCTGCAGCATGCGCTTCTCGTTTTGGATGATGACTTCCGGGGCGTTCAGATCGACCAGCTTCTTCAGTCGACTGTTCCGGTTGATGATGCGCCGGTAAAGATCGTTCAGATCGCTGGTTGCGAAGTTGCCGCTGTCGAGCAGCACGAGTGGGCGGAGATCGGGTGGGATCACCGGAATCACTTCCAGCACGATCCAGGACGCCTCGTTCGGCGATGACCGCAGCGACTCGACGATCTTGAGCCGCTTGGCCAGGTCCTTCTCCTTCTGCTTGCTGCCCGTCTTGATCAGATCCTCGCGAAGTTGAAGCGCCAAGGCGCGCAGGTCGAGCGCTTCGAGCAACTCCTTGACCGCCTCCGCCCCCATGCGTGCTCGGAAGCTGCTTCCGTAATTCTGCAGCGCCGAACGGTATT
Organism: Phycisphaerae bacterium; assembly: GCA_029260135.1. GTDB lineage: Bacteria > Planctomycetota > Phycisphaerae > UBA1845 > UBA1845 > OFTM174. Next base: position 33,180 of record JAJDDV010000072.1, on the reverse strand, counting down.
CCTCTTCCGTGAGCAGTTGCTTCGCCTGAAGCGGCGTATCGCCGGGATCGATGACGACGTAGTCCTGGAAGTAAATCACTTTCTCGAGGCTGACCGTCTTCATGTCGAGCAAAGCGCCCACGCGCGACGGCATTGACTTGAAGAACCAGATGTGTACGACGGGCGCCGCGAGATTGATGTGCCCCATGCGCTTACGGCGCACACGTGAGTGTGTCACCTTTACGCCGCATCGGTCACAGATTATCCCTTTGTGCTTCGTGCCCTTGAACTTTCCGCAAGCACACTCCCAGTCACGTTCCGGCCCGAAAATGCGTTCACAGAACAGACCGTCCTTCTCCGGACGATACGTTCGGTAGTTGATCGTCTCCGGCTTTTTGACCTCACCGAAGGACCAGCTGCGAATATCGTTGGGTGATGCCAAGGCGATATGCACGCGTGCATAGTCGTTTACCCGATCGTAGATGTTATCCAACATCGTGGCGAATCCTCTTCTTCGAAAACACGCGAGTGAACTTCGTCAACAACGGATACGGTTCCTCAGCCTCGACATTCGGTCGTGGAGGATGCCATCGGCGCAGCACAGGCGGACTCCTCGGCGGGTCGTTCCATCGCGACGACGCCTCGCATCTTGCGAAAACCGAGTTCCTCACAGAAGTCGACCTCCGTCCCGTAGGCGAGCGTATCGATCCGCTCTACGCCGTAGGACCGAAGCGCGTCCATCACGCGACGCGCCATCTCGGCGGCAACGCCCCCCGAATCATGCTCGACGCGTCCGTCCGTCTTGGTGATACATCCCGGTCCTTGGAACGCGGGATCCAGCTTGCATTCCGCCAGCCGCCCCCACAACCCGTCCGTCACGCCTCTCGCCAGGCCGATCAACTCGCCCCGGTGCCGGGCCGTCGCAAAACAATAGGTGCTGTCCGCCATTCGTTTCAGTTTCTCCCGCGAGTGCGTAGTGTCATGATGCTGACGCTGATAAAAGGCCAGCAGCTCGTCCGGGTCCGGTTTGGCCGTCGTTTCGAACTGGATGTCCTCAAACACGATTGCGTCTCCTTCAGACTCCGCGACCTCTGGTCGCCCACGCGTTTCGCCGGACCACAGGGTCCGACTTCGGTGTCGACGGCAGGGAGTTACCCCACGCGCCGCTTCTCCAACTGAATGTTCAGGCACAATCCACGAATCTCATTGCAGAGCACGTCGAACGACACGGGCGTCCCGGCCTCGAGCGTGTTCTTGCCCTTCACCATCGTCTCGTAGATTTTCGTTCGCCCCTCGACATCGTCACTCTTGACGGTCAACAGTTCCTGGAGGATGTAAGCCGCTCCGTACGCCTCCAGTCCCCAGACCTCCATCTCCCCAAAGCGCTGACCACCGGTCCGCGCTTTTCCGCCGAGCGGCTGCTGGGTAATGAGGCTGTAGGGACCGGTCGCACGGGCGTGAATCTTGTCATCCACGAGGTGGTGAAGCTTCAACATGTAAATGTTGCCGACCGTTACGGGCTGATCGAAGTGCTCCCCGGTTCGACCGTCACGCAGCCGGACTTTTCCACCGGGCGGGAGTTCCGTGAAAAGCACCCGATTCCGGCCTGCCCCGGCCACCGCCAACGAATCGGCCTGGATCTGTCGAGCGCGGTCATTGGCTTCCGCAAGAGCCTGGTGGATTTCCGTTTCGGTCGCACCATCGAACACCGGCGTCATGGCGCGGAAGCCCAGAATCTTGGCGGCCCATCCCAGGTGGGTCTCGAGAATCTGACCGACGTTCATGCGGGAGGGCACACCTAGCGGGTTGAGGAGGATGTCGATCGGCGTTCCGTCATCGAGGAACGGAAGGTCCTCCTGCGAGACGATTCGAGCGATCACACCCTTGTTGCCGTGCCGACCGGCCATCTTGTCACCGACCGAGATCTGCCGCTTGGCCGCCACGTAGACCTTCACCATCTCCAGCACGCCGGAGGGAAGCTCGTCACCGCGTTTCAACTGTGCGGATTTTCGCTCGCGCTCTTCGGTGATCTCCTCGATCCGAGGCCAGTACCGGTCGACGATCTTGAGACATTCGTCGCGCAGGCCCGTCGGCTTGACCCACTTGAGGCTACGCGACCGAACGTGCTCGGTGAAGACCTCAATCTGCTCCAGAATCACCTCATCGAGACTGCTGTACCCGACTTTCTGGCGCGTGTTCGGATCGACCATCGGTTCAATACCGGTGGCCTCGATCTCCTCACACATCTGACGGAAACAGGCGATGATCTTGGCATTCTGCGACGCAATGTACGTTTCGATTTCCGCTTCGAGCTTCTTCTTTTGTTCGTCCGTCATGTGAACGCGCCGACTGAACCGCTTGGCGCCGATGACGATGCCCTCTTCGCCGGACGGGAGTTCGAGCGAGTCGTTCTTCACATCCTCGCCGGCCCGACCAAAGATCGCGTGAAGGAGCTTTTCCTCGGGGCTGAGTTCGCTCTTGGACTTGGGGCTGACCTTGCCGACCAGGATGTCCCCCTGGCGTACGGGCGTACCGATACGAACGACGCCGTTTTCATCCAGGTTCGCCAACGCCCGTTCTGAGACATTGGGGATGTCGGCGGTGAACTCCTCGCGCCCGAGTTTTGTATCACGGCACTCGATGTCGTACTCGTCGATGTGAATGCTCGTGAGGGTGTCATCCCGAACGAGACGCTCGCTGATGATGATGGCGTCCTCGAAGTTATGTCCGTCGAACGTCATGAACGCCACCAGGAGGTTCTTTCCGAGTGCAAGCTCTCCGTTCTGCGTCGCGGGACCGTCCGCAATGATCTCGCCTTCGCTCACTTGCTGACCGGGCGAAACGAGCGGCTTTTGGTTCATGCAGGTACGCTCGTTGAGGCCCTGGAACTTCCGCAGCAAGTACTCGTCCGTGCCATCGAGCACGATTCGTCCGGCATCGACGAACGTCACCGTTCCCGTCTTGCGAGCGCGAACGACCATGCCGCTGTTGGCCGCAACCGACCGCTCCATGCCCGTGCCCACCAAGGGTGGCTCCACTTCCAGGAGCGGCACGGCTTGGCGCTGCATGTTGGAGCCCATCAACGCCCGGTTCGCGTCGTCGTGCTCGAGGAATGGGATCAGCGCCGCCGACACGCCGACGGTTTGCTTGGGTGAGATGTCCACAAAGGTCACGTCGCCGCGATCGCACTGACCAAGGTCGCCGAATCGACGGACAATCAAGGAACCCTCGCGTAACGAACCGCTTTGAGGGTCAATCGCATCCGGAGGACCCAGTGTCTCGCGCATCTCCTCATCGGCACGGAGGTATCGAATGGTGGCAGGAACGCCGTCACCCCTGACCTCTCGATACGGCGTGACGAGGAACCCATAGTCGTCGACGACACTGTAGATGCTCAGAGACGCGATCAGACCAATGTTCGTGCCTTCCGGCGTCTCGACCGGGCAGATCCGGCCGTAGTGACTGATGTGGACGTCGCGCACCTCGAATCCGGCACGCTTGCGGTTCAAACCACCGGGACCGAGCGCCGATAAACGCCGCTCATGCGTCAACTGCGACAGCGGGTTGGTCTGGTCGACAACCTGCGATAGCTCGCCCCGCCCGAAAAACAGCTCAATCGCCGAACTGACCGACTTGCTGTTGATCAACTCGGCCACCCGACCGAGTTGGTCGGGATCCTTCATACTCATGCGTTCCTGCACGGTTCGGCGAAGCTTGAGGAACCCCTTCCTCATCTCGTCGGCGCAAAGCTCGTCGAGCGTTCGAAGGCGACGGTTGCCCAGGTGGTCGATGTCGTCAACGGCGAAGGCCGACTCGCCCGCGCGAAGCTGGAGCAGATACTTCAGGCTGTGAATAATGTCGTCCGTCGTCAGCGTCATCGCACCACTGTCGCCGGCGATGTCGAATTTGCGATTCAGGCGAAAGCGGCCGACCTTACCCAAACGGTACCGGTTCTCGTCGAAGAACTTCTCGGCGAAGAGTTTCTTGGCTTTCTCGAGCTGCGGCGGGTTTCCCGGACGAAGGCGGGCGTAGATCTTCAGCAGTGCCTCTTCGTGCGAGTGCCCGGTGTCTTCCGCCAGGGTGTTGAGCAGCAGCGGATCGATCACCTTGCTGATGATTCGGAGGTTCTTGATGCCCAGATCCTGAATCTGCTCGACGGCGTCACCGATCTGACAACCCGCCCGAACCAGAACCTCTTCCGTGTCCTCGTTGACGATCGCCGACACCGTGTACATATCCGGCTTCAACGCCGACGCGCGAACCGCCTTGGTCCGGAAGAACTCTTCTACGATGGACTCGTCCGTCGAGAACTTCTCGTCCATCGCTCGAAGAAAAGTGGTGGCCGGCAACTTGCTCGACTGGTCGATCTTGACGACCAGGTTGTCTTTCTTCGTGACCTCGATTTCCAGCCAGCTCCCTCGCTCGGGGATCACCCGGCACGCATGCAAGGCACGGTCACCTTCTGCCTGTGTCTTGATGAAGTCCACACCCGGCGAACGGTGAAGCTGCGAAACGATCACGCGCTCGGCGCCGGTGATGATGAACTCGCCACCGCCGATCATGATCGGCATGTCGCCGATGTAGACCAGGTCCTCCTGAATCTCGTCCATGTCCTTGCGGATCAGGCGCAAGCGGATGCGAAGCGGCATGCCGTAGGTCAAACGAAGTTCCCGACACTCACTGGGCGTGTAGCGAGGCTTGCCCAATTCATAGCTGATGTAGTGAAGCCCGAGGTTCCCATCGTAGCTCTCGATCGGGAACATCTCGCGCAACAGCGCCTCGAGCCCGTGCGGATCGCGCTGTTCTGCCGCCAGCTCCGCCTGCAAATAGGCGGCATAGGACTTGGTTTGAATGCCCACCAAATCCGGAATGGGCATCGCGTCGCCCACCTTGGCGTAATTACGTACAGCAACGGTGGTTACCATCAGACTGAACCCTCATTCTCAGGAAAAATGGACCCTTCGACGCCACCGCCCGGAGCAGGCCTGCCCGGCGCGTACGAGCGGCGCCTTGCCAGTGATGTCAGGGAATGAAGCATCTGCCGGTGAGGCATCTGGTGGACCGGCCCTCCCAGAAAGGCCGATCGATCCCGCCCCACGGCTGATGGGTATCCATCGCGGATCGTACAAAACCGGATTCGCGAACCTCACTAACGCGCCACACACCCAGCACCGAAACGACGGATCGGCGACGAATGCATGAACTAGAAGCTGCGGTCGGGCCTACTTGATGCTGACGGCGCCGCCCGCTTCCTCGATCTCGCCCTTGATCTTCTCGGCCTCTTCCTTCGTCACGCCTTCTTTGACCGGCTTGGGATGAGACTCGACCAGCTCTTTCGCCTCTTTCAGGCCCAGACCTGTCAGGGCGCGAACGACCTTGATCACCTGGATCTTCTTGTCGCCGAAACCCTCGAGGACAACGTCGAAAGCGGTCTGCTCTTCGGCGGCTGCCGCCCCACCACCATCGCCCGCGCCAGCGGCCATGACGACACCACCGCCAGCCGGTTCGATTCCGTGGACCTCTTTCATGCAATCCACGAGCGTCTGAGCATCCTTCACGGTAAGATTTACGAGTTTTTCAGCCAGCTCGGTGATCTCGCTACTGAACTCAACTGCCGGTGCTTCCGCCATCGTCAACCACTCCTCAACGTCAACCGTTTTCGCCACGCCGATAGGCGCCCCGCCCGTTGCGGGTCATTTCATCCGGCCTTGCGGACCAGTCGGCGTGCAGCGTTCTTCATCTGATCGTATATCGAAAGGCCCGATCCACGGACCAATGCGTACGCCATCTGCGGCTAGGCGGCCTTGTCGGCGATGGCCTGGAGGCAACCCGCGATCTTCGACGCCGGCGATCGAACACAACCCGCGACCGCACGTCCAGGCGAAGTCAGCAGGGCAAGAATCTCGCCCAACAACTCCGTCCTACCCTTGAGCCTGGAGAGTTCCACGACGCTCAAGAGACTTTGGTCACCGTCCAGCAGCGCGTGTTTGAGCTCGAGACGCTCGAATTCCTTGGCGGCCGCCACGAGGCTCTTCGCCACGTCGATCATCGATCCCGTCGTTGTCACCAAGGCACAAGGGCCCTCGAGCGCCTGCCCCAGCGCTTCGAGCGGACCCGCCTCGAACACGCGGCGGACCAACCGATTCTTGACGACCTCCATGCGAGCGGATCGCTCACGCAACGAAGCACGAATCGCCTCTTGCTCCTGGACAGTCAATCCGGAAAGATCGACGACACAAGCACTCTCCACGCCGTCATAGCGCGTCCGGTACTCGTCGGAGATCATCGCCTTGATCGCTTTACTCATAGCCTTATCCGCAGTCTTGAATTCTGGAGACCGGCCGGCAGCCGGCGCTTCCGCACCGCCGCCCGACCCGGCCTTACCGTTCGTCAGGTCCCTGTGCTAAGCGTCACCGAAGGCGTCCGGGTGGCCGAGAGGCAGACCCGCTTGAGGTATTGCCCTTTCGCCGCCGCCGGCTTGATCTTCGTAATATGGTCGATGACCGCCTCGATGTTCTCTTTCAGATCCTCGTCCGGAAAGCTCGAGCGCCCCACAGGAAGGTGAATGTTCCCACCGCTGTCGTTGCGAAACTCGACGCGACCGCCGGAGAATTCCTTCACCGCCGTCGCGACCTCAGGCGTCACCGTTCCGGACTTCGGCGTCGGCATTTTTCCCTGCGGACCGAGCACGCGTCCGAGTTTTCCGACCTGCCCCATCATCGAAGGGTGAGCGATCGCCACATCGAAGTCGGCCCATCCGTCCTGAATGCGCTTGACGAGTTCTTCGCCACCGACCTCGACAGCGCCCGCCGCCTTGGCCTCTTCCTCCATCGACGCGTCACAGAAAGCGATGACGCGACGCGCCTTGCCCAGCCCCTTAGGAAGCGAAATCGCCCCACGGAGCATCTGGTCTGCCTGACGCGCATCGATCCCCAGGTGCATCACGATCTCGACGGTGGCATCCGCGGTTTTTCGCTTCTTGCCGTTCTTGTAGGAACGATCTCCGCGAATGGCCGCCATCTGCTTGATCCGGCTGATTCCGTCGTCGACCGAAACGGGTTCGGAAGGATCCCCGACCGCTTCAACCTGCTTTTGATATTGTACGCTGCGATAACCCATACGACCCTCTTCACGCCCGTAGCGGCGCGAGTTTCAATCCACCACGTCCACACCCATCGATCGCGCCGTTCCCGCCACAATGCGTTCGGCCGCTTCGATCGTGTTGGCGTTGAGATCCGGCAGCTTCTTCTCTGCAATGGCCCGGACCTGCTCTCGTGTGACCGTACCCACCTTTTCCTTGTGCGGTACGCCGCTTCCCTTGGCGATCTGCGCCGCCTGCTTGAGCAAAACGGCCGCCGGTGGACTCTTGACTTCGAACGTGAACGACTTGTCCGCGTAGACCGAGATGACCACCGTCACCGGTGTTCCGTTCAGCGCGCCCGTAGCCGCGTTGAACTGCTGCACAAACTGACCGATATTCACGCCGTGCTGTCCCAGCGCGGGACCGATCGGAGGCGCCGGCGTCGCCTGACCTCCCGGCGCTTGAAGCTTGATCGTCCCGGCCAGCTTTTTCTTTCCTTTTGCCACGATTCGCTCTATCTCACTTCTTGGCAGATCGACGAAAACGCCGACCCGGTCATTCCACCTTCTCGAGCTGCCAGTAGCCCACTTCGACCGGCGTCATCCGCCCGAAGATCGACACGATGACACTGACCATACCGCGACGCTCGTCGACCGATTCGACTTCGCCTTCATAACTTTCAAAGGCGCCGTCCGTAATCTTGACCTGGTCACCCTTGTGAATGTCCAGCCCGGACAACCCGGGGTCTTCCTCCGCCTTCTCCGACGCCGCCAGCATCACGGCGACATCCGGTTCGGGCATGCTCGTCGGCTTGCCATCGGAACCGATAAAATCGCCGACGCCGGACGTCTCTTTGACGAGGAACCAGACACCCTCTGCCACCGAGCCGTCCTCTTCGCACGCCATTTCGACGAAAACGTAACCGGGATAGAGCTTACGCTCGACCACGCGGAGCACCCCAGCCCGCATCCGCTTCTCTTTGAGCGTAGGAACCAGGACCCGGCCGACGCGCGCCTCCAATCCCTCAATCGCGACCTTTCGCTGCAACGCGTCGCGAACCTGTTCCTCTTTGTTCGACGCAACCCGGAGCACATACCATTCCATGCCCAGCGCAGTCGTCGAGGCCGGCTCACCCGTCTCGGGAGGTGTCGCATCCGTACCCGTCATGTTACCTTCAGTACACCGATATACTGGAACAAGTTCTGGAACACCAAGTCCACAACGAACAGCAGAATCGCCAGCAGGATCGTGAAAACGATGACCACCTTCGTCGAACCGATGACTTCACGCTTCGACGACCACGAGACTTTCTTCATCTCGCCTTCGGTCGCAATCATGAAGTCGCTGGTCTTGCGATTGACGAACGAAATCCGCCAGGCAATCACCACCAGAATCACCGCGACAGCCAAGGGGATACCCGGCGTAATCAACAACTGCCAGCTCTCACCCTCGAAACCGCGAAGACGATCATAGAGGCTCCACGCACCCCACAAGGCGATCAGACCCGCGCCGATGAACGTCCCACGACGCGTCCATTTGCCCTGTTCCGGCTTGTACTGCGCCAGAACGCCGCCCTGGCGCCTTGGCGCCCGTCGATCCGCAGGCCCACCGCCCGGTGTCCCCTCGGGACGCCCCTGCGACGAACCGTCAGATCCGCGATCGGACTCATCTACCATCGTGCTCTCTTTTACCGTCGAGCCCATCAACGAACGCCTTTGTTATGACGCCATCCGGAATCCGCCGTCCGGACAACTTCGCCCTGGACAGGAGCGGAGGGAATCGAACCCCCAACCGCCGGTTTTGGAAACCGGTGCTCTGCCAATTGAGCTACGCTCCTAAGCAGGTTCGAGCCGGCGGCGGTGGAAGCGTCCTTATTTCCGCTTGATCTTATGTTCCGTGTGCTTGCGCTCCCGCTTGCAGTACTTCTTGAGTTCCAGCTTTGGCGTACCGCCCATCACATTGACGCTCGTGCGGTAGTTCAGGTCCTTGCACTCCTTGCACTGGAGCCACACATACTCACGCTTTGCCGCTTTGGCCATCGCAGATCAAGCCTCGTTTCCACCGGCTCACCGGTGCCGCCTCTACTCCACCACCTTCACGACAACGCCCGAACCCACCGTTCGACCGCCCTCGCGGACGGCAAACCGCAGGCCCTGCTCCATCGCAATGGGCTTGCCCAGCGTCACTTCCATCACGACGTTGTCGCCCGGCATGCACATGTCGGCGCCCTGTAGCTGAAGGGATCCGGTGACGTCGGTCGTACGGAAGTAGAACTGCGGCCGATACCCGTTGAAAAACGGTGTGTGTCGCCCGCCTTCCTCCTGGGTCAAAACGTACACCTGCGATTCGAACTTCGTGTGAGGCAGGATCGACTTGGGTTTAGCCAACACCTGCCCACGCTCGATTTCGTCCTTCTTGGTTCCGCGGAGCAGACAGCCGACATTGTCGCCCGCCTGACCGAAGTCCAGCAGCTTGTTGAACATCTCGACGCCCGTGACGGTCGTCTTCTGTGTGTCCGTCAGACCTACGATCTCGACCTCGTCTCCGACCGTCACCTTCCCGCGCTCAATACGACCGGTCGACACGGTACCACGCCCCTTGATGCTGAAAACGTCCTCCACGGACATCAGGAACGGCTGGTCCACGTCCCGCTCGGGCTCGGGAATGTGGCTGTCCAACGCATCCAGGAGTTCCTGAATGCACTTGGTCTTCTCGGCATCTTCCGGATGAAGCAACGCCTCCGAAGCGGCACCGCGAATCATCGGAATGGTGTCGCCGTCGAAGTCGTACTTGCTCATCAACTCCCGAACCTCCATCTCGACAAGGTCCAGAAGCTCCGGATCGTCCACAAGGTCGACCTTATTCAGGAAAACGACCAAGTGGGGAACGTTGACCTGGCGAGCGAGAAGGATGTGCTCGCGCGTCTGAGGCATCGGGCCATCCGAAGCCGAGACCACCAGGATCGCACCGTCCATCTGAGCCGCCCCGGTGATCATGTTCTTCACATAATCCGCGTGCCCCGGACAGTCGATGTGCGCGTAGTGGCGCCCCTCGGTCTCGTACTCCACGTGCGCCGTCGCGATCGTCAGGATCTTCGTCGCATCACGACGACCCTGCGATTCGGACGCCTTAGCGACCTCGTCATAGGCCTTGAACTTGGCCAGACCCTTGGCCGATTGGACCGCGGTCATCGCGGCGGTCAGGGTCGTCTTTCCGTGGTCAACGTGACCAATGGTGCCCACGTTGACATGGGGTTTCGTTCGTTCAAATTGTTCCTTAGCCATCCCGGGCGTACCTCCACTCGCTAACCGCCTACTACCTTGCACATTCCCGCGGCCACAAAGCTGCTGACGGGAATCGAACCCGTGACCTCGTCCTTACCAAGGACGCACTCTACCAGCTGAGCTACAGCAGCAACGTATGCTTGGGGTCACCGTGACGCCGATCGCGCACGCGCACCGACGTTGTCGCCGTCGTTCCTATGAGCCGGTAGATGCGCGCTCACGGGCAGATGTCAAAATCGCGCGTACCGCTCACGCTCAGGGCGGCACCGCGCGCATCGCCGCGGCGCCCGCCTGCACCATGAGCCCGGCAAGTATAAACATCGACTTCCTGCTGTCAAACACAAAAATATCGGAAACGTCGACACATCGCTGACACAATCTACGGAAACTGAAAACTACAAAAATCCCGTGTCGCTTTAATCTCGGGGCGCGGGGCAAACCCGGAGAAGCGCCGGCGGGTCGTGAACTCGCCGAACTCGACGCCGCCACTGAACATTGTCCGGCTCATCGCACGTCGCTAAGATGTACGCGACGTGAACGAGCAAGACAGGGCGCGGACCCGGCTCATCGAAACCGCATTCCCAGAGTTGATCGAAGACAAACACCGGCCGGAGCGAATCCATGCTGCGACGCCCCCTGGGTGATAGCGGACTCGAAGTCTCAGCCATCGCCCTCGGTACATGGGCTGCGGGAGGAACCGTCGAAACCTGGGGGCACGTCGACGACCGCGAGTCCGTCGCGACGATTCACCAGGCGATCGACTGCGGCATCAACCTGATCGACACGGCACCGATCTACGGCCTGGGGCACGCCGAGGAAATCGTCGGCAAGGCGATTCGGGGCCGACGCGACGATGTCATCCTCGCGACAAAGTGCGGGCTGCTTTTCCCGAGATCCAAAGACGAGTGGCCTCCCCGCTCCCTGTCCCCCCAGCGTATCGTCGCGGAATGCGAGAAAAGCCTTCGGCGTCTTCGCACCGACGTCATCGACCTCTATCAGTGTCATTGGCCCGACCCCGAGGTCCCCATTCGCGAAACGATGGAAGCCCTGGCACACCTGCGCGACCAGGGGAAGATCCGGGCCATCGGCGTTTCGAACTTCAGTTGTGAACAGATTGCGCTGGCACGCGAATTCGGCCCCCTTCACGCGGTCCAACCACCGTTCTCGATGCTGCATCTTCGCGCGGCCAACGACCTGATCCCCTACTGCCAAGAGAGCAACCTCGCCGTTTTGCCCTATAGTTCGCTGTCCAAGGGCCTTTTGACGGGGAAATTCACCGCACAAGACACCTTTGAGGACGTCCGCGCCAGGGACCCCGAGTTCCTCGGCAATCGCTACTTGCGGAACCTGCGTGTCGTGGAGCGGCTGAGCGAGATCGCTTCCCGCTATGACAAGACGGTGGCACAGCTGGCGATCAACTGGACCGTCGACTACCCCGGCGTAACGGCGCCTTTGGTCGGCGCCAAACGCCCCTCACAACTGCTGGAAATCGTGGGTGGCGTAGGCTGGAGCCTCTCCGACGGCGACCGTGCCGAGATCGATACCATCCTGAGGATCTGAGACTGAAAGACCTCGTTCCATGCCCACTGAGCCCACGGGATCACCATCGCCGGACAGCCTCGGAGCAGACACCGCGTCCCGAGCAGTGCCACCGGAACCGAAAGCCTCGAAAACTGCCCTCGACATCCACCCGCTCGCCGATCGCCCGGCCCCGAAACGTATCCAAACGGTCATGCTGGCGACGGGGTTCGCCCTCGCGGTTGGGGCGCTACTGGCATGGCTGGAACCGCCGCAATACCGGTGTGTCGCGACCTTTCACGTGAGCGGCGTGACCGGTTCCGTTCGTTTCTCACAGTACCGCATGCAACTCTCGGACTTTGTTCGTAGCGAGTTCGAGCGCACAGACCCGCGAGATTCCACGCTGCAGCCCTGGTCACTGGAGTCGCCCAATGGCACCATTCTGCGGCTGGGTGTCATCGTTGCTGAGCCGAGTACAGGGCTGGACGACCTGCGTCGACTCGCCGGCCGCTTCTGCGAACACATGGACGCCCAAGCCCAGGGAGCCCGACAGCGACAATCCGAGGCGGAAAAAGGCCTCGCACAGTACGGGGACGCCCTCCGCACCCGGTGGACCGAAGCTCGGAGCAGCGCGGACCGAACAGACGCCGTTGTGCCGGCAGTGAACCCCGACACAACCCGCCTGGGCGAAATCGATCGGTGGGACTCCTTCCAGGCCGATCTTGCGGAAATACGTGGCCAACTCGGTCTGGCAGAGACCCTGGTCACACGCCTCGAGACCGGACCCAGCCCCACTCATGCCGTGGTCAGCCGAAGTGATCGGGAGGAGGCACTGAAAGCCGACGACGCCCTGGAACAGGATCTCCGCGAGCTGAGGGTGAATCTCACAGAACTCAAGCTCCATCTTCTCAACGTCTGGCAGCAGTCTTCCGGACCCCTGGAACCGCTCGAACTGGCGGTGGACGATCTCATCGCGATCGTCTCGCCCCAACGGCTGCCTGAAGTAGAGGCATCGACGAGTGCCCTCCTTGCGCCGGTCCGCACGGCCGCCCAGGCCTATCGGACGGCGTTGGCGTCATTCTCCCAGACCTGGCATCGAGAGTTTACGCTGCTGAGACGCATCGAACCCGACCCCCACAACGCCCAGATCGTCGATCAGTTCCAGACGGTGCGCCGCAGCCTGCGGGACTTTCTGTTCGACGGTTCAAAGCGAATGACGGCCCTGCGCGCGAGCGTTCGCGCGGTCAGTGAAGACCCGACCGGTAGCGCCAGACTCCACGTTTTCCACGCCAACCTCACGCGCGCGTTCCAGACCGCTCAGACCGCTCATCACCGGTTCGAGTTTGCCGCCGGTGCGCTCGAGACCCCCGAGAACTTCCGGCTCGATGCGGCGTTGCTCGGCGCGCGAGGGCTGCGAAGACGGACACGCGATCGAATCCAGTCCATCGACACGAAACTCCAGGCCAAGGCGATCGAAAGGTCCCGCGAGCTTCGACTCATCGAGTTGCAGCAGGCGCGGATGGCGGTCCGGCAGCGTCGTGCCGCCTACGACCAGTCTGTCGACCGAATGCTGGAGCTGCAGACACAGCTCAATCGCAAAGCCGACGAGACTGTCGCCTACCTCAAGGCCACACAGGCAGCGGGTATAGCATCGGCCCGAGCCCAAGTGCTGCACGACGAACTGGGCGTGATCGACACCCGCTTGCAGGATCTCGCCACGGAAAGACAGCGTGAAGCCGACGCATCTGACGTCACGCTCGTGTCGTGTGAAGTGCAGGATCGACCGGCAAACTCCGCCCAACGGCTGCGTGTCGGCGGCCTGGGCGGCGCGTTAGCTTTCCTGGCAGTCCTGTTGACCCAGTGGTGGGTGATGCGGCAGTCGTGAATTGGCACTTGGACGAGACGGCGTTCCATGAACGCAAGATCTCTTGCCCGGGTTAGATGCGCAGGGAGGGGTGCACCATCACGCCACGATGAGCATCACCAAACAAACCGTCCCCGCCGTAAGGAGGTGGAGAAAAAAGGGCGTCAGCCAAGAATTCGTGCGATACGCCATGAACGCCAGCGCCAGCCCGCCAGGAATGGACGTCACCAATTCCCGCGGGTCTTTGCCCACGTGAACCAGGGCGAACAACACCGTCGAACCAAGGATCCCCGCAACGCACCCGTCCGCCAAACCTGACCAACGGGATACCCTCTGCACGCCTCGGGCCTCACCGGTCGACTGGGCAAAGCCAAGCCATCGAAGAGGCCTCACGAACCCGTCTGAGCCCTCCGACGCGGCCCCCCCGGCCGCCGTGGGCCAACGCAAGCCGGGGCGAAACGCCGCCAGAATCACGCCATGGAGCAAGAAGTGCTCTGAGAACATGTTACACAGGTAGTAGAGCGAGAAGGGCAGTATCCCGGCTCGACGAAGATGGGGCAGATAGTATTGCCCCAGCGTCGGCTGCAGCCCCAACCACACCAGCGGAGCCGACGCAACGATGAGGCTCACCAAGATGAAGCGCCAACTCAGCGCGTTCGGTCGCCGAAATCCGATATCCGACGGCCGTCCTCTGCGAAGCAACCCCATCACGATCCAGGGGATGGCGCATCCAACCAGCAGTAGGTAGAGGCTGTCGCGCAGCTCTGACCCGCCCCATTCCGACAGGCCCAACCAACTCAAAAGGGACTGGACCCCACCGTAAAGCCTGCCTCTAAGTTCAATCGCCACCTTTGGCAATCGAGCGGTCCACGATGCGGACGGCGATCCGATGACCGACAGGCAGTACAGACCGGCGCCTGCGCAAATGATGATAAACCGAATCAACGCCGCCACGAAGTCTCGACGGGGGTGGCTGAGTAATGTCGCGTCGTTCACCAGGCATTCGTCCGGATGGCACGGGTATCAAGCCCCAGTCACGCGAGTCGCCGAGCACACAACCGTCTCGCCGCTCTCGGTGCGGTGGAATGGCCGGACGCTCTCTGGAACTTGGGGACTATAGTCGGATCGGTGACCTAACGGCAATCAGACGCATGAAACTCTCCGCTCAGTGGGGTCAGCCGCAGGCCGGTGCGTGCTGAAACACCGACAAGCCACGCCTCCGCGGCGAGCGGAGTCGGCGACCCTACACGTGCGAAATGACAGCCCAACGGTTCAAGCCTCAGAACCGCGGCGGCGTCCAGACCGCGTTGGAGCTACCCCGGCGATGCGGCTGTCGCGCGCTTCGCCTCTTCCAGCAGGCTGGCGATTTCTTGTGCCCGGCTTTGAGGCTTTTGCGAGGTCTCCCCCGCCGGAGCATCTTCCTTGCCGGGTTCAGTGAGAACCGCAAGCTCTCCCGCCGCGATCGACTTCGCCGGTCGGGGCACCGACATGACCGACATCCGTCGCAGCGTCTCTGCCGGGTGGGTCTCGCGAATCGACGGACACTGCTGGAGCGTTCTCTCAAGCCGTGCCTGAACATTGACGGCTTCGGCGACCCATTCGTTGAGTGTGTGCGCCGCATGCTGCGTTTCGGAACTCGATTGGGCGAGCTGCTCCATAGCCTCCCGACTGGATTTCTGCGCCTCCTCGGTCTGTTTGTGTGCGTCGAGCGTGGCCTGAGACAGACTCGCGAAAATCTTCCGCACGGCCGAACAGACCGCCTCCAGTTGCTCAGCCTGCGCCTGGGCACCCTCCATGATCTCCGCCGGACGCTCCGTCAACTCGCACAGCTTCTGCTCAACGCCCTCGGTGGTGATCTTCAGTTCGCGCAAGCGACCCTCGACCGCGTTGGTCTGCGTGTGGAGGCCGGTAATCAACGGTTCGTGCGTTTCCAGCGCCCTTTCGGCCGATGCGAGTTGTTCCGCCAATCGACCTACGGCGGTCTCTGTATCCGTCCTGATTCGCGAACACGTCTCCTTCGCCTGCTCGACGGTCGCACGCTGCTCCTCGAGGGCCGCGTTCTGCCTCTCCGCGGTTTCGGACGATGCCATCAATTCGCGATGCACGGCCACGGCTTGCTCAGTCACTTCGGTCATCTGTGCCTGGGTCGCATCCACTTCGCCAAGCGTAGTCGCGACGGTTTCGAGCCGCTCCACGAGCCCTCCGGCTTCGTCGCACCGTTCGACCATCGCGCGGTCCAACCGCTGTGCTTGCTCGAAATGGCGAGCCAGTTCCGTGTTGACCTCCTCTGCGGGTGCGGTCACGGCCGCCACGGATTCGATCAGTGCCGCGGCGTTGCGGCTGCTCTCCGCGAGGGCCTTTGTCCGGAAGTCCGTCTGCTCTTCAAGGGCCTGCGCCTGCTCGATCAACGGCGCGATCTTCTCGACGAGAACGTGCGAATTCCGCGTCACTTCGTTAAGTTCCCCGAGCACGTGCGTTGTCGCCGCGTGATGTGACGTCAACCGACCCATCTTCTCGTCGGTATGCGCGATGGTACCCTGCATCGCCTCATGAAGCTGAGTGGCGCACCCCACCAGGTCCTCCAGTTGGCTGGCGACAGCCACGCCCGACTCACGTTCCAACGTGAGTTTCGCAACGGCTTGCTCGCCCCTGCTAGCCTCGTCGTGCAATGCGCTGAGCCGCTCCGACGCCCCTCCCACCTCGGCGAGGGTCGTGGCGACCGTCCGTTGCATCGCTTCCACCTGCCCGCAGGCGTTATGGACGTTTTCCAGGAGACTCTCGCCTTGGGAAAGGGCAGTCGACAAACCGCTGACGGCCCTCTGTCCGCGGGTCGCTAGTCCGTTGAACTTGGACTCGACGTCATGAACCGTCTTAGCAAGATGCTGCGTACGTGCCAACGAGGCACCGAGTTGGCCGTCCAGTTCTTTCACTGACCGCGCCAGGACCGGGTGACGTTGCTCCATCGTACTCAGCTCCTGCTGCTGTCGGCGCATCCTCACCGCGAATCTGTCCAGCGTCTCGCCGGTGGCCTTCTGGTGAAGGGCCAAGGTCACCTCAGCCTTCTCCCGGCTGGCCGAGATCGTCTGTGCAAGGGCACGGTATTGCGACTCCGATTCGTCGAGCAACAACTGGAATGAGGTACGGTGCTCTTCAATCGTCCGACGGGCGACCTCTTCTTGCGCCTCAACTTGGTGGCGGATCCGCGCGGCGAATTCGTCATGCGTTTCATCGGCGGCCTTCCGCTGAAGAGCCAAGGTCACCTCCGCCTTCTCCCGGCCGGCCGTGATCGCCCCTTCCAGAGCCCGGTACCGCGACTCCGATTCGTCGAGCATCGCCCGGGCAGCGGCGCGGTGTTTCTCGATCTCCTGACTCGCCAACTCTTCGTGCCCGCGAATGATCGCCCGCATCTGCTCTTCGAACCGTCCAGACGCCGTGGCCTGCAACTCCGCGACACTTTTTTCCGCATCATTCACCACAGATGCGGCAAGCTGAGCGACGCGCCCGACCCTCGACCGTTCGATCTCGATCGCCTTCTCCTCTTGTCGGCGCGCTTCGGCGCAGGCATCCTCCAAACCGCCTCGAAACTCGTTCAACTTCCCTTCGGCTCGCGACGCGACCGACGCCTCCTCGTTCAGCAGAACTTGAAGCCGCTCTCTGGCGGACTCACTCATCTCGAGCCCCGACATCAGATCCGCAATTCGGGCCTGCACTTCGTCCGCCTTGTCCGCCAATTGCTCTGCGGACAGTGTCAGTTTCGATCGCGTTTGGCCGGCGTCCGCGGAGGCCTGCTCGAGACCGTCAAGATGTACTTGTGCTTCATCTGCGATATCCGCGATACGCGTCATCTGAGCGTCGATGTCGGCCGATCGGGCTTCGGAATCTCGCTTCGCCCGCGCAATCCGCCTTTCGAATTCCTCGGCGTACCGCGTCGCGTGCTGCGTTTGGTCCGGGAGCCCCTTCACCAGCCGCCCCGCCTGATCGACCAGCGTACCCAAGTGTCGTTCAACCGCGGCATGCTGCGACAAAGAGGCGTTAATCGTCGTGTCCATTCGCTCGGCGCGGGCCAGTGCGCGCTCCAGCCGCCCCAGCAACGTCTCGCCACGCAGAAACATCGAACTCGAACGCGACGAAGAACCGATCGGCATGACGCTGTCCGATGCCGGTAACGCCGCCGGAGGCCCTTCACACTCCTCAACCACGGAGTCAAACACCGTATCCTCGACCAACTCGTCCACGACCGGTGTCGGCGGCAGTGCTTCAGTTGCTTCATCAGACCCGACCGGCGTTTCGGACGCTGACTCCGACGTCCAGCCGGCCGCAACTTGGTCCGAAGAACGAAGACCCAATTCGCTCACCTCGATGGATCGTTCGGACGGGAGGCCGGCCGGCGCCACTTCAGACACAAACGACCGAGTCACAGACGATTCCTCCGCGCCATACGCCGCCAGCATCGCGGCATTGCAGATGTGGTTGATCAGGCGAGGAAGACCGTTCGACGCCTCGTAGACCAGCTCCAGGGCATCCGGCTCGAAGAAAGCACTTTCTGCGGCGCCAGCCACCTGGAGGCGGTGGGACACGTAGGCGATGGTCTCTTTCCGGGTCAACGGGGGTAGCACCCGCTCGCCATAGAGTTGCTGTCGAATCCTCGCGGCCTCAGGACGTTCAAGCAGATTCCGAATCTGGGGTTGCCCCACGAGGATGACGTTCAGTAGCTTCTTATCGTCGCAGTTCAACTCGCTCAACATCGCAAGCTGTGCGAGGTTCTCAGGCGTCAGATTCTCCGCCTGGTCCACCACAAGAATTGACCGGTGATCGGCCCCGATGTTTCGAATCAGATGGCGTCGCAACCGTGCGACACTGCGACTCTGGTGCTGCGATGACGGGAGCGTAACGCCGAAGGCTTTCGACGTTTCCCGAAAGAGGTCCGTCTGTGCGGCGGACGGCCATGTAAGTACAACCACATGGTCCGTCGCATGAAGGCGTTGCAGCAGCATCCGAACCAGAAGCGTCTTGCCGGTTCCCGCCTCGCCCAGAAGAAGTGCCATTCCCTTGCCGTAATGACACTCGTACTCCATCATCGCAAGGGCTTCCTCGCACGCGCCCGTTGGATGAAATAGGCGCGTGTCGGCCCGGTCCTCGAACGGCCGGAAGCGAAGTCCGAAGAAATCGCAATACATCGGTAGATACCTCTTGGGATCGTCGAGCGCAGCCCAGAGGGCGCTCGTGACGCCGGTACTCACGCAGCGCGCACGAGGCTCGTACGTCCCCAAGAAACATCGGATGCCCGACCTAGCGCCTGAAGTTATCGGGCAACCCGGGTCCCCGGCAGGGCTTCGGGGGGGCGAATTGAATGCCGCCAGGGCCCACCGTCGGCACGATTGCCCACTGGCGAACCTGAAAACGCATCCGTCCTGCGGTCTGGGGCCAGTCGGCCGTCATGAGGTGAGGGAGCGCTGGACCCCCGTCCGGCAGCGGCCGGTAGTCGTCCAGCTTCGACGTCATCGTCACCACGCCGTCACCGTCTCGAAAGATCACCTGTCGGATCAGGCGTGGAGCGCATCGGTCCAACCAATACTCTTTTTCAAGTGTGGGGTGACCTTGCTGGTCATAGACGACAAACAGAATCTGCTGGTAGTCGTCGACCACACGCTGAATACACGTCGTCGGCTCGCGACCGGGCCCGTCGGCCGACACGGACGAGGGATCGTCTTGCGATCCTACGTAGAATGGCGTGGGAATCGGCGTCAGTCCTAACGCATCCGCAAGATTATCGGGCCTGATGTCGACCGTGAACTCCGGATCTTCGACGTCGTCGTAACGCCCGCAGTGAAAGCGGCCCTCCTCCTTGCTGTACACCCAGTATTCTTCGAGATTCGCCCCAAACAGGAACTGCCGATGGCCAAGGGCTTTCAACTCGAACCGCACGAACGAGGGACGATGATAGAACAGCACACCGTCAACGTGATAGCTCCGCCGGCGACCGCCGGGGGACCGTACCTGACCGTCAACCGCGCCCACCGCGCGAAGCGTCCCCCCGATCCGCGCGATATTCGCATTCGCAATCGCCGCAGCCTCGGCCATTGAGAGTGGCGTCTGTGGAAGCCGCTTCGGAGGCGACTCGCACCCCGAACTCACCAGGAGGACGAGTCCGAAGAGGGCAACGCCTCCTGTGAACCGCACGCTAGGAGTCCGGTGGTGAGGCGTCATCGGGAAGGCTCGCGTTCGCGTCGGTAGGTTCCTCTTCGCCGGGCTGCGCCCACTCCCCCATATCGCTGTGGAGGATCGTGCTGAGCTCCTGACTGACGACCTCGATCTGCTCATCCGTCAAACGTGGATTGACCACACGTTTTTCCGATGAGTCCTTGACGAGCGTCATCGACCAGACCTCGGCGCCATCCTCAACGGTGGTGGACTGATACTTCAGAAGCCGTTTCCGCATCAGAATCAACGCCAACACAAACCGGAACTGGATGCGCACCGGCTCGGTCTCGGCCGCAAGGCGCTCGAAGAAACCGACGATCACTTCGTTGTTGACCAGCAGTTTCTTGCTCTTCTTCTTGATCGGGACCCGGGATTTGAAATGGCAGAACGCCCCATCCGGCGGACCCTCCCACGCCTGGGGGCTGTAATCACGGCGGGCAAACGTCTCTCCGCTCTCAAAGAGCACGGCATAGAACTCGTCCCCCTCCGCGAACAGTCGTCCCGTGGTCACGCACCGGCCCGTCGCCGATTCCACTTCCCATTGCCGAACCATCGCCACCTGCATTCCCTTCACCACCGCTCGGCAGACTGCCACCACCGCGTCGTGGACCGGCCGAAGCGCCATTGAAGGCGGCCTGACCAACCACGTCAAGGTGGGTTGTCCGTCTTCGGGACATCCGGTACGATTCCTGCCAGGTGATATCGCCGACCGGTTGTTGGAATCCAAGAAACAAGACATGAAGTGATCAAAGTAAGGAGGACTTCCATGAAGCGTCGCGTAACCGTTGCGGCCGCAATCTGTTCCTGTTTCATCATGATCGCCGGATGTTCGGCTACGCAGAAAAAGGCGGGCTGCGGGGGGTGCAAGACTCCGTGCAGCAAAGCCGGAACCGACGCCAGCCCCTGCTCTAAGACAGGCGACCTCGCCAAGTGGGCTCGCTACGGGCAGAAGATGAAACTCGCCAGCGCCAAGACCATTTGCGCCAAAGAGGTTCTGGCCGACCCCACCAGGTACGACGGCAAGCTCGTCCGCGTGCGCGGCATCGTGAACGAAGTCTGTGCGCGAAAGGGCTGTTGGATCCGCCTGGCCGGTCCCGAGAAAGGCGATACCCTTTTCGTCAAGTTCACCTGCCCCGTCGACGGCCGCCTCGTACCGATGGAAGCCGCCGGAAAGCTCGCGGTCGTTGAAGGCACGCTCAAGGTCTCCCAGATTTCCGAGGCCGACGCCCGACACTACAAGGAAGACGCCGGCGCGCCTCCCGCGGAAGTCGCCAAGATCATCGGCCCTCAGAAAATGGTCAACCTCCGGGCACCTGCCGCACTGATTCAGGGTGTTTAGGCGAAACCTGCACCGCGATTCGCCGGCGCCCCGCCGCATCAATACAGGCTGCATCGGTCGCGCAGGCAACCCTGTGGCGCGGTGGGCTTCTTGCCCCTGCCCCGGTGAAAATCCAGGAAAAGCCGGCGCCGCTCCCGAGGCTTTCTTGAGAGCGGCCTCGTATCGACACGGCAAAAAAGAGACACCCATTGGCATTCTCTACTCGATTCCGCTACGATCTCTGGTCCGGCAGAGTCGTGTCGCCGGATCGGTTCGCTGGGCTCGAAACTTGGGAGACAACAAGGTGCGCAATACAAGCTTCCTCGAGAATCAGACAATCCTGCGGGCACTGGAATTCACGCTGAACAAGGGGGGGTTTGGCGCCAGCGCCAAGCAGAAAAAAACCGCGTCTTCGCTCGTACGTACGATGAAGAGCACCGACTCCGTCAGCGGTCGACACGAACAGATCATGTCCATGCTCAAGAAAGGCGCAACGCTCGAGCAGATGATGAAGGCCTCGGGGTCTTCGCGGCGAACCGTCTTTCGCTACTTGAATCACTTCGAGGACGCCGGCGCCGACATCGCCCTGGGCGACGGGAGATACAGGCTCAAGTAGCGGCCCCTGGCACCTGTGGCATGTGGCGAACGTTCAAACCGACCGAACACATTGTGCTGGGATCGGTTCTGCTGCTCGTTGCGGCCGTAACACTCACGCGGCTTCCCCCCGGGGTCTGCTTCAGCGATTCGGGAGACCTTCAACTCGCCTCCTCCACGTTGGGCATTATGCACCCCACCGGATACCCGGGGTACGCTACGATCGGATACCTCGTCACGAGGATCCCCGGCGTCGACCCGGCCTACCTCGTTACGCTGACCTGTTGGACATCGGGAATCGTCGTACTCTGGCTGGCCATGCTGATGCAGATGCGCCTCGGGGTCAGTGCTTGGCTCGCGGGCACCACCACGCTGATCCTGACGGCCCACCCACGAATCTGGACAGCGCTGATCGTTCCGGAAGTCTATCTGCCCACGCTCGCCCTCGTCGCCGCAGCCGCCTACCTGTTGATTCGTTTCACTCATCACGGAAAGAGAAAAGACCTGCTTCCGGCCGCACTGCTCTTCGGCTTTGCACTGGCGAATCGCCCCCCCGTGCTCTTCTTCTTCCCGTTCTTCGCAACCGCATGGTGGCTAGGGCGGAATCGATGGGATGTCTCCTGGCGTCGATCGGCAGCATCATTGAGCCTATCAGCAGCCTGCATCGCAGGCCCCTGCCTCTTCAGCTTTGCCTACCTTTGGCTTCGCGATCGGCCCGATGCCACGTACAACTACATTGAGCAGCATAATGCGCGACTGCAAGTCCTTCCCGAAGCGTCCGCCGGCGCCGGAGCAAAGCTCGAGCGCGTAATCTGGCAGGCCAGCGGCCGCCAATTCCGACACTTCATGGGGACCTCCTGGCGAGAGACGCGCATGAAAATCCTCTGGCTTCGCCACGAGCTGCTTCCCCCGCATCAACAGTACATCCTCGCCCTCGCCTGGTTGATCGTCCTGTTCGGCGTGGTCGTCACGCTCATGCGCTGCCGGGCCAGTGCGGTGCTCCTCGCCGGAATGCTCCTCGCCAGCACAGTCTTCGTCTGCCTATACCGCCTTCATGGGCAAGCCGCCGATCTACTCCCGCTACTGTTCGCTGCCACCATACTCGGCGGCGTCGCGATCTCCATCCTGCTTCCACACGAGCAGAAGCGCGCGCCATACGTCGCCATCAGTCTGGCGGCCGCCGTGGCGACCCTCACGGTGACCGGCGCCCCGAACCGGGTATCGCCCGGAAAAAAGGAAGACGCCCGCCCCTTCCTGACCGAGCTGGACATCCAGTCCCTTCCGCCGCGAACCGCCATCTGCGTCGAATGGCGGCTCGCCACACCGCTGTGGTACGCACGATCCATTCGCACCCACCGAACGGACCTGGACATCCTCTGTACTGATGACGGCGGTGCGATCGAGCGCGCACTCGAAACACCCGATCGCCTCATCCTCGTCGGAACAAAGACCCCCGGCGTAAAAGGCTACACCACCGCCCCCTACCGCAATCTCTGGCGGCTCATCCCCAAAGAGACCACGTAAGTCGCAGTCCCGCTATTATCAGGAGTGCAAAGAACAACGCCTTGACCCATTTCAACGGAAGGCGATGCGTCAGCCGGCTTCCGAATAGTGCCCCGACAATAGCCGTCGGTGTCAAAACCGCGGCCAACAGAAACGACTGCAATGTGTGTCCATGACCTGTCACAAACGCGTAGTTCTTCGCCGCCGCCCCGAAGAGGCTCGTCGCGATGATGATCGTCGCTGAGTTGGCGATCGCCGTACGAATCGGAATTCGAAGGATGCGCCGCTGCAACGGAACCGCCAGCAGTCCGCCACCAACGCCCAGCAAGCCCGCCACAAGCCCCGTCGGAACCGCCACCGCCGCAGCCCGTGCCCAACTCAACCCGCCGCCGCCAATGGACCCGCGATCGATCGTCGAGCCCTCACGCCGGAACAACCTGTACAGGTCATACCCTGCCATCAAGAGCAGAAACACTCCGAACAACCCACGAAGCCGAGCCTCGCCCTCGCCCGAGAAAAACGAAAGCTCGCTGACCCCCACCCCCAACAAAACGGCGACCAACGCCATCGGCATGAGTCGACGCACCGTCGACAGCTCGATCGCACGCGCTCGGCGATGCTGAACCACCGCCGGAACGACAACGAAGAAATTGACGATCATCGCCGCGGCCTGATAGAGGTGCTGATCCGGACCGAGCACCTCTGTCATCGCGGGAATCATGACGATACTGCCCCCGACGCCGAGCAGACCGCCCGCGCCACCGGCCAACAGACCAATCAACAACAGCGCAAGGATGTCAAGAGTCGCCAAGCCGCTCACTCTCCCAAACAGCTTTCACCGACGCGTGACCCGTCGCCGCGGTGGCGCACTACAGAATCAGCATCGCATCACCGTAGCTGAAGAACCGATACCGATCCGCGATCGCATGCCGATACGCTCGACGCACCGGCTCGACGCCCGCCATCGCCATCACCAGCGCGAGCAGCGTGCTCTCTGGCAGATGGAAGTTCGTCAAGAGCGCGTCCACCACCTGGAACCGATACGGCGGGAGGATGAAGATGTCCGTCTCCCCGCACCCGGATCGAACCGACCCCGGCCGCGACGCGTCAGCCGACGTTTCCAGCACGCGCACGGATGTCGTGCCCACCGCCATGACCCGGCCGCCGCGATCGCGACACCTGCGAACCGCGGCAGCCGTCTCCTCTCTCAGCTCATACCACTCCGCGTGCATCTCGTGCCGCGAAAGATCCCCGGCGCGGATCGGCGCAAACGTCCCAGCCCCGACGTGAAGCGTGACATACGCCGTCTCGACACCGACGCCCTCGATCCGATCCAGCAAGGCACCCGTCAGATGAAGCCCGGCCGTCGGCGCCGCGACCGCACCGCTCCGCCGAGCGTACACCGTCTGATACCGCTCGCGATCGACCATGTCCTCCGCCACGCTACCGGCGCCCCGGCGAATGTAGGGAGGCAACGGCATCATTCCGAACCGCTCGAGAACCTCGGCTGCGTTGCCCTCGCCCTGGTAGACCACCTGCCATCGACCGCCACCCAAGTCAGCCTGAAGCTCGAGGCCCGGCTCCGCACCGGCTACCCCGTCCTCCCCGGCTCGGACCAGCCGCAGCAACTCGCCCACCCGAAGGCGCTTGGACGGCGCCAGCATCACTACCCACTCGCCCGGCGTAACTTCACGTTCAAAGAGCCCTCTGATCCCGCCGCCACTCGTTCGACGCGCGAAGAACTTCGCCGAAAGGACCTTCGTGTCATTCAGTACCAACAGATCGTCGGATCTCAGCAGTTGTGGCAGGTCCGTGATCTGCGCATCCGTCAACGTCCCCGCCGACCGATCGACAACCAACAATCGCGACCCATCCCGCTGGGCAAGAGGCTGCTGCGCGATCAGCTCCGTCGGCAGGGCGTAACGAAGATCGTCGAACGCAAACGGCGCGCTCTCCCGCTCCGCGCCCGAATTCTCACGCCGGTCACTCATGGACACCTGTTTCGACGCCGCCACCCCATCCGTCAAGGGGCCCCTCTGGCGTGATCCGTCGTGGGACCCGTGTTAGGATGATTCGGATGCAACCCGACGAACGGAAACTTTCCTGGAAACGCCGCATGACCAAGGCCAGGTCCGGACCCGCCGCCTGGATCTACTACCTGGCCATCCGCCTGATCTTCGCGTTCATGCAGATCTTCCCCATCGACTGGAACCTCCGTACCGCACGCGTCTTGGCACGGTTGTGGCCCAAGGCCACGACGCGCCACCGCGATCGGGCGATCCAACACCTCACCGACTCCATCGGCGACCAATACACGCCCGCCCAGATCGCCAAGATCGCCGACCGGTGCCTCGAAAGCGTCGCCATGTTCGCCGTCGAAGCCATCTGCCTCCCACGCCTCCTCAACGGATACAACTGGAACCGCTACATCGACCTCGAAAACTTCGACGAAGCCCTCGACACCATCCTCTCAGGACGGGGCGTGATTCTTGTCACCGGACACTACGGCGCTTTCGAAGTTCCCGGACACCTGCTCGCCTGCCTGGGCTTCGCGACCATGGCTGTCATGCGCCCGCTCGACAACGTCTACCTCAACCGTTTCATCGTTCAAAGCCGACGCACCACCGGTCTGACGCTGCTCGACAAGAAAGGCGCCACCGACCAAGCCCTCGACGTGCTCGAAGACGGGAAGCTTTTGGCGTTCGTCGGTGATCAGGACGCGGGAAGGAAAGGGATCTTCGTCGACTTCTTCGGACAGGCAGCCTCAACCTACAAGTCCATCGGGCTGTTGGCCATGAGCGCCGACGTCCCGATTGTCGTGGGCTATGCCCGCCGCCAGGGAAAGGTCGCCAAATACACCGTCGGTATCGAGCGGGTTGTCCACCCCCATGAGTGGAAGGCACAGGATGATCCGTTGCGCTGGATCACCCAAGCCTACACGACCGCCATCGAAGACACGGTGCGCAAAGCCCCCGAACAATACCTCTGGATCCACCGACGCTGGAAGTCCAGACCCAAGAAGCGGACGACCGGATGACAATGGGCGATCGCGAAGCACATCTCGCCTGGCGCCGCTGGTGGCTCCGTCACACGCCGAGTGCGAAGACCCACTCGCATTGAGAGTCACACTCTCTGAACGGCGAACACAACGCTGCCGATCCCGGCCGCCGCGATTCACCGATTCCTGATGACCCTAGAGCACACTCTATCCGATTGTAGCGTTCGGGGGTCCATTTCGCCCGGAGCATCCTGCCAGTCTTCCGCTACGTTTGGACTGGTTGCGCTATAGCCGCTCACGTCCATTTCGGAGTCGGGCGCACAGCCCACAGGCTACGACAGCCCATAGGTGACTCGCCACACTTCTCATATCGAGAGAGACACTGGCGGAGCGCTCGGTCACTTGACGACCGTGACCGAGCAGACCTCCGCAAGTACGCATCTATTATCCAAGATGACACAGAACTGAAAACCCGGATCTCCACTCCCGAACACCGGGAGCCCTACAACCGGAACTACCCCTGAGGCTCGGTTGGCTCCTCGGGTTCAGGCTCGCAGGGCACGAAGACCCGACTGCAGCCAGACGTTGTTCCACTATTGCAGTCAGGCTGCCCGGAAACCGCAGGACACACGCATCCGTTGCTGTTTCCGAGGGCGCACACGTCGGCACCCGAGGTCGTATCATACGTGATGGTGCAATGCCCCCCTCCGGTACATGTGCATGTGCAACTGCACACCGGGCAATGCGTTCCTGGCTTCTTGGGGGTTGCCTTAGCGGTGAGCGCCGAGCCCTTTTCGTCGGCTTCCCGCAAGAGACGCTCCTCCGTACCGACGTACAATCGCTCGCCAGGACCCAGAAATATGTCATGCGCCCCCGCGAACGTAAGAAGAACGGCCGTCTCACCCGCGTTGGCGACGACGCCGCCCACGACGAAATCACCCACCTCAATCCGATCACCCGTATCCACGCGAAACGCGCGGAAGTTGTCAATCACAATCCCCGCGCCTGCAGCCTCGAGCTCGATCACCGCCCCGATCTCAGTGCCATAAGCGTCGAGCGCCTGCACGCCGAATAGCTGCACCGGGCGCCCGAACACGGCCTCATGAATCACAACCGGCGGCACCGGCTCCTGCAACGCGGAAATAAGCCCTTCACCCTTGAACACACGAACGCGATCAGCAACACTTCGCTGTGCCATCGCGGAATCAAGAAGTACTCCGCCCATTGCCAAGACCGCAACAGTCAAACTGATTCTCATCTTCACAATATGTCTCC
Source organism: Phycisphaerae bacterium (assembly GCA_029260135.1). Classification (GTDB taxonomy): domain Bacteria; phylum Planctomycetota; class Phycisphaerae; order UBA1845; family UBA1845; genus OFTM174. Next base: position 5,565 of record JAJDDV010000072.1, on the reverse strand, counting down.
CCACAAAAGTCGTGAATCTCCGAACACTATGGGACACCCCAAACAAGACCGCGGTCACTACACACGCCTTACCGAGAACGTGGTGTCACTGTCACAGACTTTTTCCGGAAAACTGTTGGGTGAGTAACGTCAGCGACTTCAAGCGTAATTACTAAAGTGTACGAGCGAAAGACGCGCAAACGCGCGACTCCTCGAACGAACGAGTAGACGGCTTCGTAAGTCAACGCAAAGAAAGGTACAGCAACGCTGCAGAGGATGTGAACGTCACGCCGTACGTATCACGCCTTCACATCGCGCACGGTGAGGTCACGGCGCCGAGCCTGACACGGCTCGTGAAGACCCGCGCACGCCGGGAGTGGATCCCGACACAAACAGCCGAGGAACGCTTCGGCTCGCTTGAAACCGACGGCCGCGCGACACAGGCAACGGCGGACGAAAGGAGGACACGGATCGATGAAATGTGGGGCTCAAGACCTCGCTACGCGCCTCCGCCATCACCCCGTGGACGCCACCTCGCCCTCACCCCCCGGCGACGGATACGCCTTGTACAACGCCACGCAGATCACCACGTGCAGAATCGTGAAGTATGCCCACACCGAGTCCGACCATATCGGCCGGGATTTCACATCCTGGAAGAGGTTGTAGAGGATCTCCGTCGTGCTCTCAATCACGGGCACACCCAGCACCACACTCAGTCCGCAGACGATCATCAGAAAGATCGAGCCCCGTTCTGGCCGCACGTACAGAAGGGCGGGGCCGACGATGTACATAATCGCCGCCGCAACCAGCACCGCCCCCCAAGGCTGACCCCAGTTCGGCACCGGACTCATCGGAAAACCCCACCCCTCCTCGATCGCCCCCGTCAACACACCGCCGCCCAAGAACAGCATCACCGCCCCGACCAGTAGCAGCACTGTGCTCAGCGCGCGAGCCACGCGCAACGGCTTCTCCGGACCCTTCACCGCCGGCTCCGACTTCCGTACGGACGGCGTGTCACCAGGAGTCTGCGACTTGCGTCTCTTGCGTTTCGCCATGGAGACAACTCCTAGCACGGATACACAGGGTCCGCAAGTATCACCGACGCCCTGTTCCGCTGAATCAGGAATCGCGATGCGCCGATCCGGTTCGCCGCGCGCCACCCGTCATGCCGATCAACGCCACCTACAGAATCACCCCTTGTAGGCGCCGCAAGACCAAAGCCCGCGACCCGCACAAGGGGTGACGTTTCGAAACATCAATGCGCCATCAGCGCGATCGCGCCGCTACGTCTCCTCGGAATGCCCGGCGCCGACCGCCTCCGGTTCCTTCGTCTCCACGACCACCCCTTCCAGCTTCAGCGAGGGTCGCTCGTCGTCCGATTTCGCCGGCTGCACGGTCACCTTGACCTTGTTCTTGCCCTTGAATTCGCCACGCAGCAGCGCCTCCGAAAGCGTATCCTCGAGGAACTGACCGATCGCGCGACGCAAAGGCCTGGCACCGAACTTCTCGTCCGTACCGTGCTCGACGAGGAAGTCCTTCGCGTCCTGCATGACCTCCAGCTCGATCCCCTTCTCGTCCATACGCGTCGCCAGCTTGGCCAGTTCCAGATCGACGATGGAGATCATGTCCGTGTGCGTCAGCTTATGGAAGACGATGATCTCATCCAACCGGTTCAAGAACTCGGGCCGGAAGTGCTCCTCCAGCTCGGTCTTGAGCATCTCTTTCATCTTCTCGTACGTCACTTCCTCATCACGCTTGCCGAACCCGAACTCGTCCTGGTGTGTGATGCGATGCGCGCCGATGTTGCTCGTCATGATCAGCACGACGTTCTTGAAGTCGACGTGTCGGCCGAACGAGTCGGTCAATCGCCCCTCCTCCATAATCTGAAGGAGCATGTTGAACACGTCGGGATGCGCCTTCTCGATCTCGTCGAGCAGGATCACGGTGTAGGGGCGCCGGCGAATCCGCTCGGTGAGCTGGCCACCCTCTTCGTAACCGACATATCCGGGCGGCGCGCCGATCAAACGCGAAACGTTGTGCTTCTCCATGTACTCCGACATATCGAGCACGAACAGCGCCTCCGGGTCCCCGAACATGAACTCCGCCAGGCATTTCGCCAGATAGGTCTTTCCGACGCCGGAAGGTCCAACGAAGATGAAGCTACCCATCGGCCGATTCGGATCCTTCAATCCACTGCGACTGCGCCGGACCGCGCGAGAGATGGCGCTGACCGCCTCTTCCTGGCTGACGATGCGCTTGTGCAGCTCGGTCTCCAGACCCAGCAGTCGATCGGCTTCGTCGCGTCCCATTCGCGTCAGCGGAATGCCCGTCATCGAGCTGATCACCTCGGCGATGACCTCCTCGTCGACGACGCCGTCGATCTCCTTGCTCCGATCCCGCCATTCCTTCTGCAACTGCCGCTTCTTGAGCTTGATCGAGTCGAGCTGATCGCGAATCTGCGCCGCACGCTCGTAGTCCGCGTTCTTGACCGCCTCGTCCTTCTCGCCGCTGAGCTTCTCCATCTCCCGCTCGAGCTCGGTCAGATCCGGCGGCTTGGTCATCGACTTCAGTCGCACCCGCGCTCCCGCCTCGTCCATCACGTCGATCGACTTGTCGGGCTGAACGCGCGGAATGTAGCGAGCCGACAGCTCCGCCGCCTGCTCGAGCGCGATGTCCGTAATGCGTACGCGGTGGTGCGCCTCGTACCGATCCCGCAGACCCTTGAGAATCAGAATCGTCTCGTCCTTCGTCGGTGGCTCGACGATGATCTGCTGGAAACGCCGCTCGAGCGCCGTGTCCTTCTCGATGTACTTGCGATACTCGTCCAGCGTCGTCGCGCCGATGCACTGAATCTCACCGCGACTCAACGCCGGCTTAAGCACGTTTGACGCATCGATCGCACCCTCCGCACCACCGGCCCCGACCAACGTGTGAAGCTCGTCGATGAACAGAATCACGTTCCCCGCGCGGCGAACCTCGTTCATGACCGCCTTGATGCGTTCCTCGAACTGACCGCGGTATTTCGTCCCCGCCACCATCATCGCCAGATCCAATACGACGATGCGACGGTCCGCGAGCAACTCGGGTATGTCACCGCAGATGATCTGCTGTGCCAGACCTTCGACGATCGCCGTCTTCCCGACGCCGGCCTCCCCCAGCAGAACCGGGTTATTCTTCTGACGACGGCAGAGAACCTGGACGATTCGCTCGATCTCCCGGGCACGACCGATCACAGGATCGAGCTTGCCCTGCTTGGCGATCTCGGTCAGATCGCGACCGAACGAATCCAGTGCGGGTGTCTTGCTCTTGCCCTTCTTCGGCTCGCCCGGCATGACACCGGTCGACTCTTCGCCTTCTTCACTGGCGCCCAGCAGGTTCAGAACCTCCTCGCGAACATCCTCCAACCGCAGGTTGAGATTCATCAACACCTGCGCAGCCACACCGTCCTGCTCTCGCAGCAACCCGAGCAATAGATGCTCCGTACCCACGTAGTTGTGATTCAAATTCCGCGCTTCCTCGATCGCATACTCGATCACCTTCTTCGCGCGCGGCGTCTGCGGAAGCTTGCCCATCGTGACGGTCTCGGGACCGCTCTTGACCAGCTTCTCGACTTCGAGGCGTACCTTGCGCAAGTCGACCTCGAGATTCTTCAGCACGTTCGCACCGACGCCCGAGCCCTCTTTGACCAAGCCCAGCAGGATGTGCTCCGTACCGATGTACTCTTGGTAGAAGCGCTGGGCTTCCTGGTTCGCGAGCGCCATCACCTTCCGCGCTCGATCGGTAAATCGTTCAAACATCGATCGTGGTCTCCCCGATTGCCCCTGCCAGTCCGCACACGACGCTTTCGCCGTCCGCAGCCCGGCGCGGCCACCATTCTCGTCCAGCGCGATCCGCCCCACAAGAGCACCTTGCCCGGAGGACGGTTTCTACCTCAGACGCGGCGTTCATGACACCATGAACGGCTTCTCGCCACCGACCGCCCGCCACGCCACACCTTCTCGGACCCGGTCGAACGGCCTTCCACCCTGATTCTAGCACGCGCCGTCGGGACCCTCAAACGCACAACCTCCGTCGCGCCCCGGCGGCAACCATCTATCGACCGTTCCATGGCCCGCAATAAGGGTTGGCGACGTCTCGAGTCGCCTACCGAATTCCCGCATCGCGCCGCAGGAATCGACAAAACCCGACCCATCCAACGTCTTATAGTAGAGCCGATTCGGCCTGGGAGTCGACGTCTGTGAAGTGCCCCCGTACACTCTCGTTTCGCAGCCGGGCGCACGAAGTTCGCGTTGCGGACCTTCGCTGTTCGCCACGCAGATCGTTATGGACGTAAACCAGCCACCACGTGGCCGCCCCTCGTCCGGTGCGGGGACAGCGTCGTCCAGGCCGCCGGCCCCGGAAGGCGCCCCAGCGAGATTGGCCCTGGCCAGAGATCGGCCTGTGACGTATTCCGCCAAAAACATCTCGGCGAGTGACGAACTGACCACCGTCAATCGCAGACTCGCCGAATTGCTCCTTCGGCCACCCGCAAACCTCGCCGCCGGTGCCGACGCGGCACTCAACGATGACCTCGTCCTCTGCGGTGTACTCGGCGGCAAGGACGTCGGAAAATCGACGCTGATCAACGCACTTGCACAGACTCGCGTATCCGTCGACGCCGGGGAAGTCGGCCGGGGAACCGATCGAACGATCGCCTACGTTCACGAGAATGCCCGAGATGCTGTCGCGCACCGCCTCGAGAGCATCGACCGGCATGTCACGCCAGACGTCGCGCTGCACCAGGCCGACCCCATCCAGAACGTCGTCCTCCTCGACCTCCCCGATTTCGACAGTGAATTCCTCGATCACCTCGCCATGGTCCGCGATGTCGCGCCCCTGCTCGACCGAATCCTCTGGGTACTCACGCCGCGAAAAGTCGGTGACAGGGCATGGGTACAAATGCTCAACGACGTCGTAAAAGATGCCGGAAACGTCCATTGCGTCCTCAACAAAGTCGACGAACTCCTCGCCGATAACGAACCCTTCGAGAAAAGCGGAAATGGTAGCGCCGGACGCGCCACCGATCGCGGTGAGAAGTTCTGGATCGACCAGCATCGATGGGTCGCACATTCGACAAACCTGGTCGGCTACCCTCAGACGGACGACCACCGATTCCTCGTCGCCGCCGCCTTTCCCGACGTCGAACCCTTCGTCGGTCGGATCGGACGCCTCTGGAATGACCCCGATTGGTCAACTTACAGGTCCGATCGCGACACCGTCACCGACATCGCCAAACGGGCCGCGAGGGAACTCGAGCGCCTCCGCGACTGCGTGCTCAGCCCCGTCTCCAGCGAACAGGGCCAGGCGATCAAATCGGCAAACCGCCGACAGGAAGACCGCGTCAACGTCGCCCGCATCGAAGACCACTTCGCCATCGAACAGACCGCCGACAGGCTTTTTCGGGCGTGCGACCCCATCTACCACCAGCGAGTCGTACAGCAATCACTCGATGCCTCATACTGCTCGGGTGTCGCCGAAGCGCTGCAAAACCAACTCCGACCCGATCGCTCACTCGCAGACGAACTGCTCGAACGCCGCGTCGAAGGC